>NZ_JBJGZB010000018.1:0-103833 GCF_054050295.1 Geodermatophilus sp. SYSU D01045
GGACCCGGTCACCTTCGGGCAGGTCGTGCAGCAGAAGCGGGTGCTCGACGGCCGCAACGCCCTGGACCGGGAGGCCTGGACCGCCGCCGGCTGGACCCACCGCGCCCTCGGCCGCCGCGCCGGCTGACGGCCCCTTCCCGTCCCGCCGCCCACCGGCGTGCGGCGGGTCCCGCAGTGCTGCGCCCCGGCACCACCGCGTCACCGCACTGCGTCACGGCACCACCGCGTCACCGCACCGCGGCACCGGGGACACCGGTGCTCGACACACACGCCGAGGAGATGCTGATGCTGGACACGACCACGCGGGTGGTCAGCCGCGCCAAGCGGGAGGCGATCGCCCGGGTCCCGCCCATCCGGACCCTGGTCGAGCGTCGTCACGAGCGGCGGGTGCAGGAGTACGCCTCCTCCCTGCCGGCCCTCCCGGCCGACCGGCGCGCACTGCTGGACGACGTGCGGCGGGACGGCATCCGCCTGGTCGCGCTCGACGACCTGGGGCTCCCGCACAGCGGCGAGCTGTGGACCGGCCTGCTCGCGCTCAAGGAGCGGCTGGCGGCCAAGCCGGACACCGGCCAGGACACCACGCTGCTGTCCGTGGACGAGGTCCTCGAGGAGCCCGCCGTCTGGCGGTGGGGCCTCGCGCAGGAGCTGCTCGACGTGGTCGAGGTCCACCTCGGCCTGCCCGCGCGGTACTACGGCGCCGACCTGCGGCTGGAGCGGGCGACCTCCCGGGCCGTCGGCGTGCGCCAGTGGCACCGGGACCTCGAGGACCACCGGATGTTCAAGATCCTCGTCTGGCTGGACGACGTCGGCCCGGACGGGGGGCCCTTCGAGTACCTGGACCGGGTGCACACCGACCGGGTGACCCGGTCCCTGGGCTATGTGTCGGGCTTCGTCTCCGACCAGGAGATCGAGGGCCTCGTGCCCCGGTCGGAGTGGCGGCAGGCGACCGGGCCGGCCGGCACGTGCCTGCTCGTCGACACCCGCTCGCTGTTCCACCGGGCGATGCCCCCGCGCGTGCAGGACCGCTACTCGGTGACCTTCACCTACACCTCGCGCCGGCCGGTGACCACGCTGACCAAGCCCCCGGCGACGGCGCGGCAGCGGGCCGTCGTCCTGGAGGGGCTCGACGCCCGGCAGCGGGCCTGCCTCTCGCGGGACTTCACCGACTGACGCCGCAAACGCTGCCGGGACCGCGGTGCGGCGGTCCCGGCAGCGTCAGCTGGCGCCGCCGAAGAGGCTGGTGACCGAGCCGTCCTCGAAGACCTCCTTGATCGCCCGCGCCAGCAGCGGGGCGATCGAGAGGACGGTGAGCTTGTCGAACTGGCGGGCCGGCTCGATCGGCAGCGTGTTGGTGACGACGACCTCGCTGATCTTGCTGTTCTTCAGCCGGTCGACGGCCGGGCCGGAGAGGACGCCGTGCGTGGCGCAGACGATCACGTCGGCGGCACCGGCCTCGAACAGCGTCTCGGCGGCCTTCACGATCGTGCCGCCGGTGTCGATCATGTCGTCGACCAGGATGCAGACCCGGCCCTCGACGTTGCCGACCACGCGGTTGGCGACGACCTCGTTCGGCTTCATCGGGTCGCGGGTCTTGTGGATGAAGGCCAGCGGGACGCCGCCGAGCTTGTCGCTCCACCGCTCCGACACCCGCACACGGCCGGAGTCGGGCGAGACGACGGTGATGTCGCGGTCGCCCCAGCGCTCGCGCACGTGCGCGACCAGCAGGTCGAGGGCGAACAGGTGGTCGACCGGACCGTCGAAGAAGCCCTGGATCTGCGCGGTGTGCAGGTCGACGACCATCAGCCGGTCGGCGCCGGCGGTCTTGAACATGTCCGCCACCAGTCGGGCGGAGATGGGCTCGCGGCCGCGGTGCTTCTTGTCCTGCCGGGCGTAGGGGAAGAACGGCGCGACGACGGTGATCCGCTTGGCCGAGGCGCGCTTGAGCGCGTCGACCATGATCAGCTGCTCCATGAGCCAGGTGTTGATCGGCGCGGTGTGGCTCTGCACGACGAAGGCGTCGCAGCCGCGGACCGACTCCTCGAAGCGGACGAACAGCTCGCCGTTGGCGAACTCGTAGGCGGCCGTGGGGGTCGGCGTGACGCCGAGGTGCCCGGCGATCTCGGAGGCCAGCTCGGGGTACGCCCGGCCGGAGAAGAGCATCAGGCTCTTGCTGGTGGTCTGCCGGATCGCACTCATCGGCTCACTGCCTCACTGCTCGTGGGTGGCCTCGGGGTCCGCCGGCCGGTCCGGTGCGTCACCCGCGGGCCGGCTCCCGGCCGGGTCCTCGGCCGCTGCTGCTGTCGCTGCCGCCGCGGCCTGCGCGGCTGCGGAGCCCGGGCGACGGCGTCCCACCCAGCCTGCCACATTGCGCTGTCTGGCCCGCGCCACACCCATGGCCCCCGGCGGGACGTCCTGGGTGATCACCGAGCCCGCGGCCGTGTAGGCGCCGTCCCCGACGGTGACCGGCGCGACCAGCATCGTGTCCGATCCCACACGGACGGCGTCGCCGATCGTCGTGTGGTGCTTGGCCACGCCGTCGTAGTTGACGAAGACGGTCGCCGCACCGATGTTCGACCCGCGGCCGATCGTGGCGTCGCCGACGTAGGACAGGTGCGGCACCTTCGACCCCTCGCCGACGACGGCGTTCTTCGTCTCGACGAAGGCGCCCACCTTGGACCGGGCCGCCAGCCGGGTGCCCGGCCGCAGGTAGCTGAACGGCCCGACCTCCGCCCCCGCGCCGACCTCGGCGCCGGTGGCGTGCGTGCGCACCACGCTGGCGCCCTCCCCCACCGTGCAGTCGGTCAGGGTGGTGTCCGGGCCGACCACGGCGCCGGCCGCGACCGTCGTCGTCCCGTGCAGCTGGACGCCGGGCAGCAGCCGGGCCCCCGGCCGGACGGAGGCGGTGACGTCGACCCAGGTGGTGGCCGGGTCGACGACGGCGACGCCCGCGACCATGAGCGCGTCGAGCACGCGGTCGTTGAGGGTGCGCCGCCGCGCGGCGAGCTCCCGCTGGTCGTTGCAGCCGAGGACGTCGACCGGGTCCTCCGCCGCCACGGCGGCCACCGGGGCGCCGCCCTCGACCAGCGGCGCCAGCGCGTCGGTCAGGTACTGCTCGCCCTGGGCGTTGTCGGTGGACAGCCCGGCGAGGACCCGGCGCAGCGTGGCGGCGTTCGCGAGGTACACGCCGGCGTTGACCTCGCGGATCGCGCGCTGCTCCGCGGGCGCGTCCTTCTCCTCGACGATGGCCCGCGGCGCGCCGTCCTCCCCCCGCACGATCCGGCCGAGGCCGGTGGGGTCCCCGACCTCGGCGGTCAGCACGGTGAAGACGCTGCCGGCCTCGTGGTGGGCCGCCACGAGCGCGGCCAGGGTGCCGGTGGTGAGCAGCGGGGAGTCGCCGTTGACGACGAGCACCGGGCCCTCGAGATCGGGAACCGCCTCCAGCGCCACCTGCGCCGCGTGCCCCGACCCGCGCTGCTCCTCCTGCACGACGGCACGGGCGTCCGGCGCGACGGCGGCCAGGTGCTCCTCGACCGCCTCGCGGCCGGACCCGACGACGACCAGCGTGGTGCCCGCCGCCAGCGGCGCGGTCGCGGCGAGGACGTGGCCGAGCATGCTGCGCCCGCCCAGCTCGTGCAGCACCTTCGGGGTGGTCGACCGCATCCGGGTCCCCTGACCGGCGGCGAGGACGACGACGGCGGCGACGGGCTGCTGCGGGCTCACGGATCTCCTCGACGACGGGTGCGACCGGGCGGGACGTTGCTGGGGGACTCGGACTCGAACCGAGACCTCCCGGCTCCAAAGGCCGGCGGGCTGCCGATTACCCCATCCCCCACCGCGCGCCGTCCCCGCACGGCGGCGCGTGGGACGAGCCTAGGGGGCGCACCGGAGGCGGGCACGGGAGCCGCCCGGGCGGCGTCTCCCCCTCGGGGAGCGGTCCTCCCTACGGTGACGTAGGTTACGGCCCCGTAGCCGCCGGACGTCGACCGCGGCCCCGCGACGGACGATCCCTGGAGGCCACGTGTCCGCTCCTTCCCTCACCCGGCCGGCGGCTTTCCGTCCCGCAGACCCGGACAAGGGCCTGCCGCCCAACGCGCTGGGCAAGGCGAAGGGGAACCTGGAGCAGCTCACGCTCTACGTGTTCGTCGTCGTGCCGTTCCTCGCGCTGGCCGCCGTCGTGCCGGCGGTGTGGGGCTGGGGGCTGTCCTGGCTGGACGTCGGGTTGGCCGTCGGTTTCTACTTCCTCACCCTGCTCGGGGTGACCGTCGGCTACCACCGGTACTTCACGCACGGCTCGTTCAAGGCCCGCCGCCCGCTGCGGATCGCGCTGGCCGTCGTCGGCTGCATGGCCGTCCAGGGCCCGGTGGTGCAGTGGGTGGCCGACCACCGCCGGCACCACGCCTTCTCCGACCGCGAGGGCGACCCGCACTCGCCGTGGCGGTACGGCACCGACACCCGCGCGTTGCTCAAGGGCATGTGGCACGCCCACCTCGGCTGGCTGTTCGACCGGCGCCAGACCAACGCCGAGCGGTACGCCCCCGACCTGCTCAAGGACCGCGGCCTGCGGATCACCAGCCGGCTGTTCATCCTCTGGGCGTTCCTGAGCCTGGCCGTCCCGACGGCGGTCGGCGGACTGGTGACCGGCAGCTGGACGGGCGCGTGGACGGCGTTCTTCTGGGCCGGGCTGGTGCGCGTGGCGCTGCTGCACCACGTGACCTGGTCGATCAACTCGATCTGCCACGTGGTGGGCAGCCGGCCCTTCGCCTCGCGGGACCGCGCCACCAACTTCTGGCCGCTGGCCGTGCTCAGCGCCGGCGAGTCCTGGCACAACCTGCACCACGCCGACCCGACCTGCGCCCGGCACGGCGTGCTGCGCGGTCAGGTCGACATCAGCGCCCGGGTGATCTGGGTGTTCGAGAAGCTCGGCTGGGCGCACTCGGTCAAGTGGCCCGACCCGGTCCGGCTGGCGGCCAAGCGGCGGGTCCCGGCCGCCGGCGCCGCGGCGTCCTGACCGCGGGCCCGCCCCGGCGACGAGCGCGGATGGACCGCTCCCAGCGGCGCGAGCAGCTGGTGGCGGTCGGCCGGGAGGTGTTCGCGCAGCGCGGCTACGCGGCCACCTCGATCGAGGAGCTGGCCGCCCGCGCCGACGTGAGCAAGCCGGTCCTCTACGAGCACTTCGGCGGCAAGGAGGGCCTCTACGCCGCGGTCGTCGACCGGGAGATGGCGCAGGTGCTCGAGCGGTTCACCTCGGCCCTGGCCGCCGGCGGCAGCCCGCGGGCGCTGCTGGAGCGGGCGGCGCTGGCGCTGCTGGACTACGTCGAGGAGGACACCGACGGCTTCCGCGTGCTGTCCCGCGACTCCCCCGGCTCGTACTCGTCGCTGATCGGCGAGCTGGCCCGCCGGGTCGAGCACCTGCTCGGCGAGCAGTTCGGCGCGCGCGGCTACGACCCGCGGCTGGCCGCGCTCTACAGCCAGGCGCTGGTCGGGATGGTCGCGCAGGTGGGCCACTGGTGGCTGGGGACCCGCTCGCCGGGCAAGGCGGAGGTGGCGGCCCGGCTGGTGGACCTCGCCTTCCACGGGCTCGCGCACCTGGACCCCGCCCCGGCGCTGCGGCACCGGGGCGGCTGAGCTCAGCCGACCAGCCGGGCCCCGGGCACCGGCCCGTGCACCACCCGGACGGTGCGGAACAGACCCTCCCCCGCCAGGACGGCGGCCAGCCGCACCGCCGCGTCCTCGTCGGCGGCCAGCGCGGCCACGGTCGGGCCCGACCCGCTGACCACCGCGGCGGCGGCGCCGGCGTCGACGGCCCCCCGCAGGGCGCGGCGCAGCGCCGGGCGCAGCGAGACCGCGGCCGCCTGCAGGTCGTTGGCCAGCGCCGCGGCGAGGGCGTCCACCGGGCCGCTGCGCAGGGCGGCGACCACCGGCTCGGGCGAGGGGAACGTGGCGCCGCCGGGCACCCGGCCCTCGGCGCGCAGCCGGTCGAGCTCCGCGTAGACGGCCGGCGTCGACAGCCCGCCCTCGGCGATGCCGAGCACCCAGTGCGACGGCCGCCGGGCGAGGACGGGGGTGAGCCGCTCCCCGCGGCCGTTGCCCAGCGCGACCCCGCCGGCCAGGGAGAACGGCACGTCGCTGCCCAGCTGCGCGGCCAGGGCGGTGAGGTCGCCGCGGGTGGCCCGGGTGCCCCACAGCGCGTCGAGGGCGACCAGCGCGGCCGCGGCGTCGGCACTGCCGCCGGCCAGCCCCGCGGCGGCCGGGATGGCCTTGTCGACGGCGATGGCGGCGTCGGCGGCGACCCCGGCGTGCTCGGCGAGCAGTTCGGCGGCCCGCCAGACGAGGTTGCGCCGGTCGGTGGGCACCGGGTCGGGGCCGCCGGCGCCCTCGCCGGTCACCGTGACCGACAGCCCCTCGCCGGGGCGCACGGTCACCGTGTCGAGCAGCGACACGGCCAGGTAGACCGTCTGCAGGTCGTGGAAGCCGTCCTCGCGCAGCGGGCCGACCGCCAGCGACACGTTGACCTTGGCGGGGGCGTGCGCGGCCACGGAGCCGTCGCCGCGGGTGTGGCCGGGACCGCCCGGCGAGGACCAGCTCACGGCGCGGTCGCCGCCAGCCGGGCGAAGTCGGTCACCGACAGCTGCTCGCCGCGGGTCGCGGGGTCGATGCCCGCCGCGCGCAGCCGGGCCTCCGCGGCGGCGGGGCTGCCCGCCCAGCGGGCCAGCGCCGCGCGCAGGCCCTTGCGGCGCATCGCGAACGCGGCGTCGACGACGGCGAAGGTGGCGGCGCGGTCGCCGGGCGGCGGGTCGTGCCGGTCGAGCGCGACCAGCCCGGAGTCCACGTTGGGCTCGGGCCAGAACACGCGGCGGCCGACGTTCCCGGCCCGCCGGGCGGTGCCGTACCAGGCCGCCTTCACCGACGGCACCCCGTAGGCGGCCCCGCCCGGCGGGGCGGCCAGCCGCTCGGCCACCTCCGCCTGGACGAGCACCAGCGCCCGGCGCAGGGAGGGCAGCAGCTCGAGCAGGTGCAGCAGGACGGGCACGGCCACGTTGTACGGCAGGTTGGCCACCAGCGCCGTCGGAGGCGGCCCGGGCAGCTCGGTGACCCGCAGCGCGTCGGCCTCGACGACGGTCAGCCGGCCGGCGAGGTCGGGCCGGCGGGCGGCCACCGTGGCCGGCAGGAGGGCGGCCAGCCGCGGGTCGATCTCGACCGCGGTGACCGCGGCGGCGGCCGGCAGCAGGCCCAGGGTCAGCGAGCCCAAACCCGGCCCGACCTCGAGCACGACGTCGTCGGGCCGCAGCTCGGCGGTGCGCACGATCCGGCGGATGGTGTTCGCGTCGTGCAGGAAGTTCTGCCCGAGGGTCTTGGTCGGGCGCAGGTCGAGCTGCTGGGCCAGCTCGCGGATCGCGGCCGGGCCCAGCAGCCCGTCGGCCTGCTCGGGAGGTGTGCTCAGCGGGGGGTTCTCCGGGGGATCAGAGGTAGCGACCGCAGTGCGGCCACGGCGAGGCGCCGCGGGCGGCGTAGAGCCGCTCGCCGATGTCGATCTGCTGCTCCCGGGAGGCCTGGTGCGGGTACTGGGCGTACTGGCCGCCACCGTTGGCCAGCCAGGTGCTCTGGTTGAACTGCAGCCCGCCGTAGTAGCCGTTGCCGGTGTTGATCGACCAGTTGCCCCCGGCCTCGCACCGCGCCAGCGCGTCCCAGTCCAGGCCGCTGGTGGAGGGCTCCGGGGCCGGGCGCTCCTTCGTGCCGACGCTGACCAGCTCGTCGACCGCCGGGCGGGTGACCGCGGTGTTCAGCTGCTCGCGGGCGGTCTCGACGCCGTCGGTGACGGTCACGCGGAAGGTGGTGGCCTGCTCGCCGTCGACGCCGGGCTGGGTGACGGTCTCGTCGCCCTCGAAGACGTTCGGGTCGTCGGTGCGGACCGTCTGGTGCGGGATCGGGGTGGTGACCACCTGCTCGGTCACCTGCACACGGTAGACCTGCAGCCGCATGGCGTTGAGCAGCGGCTGGGTCGCGAACAGGCTCGTCCGGTCGTGCTCGCCGAGGGTCACGCCCTGCTCGGCGAGCAGTGCGCCGGCGGTGGCCGCGGTGGTGGTGACCACGTGGGTGGCGCCGTCGACGACGAGCGTGACGGCCTTCGGCGTGGTGATCGACAGCGCCATGCCGTCGAGCGGGAGCCGCTCGCTGCGGCTGGCCGACAGCACCATGTCCTCGGCGCGGTAGCCGAGCTGGTCGAGGGCCTCGTCCACCGACAGCGCGGTCACGTAGACCTCGCGGGTGACGCCGTCGACGGTGAGCTGCAGCGGCCGGGCGCGGTTGACCACGACCGTGTCGCCGTCGGCCACCGCGGCCGCGGGCCGCGGGAGGACGACGTCGTGCGACTGCGTCTGCAGGCCCTCCTCCTCGAGGACCTCCCCGACGGTGTCGGCGTAGGTGCTGACCTCGCGGGCCTGCCCGTCGACGGTGAGCGTGAGCGACTTCTGGGCGGTGAACCAGGCCACGGACCCGCCGACCAGCCCGAGCAGGACCAGGGCGAACAGGGCGAGCTTCAGCGTTCGGGGCACGACACTTCCACGGGGTCGAGGGACCGGGCAGGGGGTCGCACACCCGAGCGGCAGCCGACAGCGCAGGGGTTCCCGGGACCGTCGGACGCCGTCCGGCGATCCCACCCCGGCTGTCAGTCACGACACGATAACGAGTGCGCCACGTCTAGCAACGGTGCGCAGGAAGTGAACCAGAGGGACGACACGTCGACATGCAGCCGCGCCGACACGCACTGTCACGGACGCGCCGCACGTGACAGCCGTGACGGACGCGGTGCGTGGGATCAGGCGGTGACCGACGTCACGGTGTGGCCGGTCCCCCGATCGGGCACCGGGGTGGGTCTCAGCCGGCGAGCGCCCGCTCGTCCGCCCGCACCGGGCGCAGCCAGGTGAGCAGGAAACCGGCGACGGCGAGGCCAGCGGCCAGGCCCGCGAAACCACCGGCGACCAGCGCGACCGGCAGCAGGTCGACGTTCTCGGTGACCCGGTCACCGAGGTCGATGCCGGCGACCAGCAGCAGGGTGCCGAGGGGCAGCAGCGCGAGCACGCTCGTCGCCGCGGTGACCAGGTGCGCGGTCCAGGTGCGCAGCGCCTCGTCGACGGGCACGTCGGCGCCCTCGGCGGGCAGCGGGCGGACGAGGACGCGGAGCAGCGCCGTCTCGGCCAGCAGCCAGGCCACGAGCGGGACCAGCAGCGCGACCCAGGCGACGGTGTCGGCGAGGTCCCCGCGCCGCCACATCCAGACGGTCACGAGGACCTCCGCGAGCACGACGGCACGCGTGGTCCACAGCAGCCACGGCGAGACCTGCTCGCCGCGCCGGGGCCGGCGGGCGGGGTCGGACATCCGCCAGCGCGGCCGCGGGCGGGTCGCCTCCGCGAGCAGCACGCCGGCGAGCAGGCCGACGACGAGGGCGGGCAGCCACAGGAACACCGACGCCTCGGCGAACATCACGACGCTGGCGACGATCCCCACGACACCGAGGAGCAGCCCGAGCCGGCGCACGCGGCGGCCGTGCTGCGCCTGCCGCTGCAGCGTGGCGACGCCCTCCGGGGTGGGCGTGGAGAAGTCGATCGCGGCGGACGCGACGGCGCGGCGGCCCGCCGCCAGGGCCCACGCGCGGGCGAGCAGCACACCGGGCACCAGGACGGCGATGAACAGCACGACGGCGATGAGGCGACCCACGCGACCAGTGTGCATCGCCGGGGCGGTCAGCCGCCCCGGTCGGGCTCCCAGGTTCCGAAGACCCGCTCGGCGGTCCGGGTCAGGGCGTCGCAGAGCTGCACGAGGTCCACGCCGGTGACCTCGGCCAGTGCCCGGACGGTGTGCGGCACCAGGCGCGAGGCGTTGGGCCGGCCGCGGTACGGCACCGGCGTGAGGAAGGGCGAGTCGGTCTCGACGAGCAGCTGGTCCAGCGGCGTGAGCGCGGCGGCCTCGCGGAGGTAGCCGGCGTTGCCGAAGGTCAGCGTGCCGGCGAAGGACAGCACGAAGCCCCGCTCGACGCAGGCCTTCGCGAACGCCGCGTCGCCGGAGAAGCAGTGCATGACCACGTGCTCCGGCGCGCCCTCGTCGTCGACGACCCGCAGCACCTCCTCGTGCGCGTCCCGGTCGTGGACGACCAGCGCGACCCCGTGCTCCTTCGCGATCCTGACGTGCGCCCGGAAGGAGGCCTCCTGCGCCGCCCAGCCCTCGGGCCCGGTGCGGAAGCGGTCCAGCCCGGTCTCCCCCACCGCGCGCACCCGCGGCAGCGCCGCCAGCCGGTCGATCTCGGCCAGCGCGTCGTCGTCGGCGGCGCCCTCCCCGGCCTCGTTGGGGTGGACGGCGACGGCGGCCAGCACGCCGGGGTGCCGGGCCGCCAGCTCCGCCGCCCACCGCGAGGAGGGCACGTCGACGCCGACCTGCACCAGCCGCGGGACCCCCACCGCGGCCGCCGCGGCGATCTCGGCGTCCACCGCGCCGTCGTCCGCGGGCTCGTCGGTGCGGAAGCCGTTGAGGACGATGTCGAGGTGCGTGTGGCTGTCGACCGCCGGCGCCGGCAGCGGCTCCGGGGACGGCGGCGGCTCGCCCCGCCGGTTCGCGCGGGACGCGGCCGAGCGACTCACTTCGTCCCGTCCTCCAGCCGGGCCAGCTCCTCGGCCACGATCGACTCGTCGAGCTTGCGGAACACCGGGGTGGGCGGGGAGAGCGGCGTGCCCGGCGGCAGCGGGCGGGAGGCCCACACCGCCTGCGCGTCGCCGTAGTCACCGGTGATGACCGGGTAGGGCGAGCCGTCGTCGAGGTCGGTGACCTCCTCCACGCGCGGCGCCGGCGACCAGACGCCGGTGCCGCCGAGCAGCTCGTGCACCTTCTGCGCCGAGTGCGGGAGGAACGGCGTGAGCAGCGCGTTGCAGTCGCTGACCGCCTGCAGCGCGGTGTGCAGCACGGTGTCCCGGCGGGCCGGGTCCTCCTTGAGCTTCCACGGCGCCTGGTCGGACAGGTACTTGTTGGCCTCGCCGACCACCCGCATGGCCTCGGTGGCCGCGGCCTTCTGCCGGTTGCGGGCCAGCAGGTCGCCGATCGGCCCGAACGCCGACGACGTCGAGGCCAGCAGCGCCCGGTCGGCGTCGGTCAGCTCGCCCGGCGTCGGGACGGCGCCGACGTTCTTCGCCGCCATCGACACCGTGCGGTTGACCAGGTTGCCCCAGCCGGCGACGAGCTCGTCGTTGTTGCGCCGCAGGAACTCCGCCCAGGTGAAGTCGGTGTCCTGCGTCTCCGGGCCGGCGACGGCGACGAAGTAGCGCAGCGCGTCGGCGTCGTAGCGGGCGAGGAAGTCGCGGACGTAGATGACCACCTGGCGGCTGCTGGAGAACTTGCGGCCCTCCATGGTGAGGAACTCGCTGGAGACCACCTCGGTGGGCAGGGCCAGCCGGCCGAGCGAGCCGGGGCTGCCGCCCCTGTCGCCCTCGCCGTTGTAGCCCTGCAGCTGCGCGGGCCAGATCTCGGCGTGGAAGACGATGTTGTCCTTGCCCATGAAGTAGTAGGCGTCGGCGTCGGGCGACTGCCACCACTGGCGCCAGGCGTCGGCGTCGCCGGAGCGGCGGGCCCACTCGATGGACGCCGACAGGTAGCCGACGACGGCGTCGAACCAGACGTAGATGCGCTTGTCGGGCCGGTCGCGCCAGCCGTCGAGCGGGATGGGGACGCCCCAGTCGATGTCGCGGGTGTAGCTGCGCGGCTTGAGGTCCTCGAGCAGGTTCTTGGCGAAGTTGAGCACGTTGGGCCGCCAGCCCCGGCGGCTGTCGAGCCAGTCGCCGAGGGAGCGGGTGAAGGCGGGCAGGTCGAGGAAGTAGTGCTCGCTCTCGACGAAGCGCGGCGTCTCGCCGTTGATCCGGCTGACCGGGTTGATGAGGTCGGTCGGGTCCAGCTGGTTGCCGCAGTTGTCGCACTGGTCGCCGCGGGCGCCGTCGTAGCCGCAGATCGGACAGGTGCCCTCGATGTAGCGGTCGGGCAGCGTGCGGCCGGTGGAGGGGCTGATCGCGCCGAGCGTCGTCTGCGGGAAGACGTACCCGTTCTTGAGCAGGCCGAGGAAGATCTCCTGGCTCACCTGCGCGTGGTTGACCGTGGTGGTGCGGGTGAACAGGTCGTAGCTCAGGCCCAGCGCCTGCAGGTCGCCGACGATGATCCGGTTGTTGCGGTCGGCGATCTCGCGCGGGGTCACCCCCTCCGCGTCGGCGGCGACGGTGATCGGTGTCCCGTGCTCGTCGGTGCCGCTCACCATGAGCACCCGGTCGCCGGCCATCCGGTGGTAGCGGCTGAAGACGTCGGAGGGGACGCCGAAGCCGGAGACGTGGCCGATGTGCCGCGGGCCGTTGGCGTAGGGCCAGGCCACGGCGGTCAGGATGTGCCGATCACTCACGACACCGAGGGTAGTGAGCGGCTGCTGCCCGCCTCGTCAGTGACCGGCGACGGTGCTCGCGGGCGGGAGCTCGCCGGCGACGGGCGTGGTCAGCGCGACGGCGCCGAGGGCGAGCCCGATCACCGCGACGGTGGCCAGGCGCAGCCGCGGGTGGCGGGCCGGGGCGGCCGGGCGGGTGCGCGGCGGGACCGCGGCGGCCCAGGCGAGGGTGGCCGGCGCCGAGGTGAGCAGCAGCTTGCCGACCGGCACCGCCAGGGCGAGCAGCGCGACGGCCGGCAGCGGCAGCGTCGTCGGCAGGTCGCCGACCAGCGGGGTGACCTGGCTGACGACGAGCAGGACCACCACGCCCGCCGCCTCGGCGCAGGCCAGGCCGTTCACGAGCCGCCGTCCGCCCTCCAGGGCCGCCAGGCCGCTGCCCGCGCACAGCACGATCCAGCCGGCCAGCCCGCCGAGCACCACGACGACGACCGGCGCCGGCGGCCGGGACGCGGCGGAGAACAGCCCGTCGAGCCCGGTCAGCCCGGCCGCGAGCAGCGCCGCGGCCTCCAACCAGCAGACGGCGGCCAGCGCGAGCACGGCCGCCGGCCACCGCCGGGGCACGGACGGCACGGGTGCGGGGAGGGGTGCGTCGAGGACGCTGGTCGCCACGGGTCTGCTCCTGGCCGGGGACGTCGGTCACCGGTCAGGTCGTCCCGCGCGGGCCGGCGCAGGAGGGACGGCGGAGTCCTCCTCACCCCCGGGGGTGAGGAGTCAGAGGCGCTTGCCGGTCTCCTCCGCCCGGGCTGAGCCGGTGGCGAAGCGGCTGCGCTGTCGTCCGTAGACGAAGTACATGAGGACGCCGACGGCCATCCAGACGAGGAACCGCAGCCAGGTCTCGGTGGGCAGGTTGGCCATGAGCCACAGGCTGGCCAGCGCCGACACGATCGGCAGCAGCGGCACCAGGGGCACGCGGAACGAGCGGGGCAGCTCCGGGCGGGTGCGCCGCAGGATCCACACGCCGATGGAGACGAGGAAGAAGGCGAACAGGGTCCCGATGTTCACCAGCTCGGCCAGCTCGGAGAGCGGCACCAGCCCGGCCAGGACGGCGACGACGATCCCGGTGCCGATGGTGATCTTGTAAGGCGTGCCGTACCGGGGGTGCACGGTCCCGATCGACCGTGGGAGCAGTGCGTCGCGACTCATCGCGAACAGCACCCGCGACTGGCCGAGCATCAGGATCATCACCACGGACGTGAGTCCGGCGAGCGCGCCCAGCGAGATGATGCTCGAGAAGAAGGTGAGCCCGTTCGCGGCGAACGCCCCGGCGAGCGGCGCGCTCTCGCTGAGCTCCGTGTAGTTCTGCATGCCGACGACCACCAGCGAGACGGCGACGTAGAGCAGCGTGCAGATGGCCAGCGAGCCGATGATGCCGCGGGGCAGGTCGCGGGCCGGGTTGCGGGTCTCCTCGGCGGCGGTGGCCACGATGTCGAAGCCGATGAAGGCGAAGAACACGATGGCCGCGCCGGCCAGGACGCCGCCCCAGCCGAAGGTGCCCTGGCTGAAGCCGGTGAGCACCGAGATGAGCGGGGTGTCCAGCCAGCTCTCGCCACCGCCGGCCGCGTTCTCGGCGGGCGGCACGAACGGCGAGTAGTTGTCGGCGACGAGGTAGAACGCGCCGACCACGATCACCAGCAGGACGACGGCCAGCTTGATGGCCACGATCACCGCGGTGACCCGCGAGGACAGCTTGATGCCGAGCACGAGGACGGCGGTCATCGCCAGCACGATCACGATCGCCGGGACGTTGAACGACGCCGTCTCCCCCGCGATCGACGTCGGGAGTGCCAGGCCGACGTCGTCCAGGAGCTGGTTGAGGTAGCCCGACCAGCCCACGGCGACCGTGGCCGCTCCCAGCGCCAGCTCGAGGACGAGGTCCCAGCCGATGATCCAGGCGATGAACTCGCCGAAGGTCGCGTAGGAGAAGGTGTACGCCGAGCCGGCCACCGGGACGGTGGAGGCGAACTCGGCGTAGCAGAGCGCGGCCAGCCCGCAGACGACGCCGGCGATGACGAAGGAGATCGCCACCGCGGGTCCGGCCTGGCTGCGCGCGACCACCCCGGTGAGCACGAAGATCCCCGTGCCGATGATCACCCCGACGCCGAAGACCGCCAGGTCCAGGCCGGAGAGGTTCTTCTTGAGCCGGTGTTCGGGTTCGTCGGTGTCGCGGATGGACTCCTCGACGGACTTGACCCGGCGCGAGTCTGCGGCCACGGCGTCCTCCTCGGTCGGTACCCGGCAGCGGCCCCACGGGCAGCGTGGCACGAGGGCCGCGAGCCCGCACGCCTACGCTTCTGTCGCCCCGCCGCGGCGGCGGGACGGGAGGAGGCACACCGGTGACCGACCAGCGGGCCGATGCCCCTCCCGTGCCGTTCGTGCCGACCACCCGGCCGCGGCCGGCCGGGGCGCCACGGCCCGCGACGGCGCGGGCGGCGGGCGTCGACGCGATCGTCGACTGCGCCGTCTACGTGCAGGGACGCCGGGAGCCGCCGGTGGACCCGATGGCGGCGCTGGAGGCCGCCGTCGAGCGGGACGGCTTCGTCTGGCTGGGGCTGTTCGAGCCGACCGAGGCCGAGCTCGGCGCGATCGCCGAGCGCTACGGGTTGCACCCGCTCGCCGTCGAGGACGCCGTCTACGCCCACCAGCGGCCCAAGCTCGAGCGCTACGACGACGACCTGTTCATGGTGCTCAAGACGGCGCGGTACGTGGAGCACGAGCAGCTGACCGCGACCAGCGAGGTGGTCGACACCGGCGAGGTCATGGTGTTCCTCGGCCCGCGCCACGTGATCACCGTGCGGCACGGCGACCACAACGACCTGACCGAGCTGCGGCAGCGGCTGGAGGAGCAGCGCGACCTGCTCTGCCTGGGCCCGTCGGCGGTGCTGTACGCGGTGGCCGACCACGTCGTCGACACGTTCGTCGACGTCGCCGAGCAGGTGCAGGACGACGTCGACGAGCTCGAGGCGTCGGTGTTCAGCCCCGAGCGCACCGACGACATCGGCCGGCTGTACCAGCTCAAGCGCGAGCTGATGTCGCTGCGGCGGGCGGTGGGTCCGCTGGAGGTGCCGCTGCAGAAGCTGGCCGAGCGGCAGGTCGACTCGGTCCCGGAGCCGATGCGGTCCTACTTCCGCGACGTCCTCGACCACGCGATCCGGGTGCGCGACCAGGTGGGCTCCCTGGACGAGCTGCTGTCGTCGATCCTGCAGGCCTCGCTCGCGCGCACCTCGATGGCCGACAACGAGGACATGCGCAGGATCTCGGCGTGGGCGGCCATCGTGGCTGTGCCGACCGCGATCGCCGGGATCTACGGGATGAACTTCGAGCACATGCCCGAGCTCCAGTGGCGCTGGGGCTACGCGATGGTCTGGCTGCTCATCCTCGTGACCTGCTCCCTGCTCTACCGCGGCTTCAAGCGCAACGGCTGGCTGTGACACCCGTGCCCGCGCTGTGTGCACACGGAGCGGGCACGACCGCGCCGGGAGCGCGTCGGGTGCACGTCCTGCTCACCGCCGCAGCGCCGCCCGGATCGTCGCGAGCAGCCGGACGGGGTCCCGCAGGTGTCGGCCGCGGTCACGAAGACGACGGTCCACCCCGCTGCCTGCAGGGCGTTGAGCCGCCGCCGGTCGCGGGCGAACTGCCCGGGCTCGGCGTGCCACGCGCCGTCGTACTCGACCGCGACCCGCAGGACCGGCCGGGCGAGGTCGACCCGGGCCACGAAGGACCCCTCGTGCCGGACGACGTACTGCGCGACCGGCGCGGGGAGCCCGCCGTCGACGACCAGGAGCCGCAGCCGGGTCTCCTGCGGTGACTCGGCGAGGCCGTCCGCCCGGGCGCAGGCCCGCCGGACGCGCCCGGACGCCTCACCGGGCACCCCGCCCGGGCCCTCAGCGCCTCGAGGTCCACGACGCCCGCCGCGACCATCCGGTCGACGGCGACGACCGCTTCACCCGGCTCGAGCAGGGCGGCCACGCGGAGGGCCGCCGCCACGGCCGACTGCACGCGCACGCCGTGCACCAGACGGACGTCACCGGCCGACAGGGTCAGCCGTCGCACCCGGATCCCCGGGACGCGGCGCGGGTGGGATCCCGGTGGCAGGACGAGTTCGACGTCGTCGTGCTCGCCGGCGAGGTCCACACCCCACAGGACCGCGGCGCTCGGCCCCGACACGACCGCACCGGGGAGCAGGAGCCGCGCCGCCGCCCGCGCGCGGTCGCGGAGGGCGTCGGGGAGAGTCGTGGACACGCCTGGACGCTGACCGGGCCCGCCGCCGGGGCGTCCGACGACGTCCACAGACGGCGGTTCGTACACACAGCGCGCCGCGGCCTCAGGACTTGGCGGCGACGACGGCGTCGTAGACGGTGCGGCGGGGCAGGCCGGTGCGGGTGACGACGGCGCGGATGGCGTCCTTGCGGGTGGCGCCCGCGGCCTCCTCCCCCGCCACCAGCGCGGCCAGCTCGGCGGCCGACAGCGACACCGGCTCCGGCGTGGCCCCCGCGACGACGAGGGTGATCTCCCCGCGCACGCCGTCGGCCGCCCACGAGGCCAGCGAGGACAGCGGCCCGCGCCGGACCTCCTCGTGCGTCTTGGTCAGCTCCCGGCACACGGCGGCCTCCCGGGAGTCCCCGAACGCGGCCGCGCAGTCGGTCAGCGCCTCGGCCAGCCGGTGCGGCGACTCGAAGAAGACCATCGTGCGGCGCTCGTCGGCGAGCGCGGCCAGCCGGGACCGCCGCTCCCCCGCCTTGCGCGGCAGGAACCCCTCGAAGCAGAACCGGTCGACGGGCAGCCCCGAGACCGCCAGCGCCGTCGTCACCGCGGACGGCCCGGGCACCGAGGTGACCTCGACGCCGGCCTCGATCGCCGCCCGCACCAGCGTGTACCCGGGGTCGGAGACCGAGGGCATGCCGGCGTCGGTGAGCAGCAGGACCGTCGCGCCGTCGGTGAGCGCCGCCATCAGCCCGGGCAGCCGCGCCCGCTCGACCGACTCGTGGAAGGTGACCACCCGCCCGGTGAGCGTGACCTCCAGGTCGGTGGCCAGCCGGTGCAGCCGGCGGGTGTCCTCGACGGCGAGCACGTCGGCCTCGGCCATGACGCGCCGCAGCCGCGGGCCGACGTCGCCGGGCTGGCCGAGGGGCGCACCACCGAGCACGAGCCGTCCGGTCACGACGACGAGCCTGTCACGCCGGGGGGCACGGTCCTCCCACATACCCTGAGGCGCATGGCGGTCCTGGCTCCCGAGCGCACGGGCGCCGGGGACCCGCCGGACGACGTCCCCGCCCGTCCCCCGCGCCGCTGGCCGGTGCCCCGGCCGCGGGTGGACCGCATCCCGCCGCTGCCCGGCGACCGGCTGCTGTCGTGGGTCCTGGCCGCGGTGCTCGGCGTCGCCACGCTGGCCGGCCGGCTGGTGGGCATCAGCTACCCCGACACGCTGCTGTTCGACGAGGCCTACTACCCGCCCGAGGCGCACGACCTGCTGGTCTGGGGCCACGAGTACAACCGCGGCTACACGTTCATCGTCCACCCGCCGCTGGGAAAGTGGCTGATCGCCGCCGGCGAGCAGGTGTTCGGCTACACGAGCCTGGGCTGGCGGTTCCCCTCGGCGGTGGCCGGCGCGCTCGCCGTCGTCCTGCTCACCCGGCTGGCCCGGCGGCTGACCGGGTCCACGCTGCTCGGCCTCGTCGCGGGGCTGCTGCTGGCGCTCGACGGCTTCGCCTTCACCGTCTCCCGCATCGGCCTGCTCGACGTCTTCCTGCAGGTGTTCGTGCTGGCCGCCGTCGCCTGCCTGGTCGTCGACCGCGACCGGGTGCGCGCCCGGGTCGCGGGCTCCCGGCCGGTCCCCGCCACCGGGTTCCGCCTCGGCCCGCGGGGCTGGCGGATCGCCGCCGGCCTCCTGTTCGGCTGCGCCTGCTCGGTGAAGTGGAGCGGCATCTGGTTCCTCGCGTCCTGCGCGGTGCTGTCGCTGTGGTGGGACCGGCAGGCGTGGCGGGAGGCCGGGGTCCCGAGGCCGACGGCGACGGCGCTGCGCCGCGGACTGCCCGGCGCCACCTGGGCGCTGGCCGCCGTCCCGGTGCTCACCTACGTCGCCAGCTTCGCCGGGTGGTTCCTCGGCGAGACGGCACAGGGGCGCTGGTGGGCGCAGCGCAACCCGGAGACGGCGTTCCCGTGGGTCCCCGACGCGCTGCGCTCGTTCTGGCACATGCACGCCGAGTGGTGGACCTTCCACAACGGCCTGTCCACGCCGCACCCCTGGGAGTCGGGGCCGTGGACGTGGCTGGTGAACGGCCGGCCGATCCTGCTGTGGAACCCGCAGGGCCTCACCGACGCCGCGGGCGACCAGATGGTCCGCTACATCCTCATGGTCGGGACGCCGACGCTGTGGCTGGCGTTCGCGCCCGCGCTGGCCTGGACCGCCTGGCGGGTCGTCGCCCGCCGCGACCCGGCCGCGCTGCTGGTCGCCGTCACGGTCGCCGCCGGCTGGGGCACCTGGTTCCTCAACCCCGAGCGCACGATGTTCGTCTTCTACATGGCGCCGGTGCTGCCGTTCTTCGTGCTGGCCGTGACCCTGGTGCTGCAAGACGTCCTCGGCCGCCCGGACGCTCCCCCGTGGCGGCGCAGCACCGGCCTGGCGGCGGTCAGCGGCTACGTCGCCCTGGTGGCCGGCACCTTCGCCTTCTTCTACCCGGTGCTCGCCGGGCGCCCGCTGTCGCACGCCGACTGGCTGCTGCGCATGTGGTTCCCGTCCTGGTTCTGAGGAGCCCGCGGCACGACAGATAGTTGGGCCGTACAACTGAGTACGTGAGCGATCGGACCGTCGACGACCGGCTCGCCGACGTCGTCCTGCGGCCGGGCGTCCTCACCGACCCCGAGGACGGCCCGTCCCGCACCGCCGCGGCGACGCTGTCGCGCCTGGGACGCCAGGGCCCCACCCGGGTCACCGAGCTCGCCGCCGCCGAGGGTGTCCCCCAGCCCTCGATGAGCGCCCTCGCCGCGTGCCTGGCCGCGCAGGGCCTGCTCCGCCGCGGCGGCGACCCCGCCGACGCCCGGGTCGTCCTGCTCGACCTCACCGCCGAGGGTGCCGACCGCCTGGCGCAGCGCCGCGCCCGGCGGGCCCGGCGCGTGGACGCCGCCCTGGCCGCCCTCTCCCCCGACGAGGTCCGCCGCATCGCCGACGCGCTGCCGGCCCTCGACCCCTCGCCGGCGCGCTGCGCCGGCACGACCCCACCCCGGAGGTGACCCAGCCAGCTCCGCCGCCGGGACCAGCACGTGGAAGCAGCCGAAGGCGGTCTACGCCGTCGCCTTCGCCTGCGTCGTGAGCTTCACGGGCATCGGCCTCGATGCTGGGCTACGCGCCCTACCCCGATGGAGCTCGGCGCGATCCAGCTCGGCTGGGTGTTCTTCGGCTGGGGCCTGCTGGTCGCCCTGTTCTCCATGGTGGCCGCGCCACGGCTGCAGGCCCGCTTCGGCACCGCCCCCTCGCTCTACGGCGCGCTGGGCACCTTCGCCGTCCTGCTGCTCCTCATCGGCCTGTTCACCGACGTCCGCTCCGCGCTGATCACCTGCGTGGTCGCCTCGGGCGCGGTCGTCGGCATCGACAACACGCTCACCACCCAGGCGGTCATGCTCGTCTCGCCGGTGGAGCGCCCGGTCGCCTCGGCCGCCTACGGGTTCGTCCGGTTCATCGGAGGCGGGCTGGCGCCGTTCGTCGCCGGGCAGATGGTCGACGCCTGGGGCATCCACGTGCCGTTCGTCGTCGGCGCGGCCGCGGTCGCCCTCGGTGTCGGCGCCCTGGCCACCGGCCACCGGATGCGTGCCGCCGCCGACGCCGGCCCGGGCGGGGACGCGCACGGCCGGGCCGACGACGTCGCCGGTGAGGTGGCCGACGAGTTCGGCGGCGCCCCGGCCGCGATCGACGACGAGGCCGCCGCGGAGCGCGCCCGCGCCTGACCCGCTCAGCGGGTCCAGCGGTACTCCTGGCCGTCGCGCAGCTGCACGGGCGACGGCGGGCCGGGCGCGGGTGCCCCGGCGGGCAGCGCCGGCACCCGCGGGCGGCCGCGGGTCACCGTCCCGTCGCCGGCCGTCCAGTGCAGGTACGGGTGCGGCAACAGCCGCAGGCGCCCGTGGTCCCGGCCGGCCACGGCCGCCGCACCGCGGCGACGGCGTCCTCCCCGGCCACGGTGGTGACCGCAGGGCCGCCGCCCGTTGACACGTGCAGGTATATACCTGCACGATCGGGACGTGCAGCCCGGAGGCGAGGACGCCGTCTTCAAGGCGCTGGCCGACCGCACCCGGCGACTCCTGCTGGACCGCCTGCGGGAGCGCGACGGGCAGACGCTCGGCGAGCTGTGCGCCGGCACCGGCATGGCCCGCCAGTCGGCCACGCAGCACCTCGACGTCCTCGTCGCTGCGGGGCTGGTCACCGCCGTCCGGCGCGGCCGCGAGCGGCTGCACTTCCTGAACCCGGTCCCGATCGCCGAGATCGAGCGGCGGTGGATCGCGGCGTTCGACCGGCCGCGCCTGCAGGCGCTGTCCGCCATCCGCACCGCAGCAGAGGAGCACGCCATGAGCGAGCGGGTCCCGACCTACGTCTACGTCACGTACGTCCGCGCCTCGGCCGCGCAGGTCTGGCACGCCCTGACCGACGCCGACCTCACGGCCCGCTACTGGGGCCACGCGAACGTCTCGGACTGGCGGCCCGGCTCGCGCTGGGAGCACCGGCGCACCGACGGCTCGGGGATCGCCGACGCCGGCGGGAAGGTGCTCGAGACCGACCCGCCGCGGCGCCTGGTGGTCACCTTCGGGGAGGCCGACGGCGAGGAGCCCCCGGGCGGGGACTCGGTGGTGACGTTCCTCGTCGAGGAGCACGGCGGCATCGTCCGGCTGACCGTGCGGCACGAGAACCTGGCCGGCGAGACCGAGCTGGGCCAGGTGTCGCAGGGCTGGCCGGCCGTGTGCGCCAACCTCAAGTCGCTGCTGGAGACCGGCGAGGTGCTGCCCGAGGCGCCGTGGGAGATGGCGCCGACGCCCGCCTGACCGCCGTCCGGGTCCCGGAACGGCGGACGCCGCCGGGGCGGGTGCCCCGACGGCGTCGGCGGTGGTGCGGTCTGGGTGGAGCTGAGGGGATTTGAACCCCTGACCCCCTCGATGCGAACGAGGTGCGCTACCGGACTGCGCTACAGCCCCTGACTGCGGGCCCAAGACTACCGCCCGCGATCCCGGGCGCCACCAGCGGGGTGGCACCCGGGGTCGAACGGCCTCCCTGCAGGATCCCGCCGCTGGGCCCGTCCCGGGTCCCACCCTGAGCCTGCGAAGGGTGGGGAGGACGGGGTCCTTCCACGGTGGGGGGCAGGGAGGCTCTTCGTCTAGCCGTTGACCACGCGCGGCTGGTACAGGTCGATGTCGGCGAAACCGATGTCGTCGTCGTCCAGGCCGACGACGGCGCTGTCCTGCCAGCCGGCCGGCACCGGGCGGGCGGCCACCACGCGGGCCGGGCGCAGCGGGTGCACCGGCGCCAGCGGCAGGCTCGGGTGCGGCAGGCCGACGGTCGGGTGCACCGGCTCGTCGTCCGCCACCACCGGCTCGGCGACCAGCGGCTCGGCCACGCGGGGCGCCGGCCGCGGCGCGGGCCGGGCGGCCGGGCGCGCGGTCGAGCGGGCGGCGGCGCGGGCGGCCCGGCGGGCGGCGGCCCGCTCCCGGCGCACGGCGGCGCGCAGCACCACCAGGTAGCCGACCAGCGCGACGTCGAGCAGCCCCTGGGCCACCCACAGCCACGGGGTGAGGGTCAGCGCGCCGGCCAGCGCCAGCAGCGTCAGCGCCAGCAGCCCGGCCAGCGTGCGCCGCCGGACGGCGTGCACGTCGATCCGCAGCTCGCCGGTCTGGCGCAGCAGGTCGCGGTCCACCGACACCCGCTCGGTCTCCGCCGCGCGGACCGGGTCGCCCACGCGCCGGCGCTGCAGCGTCCGGCCCCGGGTGACCTCCGCGCGGGTCGACGAGGAGTCGCCGCGGGTCACCACCATCGGCACCAGCACGACGAACCACAGCACGACCAGCGCGGCGAGAAGCACGCCTGACCCCATCGAGAACACCACCCGTCACACGAGTCACTTGCCGCGGCAGGTTATGCACGCGAATCCCCAGGTCGAGGGATGTTCCTGGGCGTGTCGCGCGACGAGTCGTGAGACGGATGTGGTTTGCCAAGCGGCGTGTCGACACGTAGTCGACTGCTCACGAAGCGTGAACGTGATAGAGACGTGTCAGCGGGGCGCGCGGGTGGCCCAGAGCCCGAGCACGCCCTGCGGGACGTCCTCGGCCAGCAGGGCGTAGGCGATGTGGTCGCGCCAGTCGCCGTCGATGTCGAGGTACCGGCGCAGCAGCCCCTCGCGGCGGAACCCGAGCCGCTCGACCAGCCGCTGGCTCGGCCCGTTCTCCGGGCGGATGTCGGCCTGCAGCCGGTGCAGCCCGCCGGGGCCGAACGCGTGGTCGCACACCAGCGCCACCGCGAGCGAGGCCATCCCCCGCCCGGCCACCTCCCGGTCGATCCAGTAGCCCAGCGACCCCGACCGCAGCGCGCCGCGGACGACGTTGTCCACGGTGACCTGCCCGGCCAGCCGCCCGTCCACCCGGACGGCGAAGGGCAGCGCGGTCCCGGCCCGGGCGCGGCGGGCGACCGAGCGGCGCATCGCGCGGTAGGCCGCCGGCGTGTGCCGCACCGACCAGGCCACCCCGGCCGAGGGCTCCCACGGCCGCAGCCAGGACTCGTTGGCCAGTCGCAGCCGGCTCCACTCGCCGGCGTCGCCGCGGCGGAGCGGGTGGAGTTCGACCGGGCCGTGCGCCAGGTGGGCGGGCCAGCCCGGGTGCTGCGCCGGGTCCAGCTCAGCCCCCCAGCAGCAGGGGCATGACCGTCACGAGCCCGCCCTCGGCGACCTCGGTGACGTCCTCGTCCACGACGATCAGGCAGTTGGCCCGCGCCATGCGGGCGAGCATCGCCTCGTCGCCGTCGCCGAGCGGCTCGACGACGTAGCCGCCGTCGGGGTGGCGCATGACCTGGCCGTGCAGGTACTGCCGGTAGCCCAGCGGCGAGACCAGCCGCTCGGCCGAGATCGCCTGCACGGTGCGGCGGAACAGCTGCCGCTTGCCCAGCATCGAGCGGATCGCCGGGCGCACGAACACCTCGAAGGACACCAGCGCGGCGACCGGCTCGCCGGGTACGCAGATGACCGGGACCTCGTCCCGGCCCAGCCGGCCGAAGCCCTGCACCGGTCCCGGGTGCATCGTCACCTGACGGAAGCGCATGGGGCCCAGCTCCGCGAGGACCTCCTGCACCATGTCGCCCTCCTCGGCGAAGGTGCCGGCGACGAGCACCAGGTCGCTGCGCAGCAGCTGGCTCTCCAGCACCTCGGTCAGCCGGCGCCGGTCGGTGGGCAGGATCCCCCAGCGGTAGGCGGCCGCGCCGGCGTCGCGGGCGGCGGCGGCCAGGGCGTAGGTGTTGACGTCGACCACCTGGCCGGGCGCGGGCCGGGCGGTGATGTCGACCAGCTCGCTGCCGGCGGACAGGACGGCGACCCGCGGCCGGGGCCGGACCTGCACCCGGTCGCGCCCGACGGCGGCGAGCAGGCTGATCTGCGCCGGGCCGATCGGGGTGCCGGTGCGGACGGCGACGGTGCCGGGCGAGACGTCGTCGCCGGCCCGCCGGACGTAGCTGCCGGCCTCCGGCGCGCCGTGCACCTGCACCCGGACCAGCCCGCGGTCGGTCCACACCGCCGGGACGACGACGTCGGCGCCGGTGGGCAGCATCGCGCCGGCGGTCACCTTCTGCGCGAGCCCGGGCGCGAGCGCGGTCGGGCCGGCCGCGCCGGCGACGGTCTCCCCCACCACGGCCAGCTCCACCGGCTCGTCCGGGGTGGCCGCGGCGACGTCCTCGGCCCGGACGGCGTAGCCGTCGAGCGCGGCCTGGTCGAAGGCGGGCAGCGCGCGGGCGCTGACCACCTCCTCGGCGCACAGCAGGCCCTGGGCGTCGAGGACGGCGAGCTCGATCGGCTCCGGCTGCGGCACCGCGGCGAGGATCTCGTCCAGGTGCGTCTCGACGGTGCGCAGCGCCGGCGTCTCGGGCCCGGCGGCCGCCGCCGGGGGCGGCGGCGCCGGGGCGCGGTCGATCGCGGCGGTGGCGTGCACCGGCAGCCGCGGCGACGTCGGGGGGTCGAGGGTGGCCCCGCTGTGGAGGTCCAGCGCCGTGGTGTCCCGCGCCCCGGGCGTGCCGTTCTCGCTCATCGCTGCGATCGTCCCCCCTGCGGGGAGCGGGTCAGGCCTGCGACGCGCCCTCGGCGGGCAGGTCGGCGACGAACTCGGTCAGCCACGAGCGCAGCGCGGGGCCCAGGTCCTCGCGCTCGGCGGCCAGCCGGATGACCGCCTTGAGGTAGTCGAGCTTGTCGCCGGTGTCGTAGCGGCGGCCGTCGAAGACCACGCCGTGCAGCGGCTCGCCGCGCTCGACCAGCGTGGCCAGCGCGTCGGTCAACTGGATCTCCCCGCCGCGGCCGGGCGCGGTCTCGCGCAGCACCCCGAAGACCTCGGGCGCGAGCACGTACCGGCCGATGATCGCCAGGCTGCTCGGCGCCTCGTCGACCGGCGGCTTCTCCACCAGGCCGGTCACCGTCACCACGCCGTCGGACGAGCCGGGCTCGACCGCGACCGCGCCGTACTTGTCGATGTTCTCCCGGCCGACGTCGAGCAGGGCGATCACCGAGCCGCCGTGCTCGGCCTGGACGGCGAGCATCTGCTCGAGCAGGTGGTCGCGGGCGTCGATCAGGTCGTCGCCGAGCAGGACGGCGAACGGCTCGTCGCCGACGAAGGCCGCCGCCTGGAGCACCGCGTGGCCCAGGCCCCGGGCCTCGCCCTGCCGGACGAAGTGCACCTGGGCGACCTCGGTGGACTCGTGGACGGCGGCCAGCCGGCCGGCGTCGCCCTTCTTCTCCAGCGCGGTCTCGAGCTCGGGCGTGCGGTCGAAGAAGTCCTCGATCGCGGCCTTGTTCCGGCCGGTGACCATGAGCACCTCGCCGAGGCCGGCCCGGGCGGCCTCCTCGACGATGTACTGCAGCGCCGGCCGGTCGACGACCGGCAGCAGCTCCTTGGGCACGGCCTTGGTGGCGGGGAGGAACCTGGTCCCCATCCCCGCGACGGGGATGACGGCCTTGCGCGCCGGACGCGGCGTCGGGGTCGACATGGGGTGGGAGCCTATCCAGCCCGTCGTCCGCGCTCCCGGCCCCTCGAGGTGACCGCGCACTAGCCTCCCCGCGTGACCCCCGCGCAGGACGGCGAAGCGGCCAAGGCCGCGCTGCGCGAGGCGGTCCTCGCCCGCCGCCGGGCCCGCCCCCCGGCCGAGCGCGCCGCCGCGGCCGCCGCCGTCGCCGCGGCGCTCCTGCAGCGCCTGGCCGGGGTCCGGCTGCTGGCCGCCTTCGTGCCCGACGAGACCGAGCCCGGGCACGGGCGGCTGCCCGCGGTGCTCACCCAGCTCGGGACCCGGGTGCTCCTGCCGGTGGTCCCGGACAGCGGCGCCGAGCTGCGCTGGGCCGTCGACACGGGCCGGCTGGCGCCCGGCCGGTTCGGGCTGCTCGAACCGGTGGGCCCGCGGCTGGGGCCGACGGCGCTGGGGACGGCGGAGGTGGTCGTCGTCCCGGCCCTGGCGGTGGACCGCACCGGCGTGCGGCTGGGCCGGGGCGGGGGCTACTACGACCGCGCGCTGGACCACGTCCGCCCCGGCGCGGTGGTCGCGGCGCTGGTCTTCGACGACGACCTGGTCGACCGGCTGCCGGCGTTCGAGCACGACCGCCCGGTGACCGCCGTCGTCACCCCCTCCGGCGGCTGGCAGGAGATACCGGCCAGTAGGTGACACGGTGGGTCGACCCGTCAGCGCCGACGTCGAGGAGCCACCCGTGTCCCCGGAGATCGTCACGATCCTGGCGCTGGTCGCCATCTTCGCGATCGCCACCTTCCTGCCCATCAACATGGGGGCGCTGGCGTTCACCGCGGCCTTCCTGGTGGGCACGCTGTCGGTCGGCCTGACCACCGACGACATCCTCGCCGGCTTCCCGGCCGAGCTGGTCGTCACGCTGATCGGCGTCACGTACCTGTTCGCGATCGCGCAGAACAACGGCACGGTCGACCTGCTGGTGCGGGGGGCGGTGCGGCTGGTCGGCGGCTACGTGGCGGCGATCCCGTGGATCATGTTCGCGGTCACCGCGCTGCTCACCGCGATCGGCGCGCTGTCCCCCGCCGCGGTGGCGATCGTCGCGCCGATCGCGCTGGGCTTCGCCGCGCGCTACGACATCAACCCGCTGCTCATGGGGATGATGGTCGTCCACGGCGCGCAGGGCGGCGGGTTCTCGCCGATCAGCGTCTACGGCGTCACCGTCAACGAGATCGTCGACGCCGAGGGGCTGCCCGGAAGCCCGGGCGCGGTCTTCCTGGGCAGCCTGTTCTTCAACCTCGCCATCGGCGTGGTGCTGTTCCTCGTGCTCGGCGGGCGCCGGCTGCTCGGCCGGCGCGTGGCGGCCACGGTCCCCGCGCACGCCGAGCGCGCCGAGGAGCCGGTGGTCAGCGGGCACGGCGCTCCGCCTGGTCCCGCCGTCGGCCCCGACACCACCGGCGGTGGCGACGGTCCGGACGACGACGCGACCGCGCCGCAGCCGATCACCCTCGACCAGGTGCTCACGCTGGTCGGGCTGGCCGCCGTCGCGGTGCTGGCGCTGGTGTTCGACCTCGACATCGGCTTCGTGTCGATCACCGTGGCCACCGTGCTCGTGCTGTTCGCCGCCGCCCGGCACAAGAACGCGGTCAGCCAGATCAGCTGGTCGACGGTGCTGCTGATCGCCGGGGTGCTCAGCTACGTCTTCGTGCTGCAGGAGGCGGGCACGATCGACTACGTCGGCGAGGCGGTCATCGGCCTGGGCGCACCGCTGCTCGTCGCGCTGCTGCTCTGCTACATCGGAGGGGTGGTGTCGGCGTTCGCGTCGTCGACCGCGATCATCGGCGTCGCCATCGCACTGGCGGTGCCGTTCCTCCAGTCGGGGGACATCGGCGCCGTCGGGGTCGTGGTGGCGCTGTCCGTGTCGTCGACGATCGTCGACGTCAGCCCGTTCTCGACCAACGGCGCGCTGGTCCTGGCCAACGCGCAGGGGGTGGACCGGGACCGCTTCTACAAGCAGATGCTGGCCTACGCCGGGATCGTCGTGGCCGCCGGGCCGTTCCTCGCCTGGCTGGTCTTCGTGGTCCCCGGCTGGCTGTAGACCCCGACGGGAGAGGGCTCGTGACCGGACCACTGGACGGCGTGCTCGTCGTCGACCTGACCCGCGCGCTGGCCGGGCCGCACGCCGCGATGATGCTCGGCGACCTCGGCGCCCGGGTGATCAAGGTGGAGAACCCCGGCGGCGGGGACGACACCCGCGGGTGGGGGCCGCCGTTCGTCCAGCCTGAGCAGGGCGACCGGGAGTCGACGTACTTCCTGTCGGCCAACCGCAACAAGGAGTCGGTGACCCTCGACCTCAAGGACGAGGGCGACAAGGAGCTGCTGCGCGAGCTGGTCCGCCGGGCCGACGTGCTGATGGAGAACTTCCGCCCCGGCACGCTCGAGCGCCTCGGCTTCGGCACCGCCGTGCTCGCCGAGCTCAACCCGCGGCTGGTCACCCTGTCGATCTCCGGCTTCGGCCACGACGGCCCCGAGGGCGGCCGCGCCGGCTACGACCAGATCGCGCAGGGCGAGGCCGGGCTGATGTCGCTGACCGGCCCGGGCCCGGACGACCCGCAGCGCGTCGGCGTCCCGATCGGCGACCTGCTGGCCGGCATGTACGGCGCCTACGGCGTGCTCGCCGCGCTGCACGAGCGGGAGCGGACCGGCCGCGGCCAGGTGGTGCGCACCTCGCTGCTGGCCGCCGTCGTCGGCGTGCACGCCTTCCAGGGGACGGCGTGGACGGTGGGCGGGCAGGTCGGCCGCGCGCAGGGCAACCACCACCCCTCGATCGCCCCCTACGGCCTGTTCCACTGCAAGGGCGGCAGCGTGCAGCTGTCCTGCGGGTCGGAGTCGCTGTGGCGGCGGCTGTGCGCCGAGTTCGGCCTGGACCCGGAGGCGCCGGGCCTGGCCACCAACGGCGAGCGGGTGGGCAACCGGCAGCAGGTCGTCGAGCTGCTCGAGCGGACCTTCGCCGACGTCGACGCCGAGACGCTGCTCGCCCGGCTGGCCGCGGCGGGCGTCCCGGCGGGCAAGGTGCGCACGATCGACGAGGTCTACGGCTGGGAGCAGACCCTCTCGCAGGGCCTGCTGGTCGACGTCGAGCACGCCACCCTCGGCCGGCTGTCGCTGCCCGGCCCGCCGCTGCGGTTCTTCGCCGCCGGTCCCGACGGCGAGACCGAGACCACCCGCCGTGACCACGCCGCGCCCCCGGTGCTCGGCGGGTCGGACGAGACGGTCCGCGCCTGGCTCTCCGCGTGACCCGTCGGCTCGACGCCCGCAGCCTGCGCGACCTGGTCCTCGACCCCGGCTCGTGGACGAGCTGGGACGCCCCGATCGGCCCGCGCGACGTCGACCCGCGGTACGCCGCCGAGCTGCGCGCCGCGGCCGAGCGCAGCCGCCAGGACGAGGCCGTGGTCACCGGCGAGGGCCGGCTGCGCGGCCGGCGGGTGGCCGTCGTCGCCGGGGAGTTCGGCTTCCTCGCGGGCTCCATCGGGGTGGCCACGGCCGAGCGGCTGGTCGCCGGCATCGAGCGGGCCACCGAGGAGGGCCTGCCGCTGCTGGCCGCCCCGGTGTCCGGCGGCACCCGGATGCAGGAGGGCACGGTCGCGTTCCTGCAGATGGTCGGCATCACCGCGGCGATCGCCCGGCACAAGGCCGCGGGCCTGCCCTACCTGGTCTACCTGCGCGACCCCACGTTCGGCGGGGTGCTCGCCTCGTGGGGGTCGCTGGGGCACGTGACGATCGCCGAGCCCGGCGCGGCGGTCGGCTTCCTCGGTCCCCGGGTCTACGAGGCGCTCTACGGCGAGCCGTTCCCGCCCGGCGTGCAGACCTCCGACCACCTCGCCCGGCGCGGGCTCATCGACGCCGTCGTGCCGCACGAGGACGTCGCCGACCTCGCCGACCGGGCGCTGTCGGTGCTGTCGGCGCGGCGCACCTGGCACGCCGACGTCCGCGACGCCGAGCGCCCGGTGCCCGAGGACGGCACCGAGGACGACGACCCGGAGGACGGCCGCAGCGCGTGGGACGTCGTCACCGCGTCCCGGCGGCCCGACCGGCCGGGCGTGCGGCGGCTGCTGCGGACCGCGGCCACCGACGTCGTCGGGCTGTCGGGCACCGGCGCCGGCGAGAAGGACCCCGGCCTGCTGCTGGCGCTGGCCCGCTTCGGCGGCGCGCCGTGCGTCGTCCTCGGGCAGGACCGGCGCGGGCAGTCGCTGTCGGCGCCCCTGGGCCCGGCGGCGCTGCGCGAGGCCCGGCGCGGGATGCGGCTGGCCGCGGAGCTGCACCTGCCGCTGGTGACGCTGATCGACACCCCGGGCGCGGCGCTGTCGGTGGAGGCCGAGGAGGGCGGGCTGGCCGCCGAGATCGCCCGCTGCCTCGAGGACCTGGTGACGCTCCGGGCGCCGACGCTCGCGGTGCTGCTCGGCCAGGGCACCGGCGGCGGCGCGCTGGCCCTGGTGCCCGCCGACCGGGTGCTCGCCGCGGCCAACGGCTGGCTGGGTCCGCTGCCGCCGGAGGGCGCGGCGGCGATCGTGCACCGCACCGTCGACCGGGCCCCGGAGATGGCCGCCGCACAGGGCGTGCGGGCGACCGACCTGTGGCGGGCCGGGATCGTCGACCGGGTGGTGCCCGAGCGCCCCGACGCCGCCGACGAGCCGGTCGAGTTCTGCCGCCGGCTGGGCCGGGTGCTCGGCGAGGAGCTGGCCGGGCTGCTCGGCCGCGACGACGCCGAGCGGCACCGCAGCCGGCTGCACCGCTACCGGCGGCTCGGCCGCTGACGGCTCACCGGGCGACGCCGGGGGCGTAGGTGCCGAAGCTCCACTCCTGGCCGCCGGGGTCGACCAGCCGCGCCCGCCGGGTGCCCCACTCGGTGTCCTCCGGGGCGATGACCGGCGTCGCGCCGGCGGCGACGCCGCGGGTGAAGCGGTCGTCGACGTCGGCGGGGTCGTCGAGCACCAGGTACAGCCCGGACCCGGTGGACCGGCCGAGCAGCGGCGGGCGGACGTAGCCGGCGTCGTCGCTGGCGACCATCAGGACGACGTCGTCGCAGCGGACCTCGGCGTGCGCCACCGTGCCGTCGGCGGCGTCGGACCGCCGGACGACGGTGAAGCCGAGCGCCGCCATCCAGGCCAGGGCGGCCGGTGCGTCGCGGTAGCTGAGGTAGGCGGCCAGGCGCGCTCCCATGGCGGGGACGCTAGGCCGCGGTGACCTCCCGGACCAGCCCCCGGCGGCGGCCACCGCCCGGCGTCCGCGCCTCAGCCGGCGGCGTCCCCGCCGTGCGGCACCCGGCGGGAGCGGTCGGGGTCCAGGTGCTCGACGACGGTCTCGAGCACCTCGCGCAGCACCTCGGTCTGCCCGGGGGTGAGCGGGTCGAACAGCGCGCCGCGGACGGCGTCGACGTGCCCGGGCGCGACGCTGCGGACGAGGTCCCAGCCGGCGTCGGTGAGCACGGCGACGTTGCCGCGGCCGTCCTCGGGCGAGCGCTCGCGGCGGACCCAGCCGCGGTCCTCCAGCCGCGCCACGGTGTGCGAGAGCCGGCTCTGCGACTGGTTGGCCCGCCGGGCGAGGTCGCTCATCCGCCGGCTGCGGCCGGGCGCCTCGGACAGCATCGCGAGCACGACGTAGGCGGCGTGCGAGAGGCCGGCGTCGCGCTGGAGCTGCGCGTCGAGCTCGCGCGGGAGCAGCTCGGCGAGGGTGAGCCAGGCGCGCCAGGCCCGCTGCTGGGTGTCGTCGAGCCAGCGCGCGGTCACGGCGGCGACGGTACCGGCGCGTCGTCACCCGGATGAGCCGCCCACCACCGGATCCGGTGGTACGCACTGTGAGCGGTCGACCACCGCGTGACGCCTGCCTGGGGGACGGGTGTCACTCGCCCGGACTGTGAGCCGATGCACCGTTGACGGACAGTCACCGGCCACCGAGGGTTGCTGCGGTCGGCGGACCGGCCGGTTCCTGAACAGCACCACCCGAACGGAGACCCCGTGCCCCACGGCGAGCAGCCCGCACCGACCCCCGCGACCGGGCGGCGCGACGCCTTCGCCCCCCTGCTGGGCAACCCCCTCGCCGCGCTGCTGCGCGAGCACGACCGCGCCGGGGTGGGCACCCACGGCGTCCCGACGGCGGGCGCGCCCGAGCCGGTCACCGTCTACGACGACGGCGTCCCGCGGGTGAACCTGGGCAGCAACAACTACCTCGGCCTGGCCGGTGACCCGCGGGTCGTCGAGGCCGCCGTGGCCGCGGTCCGCCGGTTCGGCACGAGCACCTCGGGCAGCCGCGTCCTCAACGGCACCACCCGGCTGCACCTGCAGCTGGAGGAGGAGCTCGCCGACCACTACGGCGTCGAGGCGGCCGTGCTGACCTCCTCCGGGGTCAACGCCAACGTCGCGCTGCTGTCCACCGCCTGCGGCCCCGACGACGCCCTGCTGGTCGACGCGCACGCGCACGCCAGCGTGCACGCCGGGGCGGCGGCCAGCCGCGGCACCGTGATCCGGTTCCGGCACAACGACCTCGGGTCGCTGACCCGGCGGCTGGACCGGCTGGACCCGCACGCCGGCGCGGTCGTCGTCGTCGACGGCGTCTACTCGATGACCGGCGAGACCGCGCCGCTGGCCGGGCTCGCCGAGCTGTGCGCCGCGTACGGCGCGCGCCTGGTGGTCGACGAGGCGCACGGCCTCGGCGTCCTCGGCGAGCTCGGCCGCGGCGCGGCCGAGCACTGCGGCGTCCTGGACCGGGTCGACGCGGTGACGCTGGCCTTCAGCAAGTCGCTGGCCAGCGTGGGCGGGGCGGTGCTGACGTCGAAGGCGGTGGCCGACGGCATCCGGGCCAGCGCGATGCCCTACGTGTTCAGCGCCGCCAACGAGCCGGCCGGCGTCGGCGCGGCGCTGGCCGCGCTGCGCATCCTGCGCGAGGAGCCCGGGCGCCGGGACCGGCTGCAGGAGAACGGCGCCCGGCTGCGCGTCGAGCTCTCCGTCGCCGGCGCCCCGCCCCTGCCCGGCAGCGGCGCCGTCATCGCCGTCCCGACCGGCAGCGAGGAGGCGACCGCCGCTGCGTGGCGGGCCGCCTACGAGGCCGGGGTGTACTGCAACGCCGTCGCCCACCCCGCCGTCCCGCGCGGCAAGGGGGTGCTGCGGCTGTCGGTGATGGCCACGCACACCGCCGAGCAGCTGCAGGCCGCCGCGGGCTCGGTGGCCGCCGCCGTCCGGGCCACCCGGGACGCCGGGACCGCGGGTCAGGAGCTCGGCGGGGCGCTCGCCGTCGCCTGACCCGCGGCCGCCACCCGGCCGAGGCGCTCGAGGTCGGCCCGGAGGCCGGCGGTGCGGTCGCGGTGCGCGGGCAGTAGCAGCGCCGCGACCCGCTCCGTCGCCGCCGGCATGCCGGTGAGGTCGTAGCGCTGCCCGATCCGGGTGCCGGTGCCGGCCGGTGCCAGGGCGACCCGCCAGTGCGTCCGGTCCCGGTAGGGCCCCGTGGGCACGGTCCGCCAGGCCGGCACCCGCCCCGGGTCCACCTCGGTGACCTCGCAGACCCGCGCCCGGCGCGACCGGCCCGACCGGTTCCAGCCGCGGAAGCGCGCACCCGGGGCCACCGCCGAGGAGCCGGGCAGCCAGGCCGCCCGGACGCACTCGCCGCTCCACTCCCCCACCCGGGTCGGGTCGGCGAGCACCGCCCACACCGCCTCCGGCGGCGCCCCGACCTCGACCTCGACCGACACCGACGGCGGGATGCGCAGGCTCACCCGCGGGATGCTGCACCCGCCGGCGTCCGCGGGCCAGGGCCGGGACGATCACCCCTACCGCTCCGGCCCGGCGCCTGCCAGGGTCGACGGTGAGGCCGCCTCCGTCGAACAGGCGCGCGGGGCCCTCCAGTGGTCGGAGGCCGGGATGACGCGCCTGTCCGTGCCCTGGCGGCTCGTCCTCGCCGTCGCCGCGGGGTACACCGCCGGGTCGCTCACCTCGTTCCTGCTGTTCGAGGCGTCGAGCACCGGTGCCGTGCTGTTCCTGCCGGCCGGGGTGACCCTCTCGGCGCTGGTGCTCAGCGACCGGCGCCGGTGGCCCTGGGTCCTCGCCACGGCCGCGCTGGTCGAGGTGGTGATCGACCGGTCCATGGGCATCGGCCCGGTCGCCGCCTGGGGCTTCGCCCTGGCCAACACCGCCGAGCCCCTCGTCGGCGCCCTCCTGCTGCGCCGGTTCGCCCCCGCCCCGGACCTGGGCCGCCGCCGCGACCTGACGGCGTTCCTGCTCTGCGCCGTGCTGGCCGGCCCGCTCGTCGGCGGCCTGCTCGGCTCGGTCACCATCCACTGGTCGCAGGGGCCCGCGGTGCTCGACGGCCTCGTCCCGTTCTGGGCCGGCGACGGGCTCGGCGTGCTGACCGTCGGCGGGGCCGTGCTGACCTGGCGGCTGGGCCGGGGCCGGCCGGCCGCGGCCCGGCGGGTGGCGGTGCTGCTCCTGACCGCCGCGGTGACGGCGGCCGTCTTCTGGCCGGTCGGCGTCCCGGTGGCCTGGCTGACCATCCCCTGGCTCACCTGGCTGGCCGTCCGGTACGGCGTCGCCGTCGTCACCGAGGCCGGCCTGGTGGTCGCGGTCACCGCCAACGTCATGACCGTCGTCGGGCGCGGGCCGTGGGCCCCGTTCCACGACACCCCGCGGGTGGAGGCCGCCGCCCTGCAGGCGTTCATCGCCGTGGCGGTCCTGGGCGCCTGGCTGCTGGCCGTGGAGATCGCCGAGCGGGACCGGGCCCGGTCGGCGTCCCGCCGGGAGACCGCCGCCCGCCGCCGGGTCGAGGCGCTGCAGCAGGTGACCGCGGGGCTGGCGACCGCGGCGACCACCGACGCGATCGCCGCGGTGCTGGTCCGCTCCGGCATCGCCCTGCTCGCCGGCTCGGGCGCCGTCGGGGTGGTCGACCGGGAGGGCGGCCGGCTGCGCGTGTGGACCACGGACGGGGACGGGGAGACCGCGCTGCCGCTCGGCGACCCGTCCCCGCTGGCCACCGCGGTCCGGCGCGGCGCCACCGTCCGCACCGGGGACCCGGCCGGGCTGGCGGTGCCCGCCCGGGTCGCCGGCACGACGTTCGGGGCCCTCGGCTTCCGCTTCGCCGACGGCGACGCGGCCGACGACGAGGCCGACGACGAGGCCGACGACGACGTCGAGGCGATGGCGCGCACGCTGGCCGAGCTCATGGGTCCCGCGCTGCACCGGGCCCGGCTGTACGAGGAGGAGCGGGAAGCCGCCCACCAGCTCCAGCGGGCCTTCCTGCCCGCCGTCCCCGACCGGCTGCCCGGCGTGGAGCTCGCCGGCTGCTACCGCCCGGCCGACCAGCAGCACGACATCGGCGGCGACTGGTACGACGCCTTCCCGCTGCCCCTCGGCCGGGTGGGGTTCGCCGTCGGCGACGTCGTCGGCCACGACCTGCGGGCCGCCGCGGCGATGGGCCGGCTGCACTCGGCGCTGAGCGTCCTGGCCGCCGCGCCGCACGACGGCCCCGCCGCGGTGCTCGAGGCGCTGGACCGGGCGTCGTCGTCCGTCCCGGGCGCGGCGCTGACCACCATCGGCTACGGCGAGTACGACCCGGCCACCTGCCGGCTGCGCTACGCCTGCGCGGGCCACCCGCCCCCGCTGCTGGTCACCGGCTCCGACGTCCGGTACCTCACCGGCGGGCGGTCGCGGCCGCTGTCGGTCGCCGCCGGGCCCCGCGCGGAGGACGAGGTCGAGGTCCCGCCCGGCTCGACGCTGCTCTGGTACTCCGACGGTCTCGTCGAGCGGCGCGACGCCGACGTGGACGCCGGCCTCGCCCGCCTGGCGTCGGTCGCCGCCCGGCTCGACGGCGCCCACCCCCGGTCCTGGTGCGACACGGTGATGACCGAGCTCACCGGCGGCCAGCGGTTGCACGACGACGTCGTGCTGCTCTGCCTGCGGCTGCAGCCGGTCGCGCCCGTGGTGGCGCCGAGGACGCCCCGCCCGTCCGAGGTGGTGCAGCCGCAGCCGGCGCCGTAGCGTCGCGCCGGCGCGAGGAGGACGCGGTGCCCGGGTGGGCGTGGACGCTGGCCGGGATCGCCGGGGGTCTGCTGCTGTGCTGGCTGGTGCTGGTGGCGGCGCTCTGGGCGGCCCGGCCCGACGAGCTGCGGGCGCGGGAGCTGGTGCGGCTGCTGCCCGACGTGCTGCGGCTGGTCCGCCGGCTGGCCGCCGACCGCTCCCTGCCGCGCGGGGTCCGGGTACGCCTGTGGCTGCTGCTGGGCTACCTCGCGCTGCCGGTCGACCTGGTGCCCGACGTCATCCCGGTGATCGGGTACGCCGACGACGCGGTCGCCGTGGCCCTCGTGCTGCGCTCGGTGGTCCGCCGGGGGGGGGGGGGGGGGGGGGGGGGGGGGGGGCGGGGGGGTGGTGTTGTTCCGGGAGTTTTGGGGGTGGGGGTGGAGGGCGGCGGCGGGGGGGGGGGGGGGCTTGTGGGGGGGGGGGGTGTCCCGCGGGGCGGGCGCCGCCCCGCTGAGCCGGCACTGGCCGGGCACGGACGCCGGCCTGGCCGCGGTGCGCCGGGTGGCGCGCCTGCCCGGCTGAGCCGCGGTCGCGCCGGTTGCCCTCGGGGCCGGCGGGCGAGGACGCTGGGACGCCCGCCGGACCGAGGAGCGGGCATGGCCGTGTCCCAGGCACAGGGCAGCGGGTTCGAGGCGCTGCGCCACGTGACGGTCGACGGGGTGTCGCTGGCCTACCGGGAGCTGGGTGCCGGCGAGCCGGTGGTCCTCGTGCACGGCGGCCTCGGCGACCTGCGCACGTGGTCCGCGCAGCTCGGGCCGCTCGGCGCGCGGTGCCGGGCCATCGCCTACAGCCGCCGCTTCGCCCGCCCCAACGCACCGGTCCCCGCCGGCGCGGCGGACCCGATGCCGGTGCACGTCGCGGACCTGGTCGCGCTGCTGCGGGCGCTGGACGCCTCGCCGGCGCACCTGGTCGGCAACTCGTGGGGCGCGTACGTCTGCCTGCTCACCGCGCTGGAGCACCCGGACGTCGTCCGCGGCCTGGTCCTCGAGGAGCCGCCGCTGCTACCGCTGGTGCTCGGCCCCGGGCCCCGCCCGCGGCCGGCCGACCTGGCGCGCGCCCTGCGCCGCCGGCCGCGCGCGACGCTCGCGGTGCTCGGGTTCGGGCTGCGCACCTCCGCCCCCATGGCCTGGGCCTACCGGCGCGGCGACCCCGGGCGGGCGCTGGAGCTCTTCGCCCGTGGCGTGCTCGGCCGGCGGGCCCTGGCCGCCATGACACCCGAGCGCCGGCAGCAGGTGCGCGAGAGCGCGGACACGCTGCAGGCCGAGTTCCGTGCGGGGTTCCCGCCGGTGACCGAGGCGGAGCTGCGCACCGTGCGCGCCCCGGCCCTGCTCCTCACCGGCGAGCGCAGCCCGGCGATCACGCGGGCGCTCGGCGACTGGCTCGCCGACCTGCTGCCCTCCGCCGAGCAGGTGGTCGTGCCGGGCGCCTCCCACCTGGTGCACGAGGACGCCCCCGCGTTCGTCAACGACGCCGTCCTGCGCTTCGTCGGCCGCTGACCGGGGACCCGAGGCGTCAGGACCGCTCCGCCGCGGTGGCGATGTCGGCCAGGTCCGCCTCCAGCGCCCGGGTCACCGCGCGCCGGCCGAGAGGGCCGGTGACCGCCCCGAGGACCCGCGCCAGCGTGGACGTCGGCCGGGCCCCGAACGTCATCGCCAGGTCGCTCCCGCCGTCGCCGGCCGGGGTCACCGCGACCGTCGACAGGTACCGGACGCCCGGCCGCACCGCCTCGGTCGTGTACGACCGCTGCGGCTCCACCGCGGTGACGGTCATCTCCTCGGTGGCCGAGCGCCCCATCATCGTGCGGGTCTCCCGCCACCGCGTCCCGACGCCGAACTCCCCCGGCGTGAGGACCTCCACCGCGTCGATGCCCCGGACCACCTGCGGCGACCCCGCGAGGTTGGTGACCACCGCCCACACGCGCTCCACCGGCGCCGCCACGTGCCGGCGGACCTCCACGTCCTGCATGCCGCCTCGCTCCCTCGCCGTGCCGCCGCCCCGGCGGCACCGACACCCTGCCACCGGGGGACGACGGATCGGCCCGCAGCGGGGCCGGATCGGGTTCCTGCCCCCGGCGGGGAGTGCGACGCTGCCCTCGACCACGACGCGATCCCGGGCGCGCGGGATCGGCAGCGCCGGGAGGGCAGCATGGTCCGGAGCATCCTCTCCGCCCCGGGGTGGCTCGTGTTCATCGGGCTGGTGGTCGTCTTCCCCGCGGTGGTCCTGCTCGTCCAACTGGGGATCCGGCGGCGCTGGCCGGCGCTGGCACGGGGTGAGCACAACGACGTGGTGGGCTTCATCATCGCGGTCGTCGGTGTCATCTACGCGGTGCTGCTGGCCTTCGTCGTCATCGTCGCCTGGGAGAGCTTCACCAGGGCCGAGGAGGTGGTCGGCCAGGAGGCGAGCGCCCTGCGGACCCTCTACCGGGACAGCGTCGGCCTGCCCGGGGAGTCGCAGGCGGAGATGCGGGACCTGGTCCTGCAGTACGCGACCGAGGTGGTCGAGGACTCGTGGCCGGCCATGGCCGACGGACGCCCGGGGGACCCCGAGGCGGGGGACGTCCTGCAGGAGATGGCGGACCTGCTCGCCGGCACGCCCGTCACCACGCCCGGGGAGCAGGAGTTCGTGGGCGCGGAGGTGGACCGGCTGAACGAGCTCGTGAGCCTGCGCAGCCAGCGGCTCGACTTCGTCGAGAGCGGGATCCCCGCCAGCCTGTGGGTCGCGCTGGTCGTCGGTGCCCTCGTCACCGTCGGCTTCGCGCTCCTGTTCGGCCTGGAACGCACCGCGCTGCACCTCGTCATGGTGGGCAGCCTCTCGGTGCTCATCGGCGTGCTCCTGTTCGTCGCGGTCGGGTTCAACTACCCGTTCGCCGGCGACGTCGCCGTGCACCCCACGGCCTTCGAGCGCGTGCTCGACGACTTCGGGAGCCCCGCGGACGGCGACTAGCCGACCCACGCCGGCTCTGCGGGCAGCGTTCGGAGCGCGCCCGCGATCCCCGGGTGGCCGACGTCCTCAGCGGCTCGCCGTCACCGTGCTGAGCGCGGCCGCAGGAGGGCCGATCCGCTCCGGGGGGTGCGGCTGCAGCCCCGCCTCGCGCAGCTGACCGAGCAGCACGTCGACGGCGGGCAGCTCCATGCGGCCCTCCTGCGCCCGCAGCAGCAGGTCCAGGTGCCGGCTGAACAGCTGCGGCCCGACCACGGTGGTGACGACCACGAGGGCGCCGCCGGGTGCGAGCAGGCGGCCGAGCGCGCGCAGCAGCTCCACGCGCTCGTCGACCGGCACGCAGTGGACGACGTTGGCGAGCAGGACCAGGTCGATGCCGTCGGTGAGGGCGCCCGGGCGACCGGCGGCGAGCGCCCTGCGGATGTCGACCGTCTCGACAGCGGCCCGGTCGGCCAGGCCCCGCTCGCTCAGCGTGCGCCGGGCCACTGCAGCGGCGTCGGGGTCGACGTCCACACCGACGCCGGTGGCGTCCGGGGCCGCCTCGAGCACCGCCGCCAGGTACAGGCCGGCACCGCACCCGACGTCGAGCACCCGGCGCGGCCGACGCTCCGTGACCGTGCGGACCAGGTGAGCGCGGACCAGCGGGGAGATCGCGGCAGAGAGCCGGGCGATCACCTCGCCGTCCTCGGCGGTGTCGCGCCGCCCCGGGCCACCGCGCAGCAGCACCGGCAGGTCCCGGTAGAGCTCGGTGTGGTAGCCGCCGAAGCCCTCGTACGTCGCGCGCACCGGGTCGTCGCCGACGACCGCGCGGCCGAACCGGGTGAGCCGCCACGAGCCCTCCCCGGCGACCAGCCCCGCGGCAGCGAGCACGCGGAGGTAGGCGGTCAGCAGGTCCCGGTCGACCACACCCAGGCGTCCGGCCAGCTGCTGGGTGCCGGCCGGGCCCTCGCCGAGTGCGTCGAGCACGCCCAGGTCGAGCGCGGCGGCGACCAGCTGCAGCCGGACCCCGGTCAGACCCTCCCGCGCGGCGCGCAGCCGCGCGCGGAGGTCCCCGCTGCGCAGCACCTCGGCCAGCGCTCTCGGGTCGGGCATCCTGGCCATCGAGCCCCCCTCGGCCCGGAGAGCGCGACGGTAGCGCACCTCGACCGCACCGGGGGCTGACGCGCGCCCCCACCGCGATCCGGCTCACCCGCCGCAGAGGTGACACTCGCCGACATCCGTGGACGGCGGGTCGCGGCGTGGCGCATCATTGGCAGTCGAGGGCCCCGAGTGCCAGCCTCCGCCGGCGCCGGGCCCGCCCCACCCCCGCTCGACCAGGAGTGCCACGCCGTGCCCACGTACCAGTACGTCTGCACCAACCCCGAGGGCAAGCACCAGTTCGAGGTGGTGCAGTCCTTCACCGACGCGGCCGTGGCCGAGTGCCCGACCTGCGACGCCCCCGTGCGCAAGGTCTACGGCTCGGTCGGCGTGGTCTTCAAGGGCTCCGGCTTCTACCGCACCGACAGCCGGTCCGGCTCGTCCTCCGGCGACTCGTCGACGAGCACCGCGTCGTCGTCCTCGGACTCGTCGTCCTCCTCGACGTCGTCGTCGAGCAGCAGCTCGTCGTCCTCCTCGTCCTCCTCCTCGTCCTCGCCCTCGTCCTCGTCCTCGGGCGGCGGCAGCAAGGCCGCCGCGAGCTGAGCCCCGGCCGTCCACAGCCGGGCGGCCGCTCCACAGCCCGCCCGCGCCGGCGCCGCCGGGGCGACCGGGCGGCGAGCCTGGGCCGGTGGTCCGCTTCCGCCGTCCCCGCTCCCCCGCCCTCCTGCTGCGCCGGTGCCTGGCGGCGGCGCTCGCCGTCGGCGCGCTGCTGCTCGCCCTGCGCCCGCCGCCGGTCCCGGCCGCGGCCCCGCCCGCCGGCACCCCGGTGGTCACCGCCGCCGGCGACCTGCCGGCCGGGACGGTGCTGACCCCCGACCTGCTCGCCACCGCGGAGCTGCCGGCCGGCGCGGTCCCGGCCGGCGTCGCGGCCGACCCGGCGGAGCTGACCGGCCGGGTGCTGGCCGCGCCGCTGCGCGCCGGTGAGCCGGTCACCGACGTCCGGCTGCTCGGCCCGGGCCTGACGGCGCTGCTGCCGGCCGGCCAGGTGGCCGCGCCCGTCCGGCTCGCCGACCTCGCCGTCGCGGGGCTCGCCGCCGCCGGGGACCGGGTCGACGTGCTGGCCACCGCGCCGGGCGCGGGACGGGCCGAGGCGGTGGCCCGCGGCGCGCTGGTCCTCGCCGCACCCCGGTCCGGCGGGGACGACGGCGGGCTGCTCGTGCTCGCCGTCGACGAGGCCACGGCCGCCACTCTCGCCGCTGCGGCCACCACCGCCACGCTGACGTTGAGCCTGCCGCGGTCGCCGTGAGGGGATGGCCGCGTGCTCAAGGGATTCAAGGACTTCCTGCTGCGCGGCAACGTCGTCGAGCTGGCCGTCGCGGTGGTCATCGGCACCGCGTTCACCGCGGTCGTCACCGCGTTCACCGACTCGTTCCTCACCCCGCTGATCGCGCTGGTCACCGGTGGCGGCGGTGTCGGCGGCGAGTTCACCGTCAACGGCGAGACGTTCGCCTACGGCGCGTTCGTCAGCCAGGTGATCACGTTCGTGCTGACCGCGGCGGTCGTCTACTTCGTCGTCGTGCTGCCGACGAAGCGGATCGCCGAGCGGCGCCGGCGCGGCGTCGAGGCCGGGCCCGCGGCGCCGACCGAGGTGGAGCTGCTCGCCCAGATCCGCGATCTGCTGCGCGACCGGCAGGGTGATCCGCGGCCCTAGTCGGAGCCCCAGTGCGGCGGCCGGTCCTCCAGGTAGCGGCGGTCCGGGTCGGAGTCGTCGGGGCGCTCGCCCCAGCCGACGTCGCGGTCGTCGGGCGCCCGCTCGGCCGCGGCCGCCGGTGGCGGCGGGGGCGCCTCGACCACCGGCACCCCCAGCCCGTCGAGGACCTCCGCCGACGGCAGCGCGGCCAGCACCGCCCCCGGGACGGCGAGCTTCGCCCCGCGGGTCCCCGAGCCGACGACGACGAGCCCGGCAGCGGCCACCGCGGCGTCGACCAGCACCGGCCACGACGCCGGCAGCCCGACCGGGGTGATCCCGCCGTAGGCCATCCCGCTCTCGGCGACGGCCACGTCCTGCGGCGCGAACGACGCCTTGCGCGCGCCCAGGTGCCGCCGGACCAGGCCGTTGACGTCGGCGCGGGTGGTGGCCAGGACGACGCAGGCCACCAGCGTCGTCTGCCCCGCCCGGCGCGCGGCCACGACGACGCAGTTCGCCGAGGCCTCCGGTGGCACCCCGTACGCCTCGGTGAACGCGGCGGTGTCGGCGAGCGCGTCGTCGACGGGGGCGACCCACGCCGGACCGGGCAGGCCGGCCAGCGCGGCCGCGACCGGGCCGGCCAGCAGGTCGGCGCGCGAGGCGGCCGGGACCCAGGTCAGCGAGCCGAGGACGGGGGGCCGGTCGGTCGGGTCGGGCACGTCCCGATCCTGCCCCCTGGCCGGATCCCTGCGACGGACGGCCCGATCGCGGGCGGTGGGGACGGTGCCGACCGGCCAGGATGGGGCCCATGATCGGCCAGTTGCACTCCGTCGTGATCGACGCACCCGACGCGCACGCGCTCGCCACCTTCTACGCCGAGCTGCTGGGGCTGGAGGTGAGCAAGGGCGGCCCGGGCGACGACTGGGTCGTGGTCAGCGGCCGCGGGCACCGGTTGGCGTTCCAGCAGGCGCCGGACCTGGTCCCGCCGGACTGGCCGGACCCGCAGCGCCCGCAGCAGTTCCACCTCGACGTGTACGTGGCCGACGTCGACGAGGCGGAGCCCGAGGTGCTCGCCCTGGGCGCGCGGAGACTGCCCGGCGGCGGGGGCGACTTCCGCGTCTACGCCGACCCGGTGGGCCACCCGTTCTGCCTCGTGTGGGACGCCGCATGAGCGCGCACGTGCCCGACGTCGACCGGAGCAGGGCCAGCGCGTTCGTCGCGGCCACCGGGTTCGACGTCGCCGAGGTCAGCGGCACCCGGGTCACCGGCACCGTCGAGCTCGGGCCGGACCACCACACCCCGTGGGGCGTCGTGCACGGCGGCGTCTACTGCGCGGTGATCGAGTCGGCGGCGTCGATCGGTGCCAGCACCGCCGTCGCCGACCGCGGCCAGTTCGCCGTCGGGGTGAACAACAGCACCGACTTCCTGCGGCCGGTCACCGCCGGCCGGCTCGACGTCGTCGCCGAGCCCGTGCAGCAGGGCCGCACCCTGCAGCTGTGGCTGGTGCAGCTCACCCGCGCCGAGGACGGCAAGCTCGTCGCCCGCGGCCAGGTGCGCCTGCAGAACGTGCCGTTCCCGGGGGCGTGAGCGACCGGGCCCGGCGCGCGGCGGCCGCCGCCACCGCGGTGGCCGCCGCCACCGCGGTGGCCGCCGCGCACGGCGTCCGGTCGGCCGGGCCGCGGGTGCTGCACGACGGCGTCAACGTCGTCGTCCACCTCGCCCCCGTGCCGGTCGTGGCGCGGGTGGCGACGCTGACGCCGCTGCTGCGCCCCGACCCGGCCCGCCCGGCCGGCCGCGAGGTCGCCCTCGCCGCAGCGCTGGCGGCGGCCGGCGCCGCGGTCGTCCCGCCGAGCGACCTGCTGCCGCCGGGACCGCACGTGCACGGGGGGCTGACGCTCACCTTCTGGCGGCACGTCGAGGTGCTGCCGCGGCCACCGTCCCCGGCCGGGGTGGCCGCCGCGCTCACCGCGCTGCACGAGGTGCTCGCCGGCCTGCCCGTGACCGGGCGCGCTGGACACCCCGCTCGACGACCTCGCCGTCTTCACCGAGCGGGCCGGCGCGTGGGGCGTGGAGCCCGCCGTCCGCGCGCGGATGGCGGAGCGGGTGGAGGTCCTCCGTCCCCGGCTGGGCGGCCGGGTGCAGGCGCTGCACGGCGACGCGCACCCCGGCAACCTGCTGGCCACGCCGGACGGCCGGCGGTGGACCGACCTCGAGGACACCTGCGCCGGCCCGCCGGAGTGGGACCTCGCCTGCCTGCGGCTCACCTCCCGGCTGGACGGCCGGGCCGCGCTGGACGCGATGGGCGGCCCGTCCGACGCCGAACTGGCGCCCTGGCTGGAGCTGCGCCGGCTGCACGCCGCGGCCTGGTGGACCGTCGTCGGCGCCCACCACCCGGAGCGGCGGGCGCAGGCCGCGGCGGTACTCGCCGGGGTGCTCGACTAGACGAGCGGGAGCGCCGGCTCGCGGTAGGTGGTGCCGGCCGACGACGGCGGCAGCACGTCGGGGTCGAGCACCACGGAGAACAGCGCCCGGGGGTCCTGCAGCGTCGCCGGCGGGCGGGCCGCCGCGCGCGGGACCACCCGGTCCCAGCGGGCCGGGCGGCGGTGCGGCAGCAGCTCGCGGCCGTCGAACCGGTAGTCGCCGAGCACCTCGCCGACCAGCAGGCCGGCGCCGTGCTCGATCGGCAGGGCCACCGGGTCGCCGGGGCGGATCTCGTCGAGGAAGGCCGACAGCTGGCGCAGGTCCTTGCTCGGCCGGCGCCCGGAGATCTCCTTGGCCAGCGCGCGCAGCTCGGCCGGCGACAGGCCCGTGGCGTCGACGTCGACCCCCGACTGGGTGCCGAGCCCGACGACGCCCGCGGCCAGGCACGCGCCCAGCTCGTTGTGCGCCCGCGGCCGCACCACCCACACCCGGGTGCCCTCGGGCGCGGCCGCCGGCGGGACGTCGTCGGGGCCGGGCCAGACGTAGGGCAGATCGTCGGGCTCGGCGCCGAACAGCGGGGCGAACCGCGGCCGGTAGAAGTCCGGCTCCTTGGCCAGCAGGTTCGACCGGTGGGACAGGTGCAGCGCCTCGTCGCCGACCCAGGAGGGCAGCATCCCGGCACGGGCGAGCTCGTCCTGGCCGGCACCCTCCACGTCGGGGGCGAACTCGGCGATCAGCGTGCGCGTGCTGTCGGCGAACCCGCGCTCGCGCCAGACCCGCACCATCGCCAGGCCGTAGACGACCAGCGCCGCCGTCCGCCCGCGCCACATGTGCACGACCGGGTGCGAGGACCAGCCGTAGTCGGGCAGCTCCAGGGCGCGCAGCACCTGCAGCGTCTCGACCCGCTGCTTGCCCAGGCGCGGCGAGTCCAGCAGCCGCGCGCTCTCCTCGAAGTCGGCCACCGGCAGGAAGGTCTGCATCGCGGCGGTTCCTGCCCGGTCGGGTGGGCGGTCAACCGCCGAGCGCCTCCAGCGCCGCCTCCCAGCGGGCACGGCGGGCGTCGTCGTCCTGCTCCCACCAGGCGGGGCCGCGCTCCCCCAGCCCGGTCTTGGCCAGCTGCACCCGGTCGCGGGCGGCCCGGACGGCGGCCGGGTCGGTGGCCGCCCGCACCGCCGCGCGCGCCGTGCCGAGGTGGGAGAGCAGCCGGGCGCGGACGTCGTCGGGGAGGGCCGGGTCCGCCTTCCGCCACCGCCGCCCGTCGACGACGAGCCAGCGGCCGTCCTCGGTGTGCTGGACCTCGCGGCGGGTCACGCGCCGCAGCGGCGGGCCAGCTCGGGCAGCACCTCGCCGAGCGGCGCGTCCACCTTCACGTCGACCTTGGCGTCGCCGCGCGTGGGGCCGAGGTTGACCACCGCCACCGGGATGCCGAGCTCGGCGGCGCGCAGCACGAACCGGTAGCCGCTCATGACGGTCAGCGAGGAGCCGAGGACGAGCAGGCCGGCGGAGTCCTCGAGCAGCCGGAAGCAGGCGTCCACCCGGTCGCGGGGCACGGTCTCGCCGAAGAAGACGACGTCGGGCTTGAGCGGCCCGTCGCCGCACGCGGTGCACCCGACCATGACGAAGCCGTCGAGCACCTCGTCGGGGAGCTCGGCGTCGCCGTCGGGGTTCACCTCGTCCGCGCGCGGGCCGAAGGCCGGGTTGGCGGCCCGCAGCCGGCGGTGCAGCTCGTCCCGCCGGGCGACGTCGCCGCAGGCCAGGCACACCGTCCGGTCCAGCCCGCCGTGCAGCTCGACGACGTCCCGGGCGCCGGCGGCCTGGTGCAGGCCGTCGACGTTCTGCGTGACGACGCCGGCGAGCAGGCCGGCCCGCTGCAGCCGGGCGACGGCGGAGTGCCCGGCGTTGGGGCGGGCGGCGGCCATCTGCGGCCAGCCGACGTAGCTGCGCGCCCAGTAGCGGTGCCGCCCGCGCGGGTCGCGGCGGAAGGTCTGCCAGGTCATCGGCGTGTGCCGGCGCAGGGAGCCGGTCGCGCCGCGGTAGTCGGGGATGCCGGAGTCGGTGGACAGGCCGGCGCCGGAGAGGACGAGGACGTCGCCGTCGGCGACCAGGCCGGCCAGCTCGTCGAGGCCGTCCGCGGTCTGGACGGCGGGGAGGGCGGCGGTCACCGGCCCATCGTCCTCCGTGACCGCACGCCGCGCCGCCGTCGTCAGGTGAGCCGGCCCTCCAGGCGGCCGAGCAGGTCGTCGTAGACCCGGCGCAGTCCCCTGGGGGCGAAGGTGCGCTCGAAGAAGCCGCCGATGCCGCCCGCGCCGTCCCAGGTGGTGCGCACCCGCACGGTGCTGCTGCCGGAGTCGGCCGGGGTGACCGTCCAGGTGGTGACCATCGAGGAGCGGGTGTCGCGCTCGACGAGGGTGCCGTCGGGCTCGGTGACTACGACGTCCTGCTCGCGCACCCGCTTCGACGTCGCGGCGAACCGCCAGTGCACCCGCGTGCCGGAGCCCTGGCCGCCGGCCTCGACGCGGTAGTCGCTGAACTGCTCGGGCAGCACCTCGCGGCGGGTGCCGGTGTAGTCGGCGAGGGCCGCCCGCACCCGCTCGGCAGGAGCACGGACGACGCGTTCGGCGGTGGCCACGACCTGTCCCATGGCCGCCATCCTGCCCGCGTCCCCGCCCGCCGCGCCGCGGAGGCTCAGCCGGCGGAGTCCTCGGCGTCCAGGTACGAGCAGCGGAACCGGGCGCCGGCCATCGCCTCGGTGAAGCGGGCCTCCCAGGCGGGGTCGTCGGCCGGGAAGGCCGCGAACACGCGGTCCTCGAGGACGACCGGCACCCCGTCGGTGCCCGGGTACGAGCGGCGGAGCAGCACCCGCGTCTGCCCGTCGACCTCGTCGTGCGCCGGCGCCCACCGGGCCCGCGGCAGGGCGGCCCGCCGTCCCGCCGTCCAGACGCCGAGGCGGGACAGCAACAGGCCGACGAGCACCAGCAGCAGCACGATCTCGACCACTGCGAGCAACACGCACCGACGGTAGACACCCGGGACGCTCCGCGGGCCCCCTCCGTGCGTGCCGGTAGCCTCGGTCCGCACGCCCCGGTCGGCCGAGCGCCGACGAGCCCCCGTAGCTCAGGGGATAGAGCATCGGTTTCCTAAACCGTGTGTCGCAGGTTCGAATCCTGCCGGGGGCACCGTCGTCCGCAGCGGGCACGTGACCGCCCGCCGCGTCCGGCGTACCGGTCGCGGCGGCCGCCCTCTACCGTTCCGGACCATGGTGGACGACGCGGAGTCGCCGGTCCCTGCAGCGCCGCCGGAGGCGCTCCTCGTGCCGCTGTGCTGGGACGGGCCGCAGGGCTCCTACGAGCAGCGGGAGGGCGTCCTCCAGGAGGCGGCCCTGCTGTACGCGCGGCTGACCGCCGGGGACCCGGCCGGCCGGTTCGTGGTCTACCGCTTCCTGGAGGCCTGGCGGGAGCACCTCCGGCTCTCCCTGCTCGGGGTCGTCGAGGACCTCCCGGCGCTGACCGGGGAGCCGCTGACCCTCGACGGGGACGACGTCTTCGCGCACTGGAGCGTGGTCCAGGACGTGCTGGTCGGGCTGTGGCCCGACGCCGCGGAGGACACGGCGGTGACGTCCCGCGCCCTGATCCGGTTGCAGACCGCGTTCGGCTCCGACCGCGTCGACGTCGGCGCGGTCCACCGCGAGATGCTCGCCGCGGTGGCCTTCTTCGACGGCGTGTCGGCCCGGGCGCAGGCCCACCTGGAGTTCCTGCGGGACCGGCTCGACCACCTGAGCTGACCGGGCGCGACGTCAGCGGGTGCACGATCCCGTAGCGGAGCCCGCGGGCCTCCGCGTGGGCGGCGTCGACGTCGTCGGTGTGCACCGAGACGGCCGGGACCTCGGGCGGGGTGGCGTCGGAGGCGACGAGCTGGACGCGCCTGCGTTCCTCCTGCCCGTCGGGGTGGCCCCGACGGGCACCGCGGGTACCGGGGACGCATGGCACTCCGCAACGCCGCGGTCGCGGCCGCCGGGCAGTGGACCGACCCCGACGACGGCATCCGCTACCCCAGCGGCGAGGTGCACGCGTGGGAGCGCGGGCGCAACGAGACGGTCTGCGGCCTGTCGCTGTCCCGCTCGCGGCTGGCCCGGTTCCCGCACGTGAGCTGGGCCGACGTGCAGCCGGAGTCCGGCCGGCACGCCGAGGAGGTGCAGGCCGTCTGCCGCCGCTGCCGCGCCGCGCTCGGCGCCCGCCGGGACGACCGGGGATGGACGCGCACGAACCCCCGCCCCTGACCCCCGCTTCGTAGTACACCTGTACCAGGCGCGAGCAGGGAGGCCGTCGTGGATTTCCTCGTCGTGGCACTGGTCCTGGCCGTCGCCGTCGGTGCGCTCGCCGTCGGCGCCGCGCACGCCTCCCGGCCGGAGGACCCGTGGGGCCCGAGCGTGCTCCGCCTCGCCCCCATCGCGTTCGTCGCGGGCGCCGTCCTGGCGCTGTGGGGCGGCACCGGCTGACCGACTCCTCCGGCGGACACCCGTTCGCGCAGGAAACCTCTCGGCCTCCGAGGCGTTACCGTTCCAGATGCACGTCGTGCCCCCGGCAACGGCGCCGGGGCGTAGCGGAGGTGGGAACGCAACGATGGAGACCACGGTGGTCGACGTCCCCGAGCGGGGACGGTTCGAGGTGCGGGTCGGCGAGCGCGTCGTCGGACTGGCCAGCTACCACGTCGAGAACGGCACGATGGCCCTGCCGCACACCGAGGTGGACCCCAGCATGGGGGGTCGCGGACTCGGCAAGGTCCTGGTGGGTGGCGTCCTCGACGCCGCCCGCGAGCGCGGACTGCACGTCCTGCCCTACTGCTCCTTCGTGCGCCACTACATCCAGCAGCATCCCGAGACGCTCGACCTCGTCGCCGACGACGACAAGCCCCACTTCGGGCTGGCCACCGCCGACCGCTGACCCGGCGCTGACCTGCGGCCCCGCGCCGGGCGACCTAACCTGGCGCGGGTGCCGACAGCCCTGCTCTGGTTCCGCCGCGACCTGCGGCTGCGCGACCACCCGGCGCTGGTCGCCGCGGTCGAGGCGGCCGGCCGGGACGGCACGGTGGTGCCCGTCTTCGTCGTCGACCCGCGGCTGTGGGAGCCCGCGGGCCGGCCCCGGCGGGAGTTCCTGCGCGGCTGCCTGGCCGACCTGCGCGAGCAGACGGGCGGGGCGCTGGTGGTCCGGTCCGGGGACCCCGCGCGCGTCGTCCCCGACCTGGTCCGCGAGACGGGGGCGGTGAGCGTGCACGTGTCCTCCGACGCCGGCGTCTACGGGCGGGCGCGGGACGTGGCGGTCGAGCGGGCGCTGGGCGAGGTCCCGTTCGTCCGCACCGGTTCGCCCTACGGCGTCACCCCCGGCCGGCTGACCAAGGACGACGGCACGCCGTTCCGGGTCTACTCGCCGTTCGCGCGGGCCTGGCGGGCGCGCGGCCTGCACTCCCCCGCCCCCTTCCCCGACGACGTCGCGTGGGCCGACGGGGTCCGCTCCGAGGACCTGCCGCCGGCGCAGGACCTCGACGGCACCGTGCTGCCCCCGGCCGGCGAGCGCGCCGGGCTGGACGCGTGGGCGCTGTTCCGCGACCAGCGGCTGCTCGGCTACGCGACCGGCCGCAACACCCCCGGCACCGACTCCACCAGCCGGCTGTCGGCGCACCTCAAGTACGGCACCGTGCACCCCCGGACCCTGGTCGCCGAGGCGCAGCAGCTGGCCGGGGACCACGCCGAGGCGGTGGAGAAGTTCACCGGCGAGCTCATCTGGCGCGACTTCTACGCCGACGTCCTGTGGCACCGCCCCGAGACCGCGCGGGAGCCGTTCACCCCGCAGATGACTCGCATGCAGTACGACACCGGCCCGGTCGCCGACGAGCACTTCGCGGCCTGGGCCGAGGGGCGCACCGGCTACCCGATCGTCGACGCCGGCATGCGGCAGCTGCACGGCGAGGCCTACGTGCACAACCGGGTGCGCATGATCGTGGCGTCGTTCCTGGTCAAGGACCTGCACGTCGACTGGCGCCGGGGCGCCCGGTACTTCCTCGACCACCTCGTCGACGGCGACCTCGCCAGCAACCACCACGGCTGGCAGTGGGTGGCCGGCACCGGCACCGACCCCTCGCCCTACTACCGGGTGTTCAACCCGACCCGGCAGGGGCAGCAGTTCGACCCCCACGGCGTCTACGTGCGGCGCTGGGTGCCCGAGCTGCGCGACGTCCCCGACCGGTACGTGCACGAGCCGTGGACCCTGCCCGGCGGCCCGCCCGAGGGCTATCCCCTGCCGGTCGTCGACCACGCCGAGGAGCGCCGGGTGGCGCTGGCCCGGTACCAGGCGGTGCGCGGTGCCTGAGGGCCACACCCTGTACCGGCTGGCGAGGGAGCAGTCCGAGCTGTTCGCCGGGCGGCCGGTGCACGTCACCAGCCCGCAGGGCCGCTTCGCCGCCGGCGCCGGGCTGCTCGACGGGCGGGTCCTCGAGGAGGTCACCAGCTACGGCAAGCACCTGTTCGCCGACTTCGGCGGCCACGTGCTGCACGTCCACCTGGGCCTCTACGGCACCTACACGACCGGCGTCGGCGACCCGCCGACCCCGCGCGGCGCGCTGCGGATGCGCTGGGTGGCCGACGGGCCCAAGGGCGAGGGCGTGTGGACCGACCTGCGCGGGGCGACGGCGTGCGACGTCCTCACCCAGCCCGAGGTCGACGCGATCCTCGACCGGCTCGGCCCCGACCCGCTGCGCACGCGCCGGGGCGGCCCGCTGTCGTACGCGAAGGTCGGCCGCAGCCGGACGGCGGTCGGCGCGCTGCTGATGGACCAGTCGGTGCTCGCCGGGGTCGGCAACGTCTACCGCGCCGAGATCCTCTTCCGGCACCGCATCTCGCCGTTCCGCCCCGGCCGCGACGTCGGCGCGCAGGAGTGGCAGGCGCTGTGGGACGACCTGGTGGTGCTCATGCGCGCCGGCGTCCGGATGGGCCGGATCGTGACCACGCAGCCGGCCGACCGCTCCCGCCGCTCGGGCGCGGTGCGCCGCGAGGACGCGCACTACGTCTACCGGCGCACCGGTCTGCCCTGCCGGGTCTGCGGCACCGAGGTGCGCACCGAGGAGATGGTCGGCCGCAACCTCTACTGGTGCCCCGTCTGCCAGGCGGTCTGACGGCTGCCGAGATCACGTGATCTCGTACGCCAGGGCCGACCGGGACGTACGAGATCACGTGATCTCGACGGGAGGGGTGAGCTCAGAGGGCGCCCTTGGCGGCGTCGCCGGCGGGGTGGGCGGTGAGCACCTGGACGGCGGGGCGCTCGGTGAGCTTGCCCTCGAGCCTCGCCGACAGCGCGGTCAGCGGCTCGGCCTTGCCGTGCGTGGCCAGCGCCTCGGGGCTCTCCCACTGCTCGACCATGACGAACACCCCCCGCCCCTCGTGCAGCGCGTACCGCTCGCAGCCGGGCTCCTCGTGCACCTGCGGCACCGTCTCGAGCACGGCCTGACGGACCTCGTCCACGTGCTCGGGCTTCGGGCTGATGGTGGCGACGACGACGACGGACACGGGCGGTCCCCTCTGCGGTGGGCGGTCGGCTCGCCGGGGCGGTGATCTGGCGCACGACGCCCCGGCCGGGCCAGGATGCCAGTCGTGGCCGACGACGGATCCCCCGCCCCGGGCGGCGAGCGGCCGCTGCGGGTCGCCATCGTCGGCGCCGGCCCGGCCGGCATCTACGCCGCCGAGGCGCTGACCCGCCGGGCGCCGGTCCCGGTCACCGTCGACCTGCTCGACCGGCTGCCCACCCCGTTCGGCCTGGTCCGGCACGGCATCGCGCCCGACCACCCGAAGATGCGGGCGATCCGTGACACCCTGCACCGCGCGCTGGACCACCCCGGCGTGCGGTTCGTCGGCAACGTCGAGGTGGGCACCGACGTCCCGCTCGAGGACCTGCGCGCGCACGTCGACGCCGTCGTCTACACCTACGGGGCGGCGCTGGACCGGGCGCTGGCGATCGAGGGCGAGGACCTCACCGGCAGCCTGGCCGCCACCGACCTGGTCGCCTGGTACTGCGGCCACCCCGACGCCGACCGCGCGCGGGTCGAGGCCGCGCTGCAGGGCGTGCGGCGGGCGGTGGTCGTCGGCGTCGGCAACGTGGCCCTCGACGTCGCCCGGGTGCTCTCCCGCGCCCCGCAGGAGCTCGAGCCCACCGACATGCCCCAGCACGTGCTCGACACCCTCGCCGGGACGCCGGTCGAGGAGGTCACCGTGCTCGGCCGCCGCGGCCCCGCGCAGGCGTCCTTCACCACGATGGAGCTGCGCGAGCTCGACGGGCTCGAGCGGGCCACCGTGCTCGTCGACCCCGCCGACCTCGACCTCGACCCGGCCGCCGAGGAGCGCCTGTCCGGTGACCGCAACGCCAGCCGGAACCTCGCCGTCCTGCGCGAGTGGGCCGGCCACCGGCCCGAGCCCGGCCGCGGCCGGCTGTGGCTGCGCTTCTACCGCCGGCCGGTGCGCGTCCTCGGCACCGACCGGGTCACCGGGATCGAGGTGGAGCGCACCGCCGTCGACGGCGACGGGCGGGCCGTGGGCACCGGCGAGACCGAGGTGCTGCCCACCGACCTCGTCGTCCGCTCGGTCGGCTACCGCGGGCAGGGCCTGCCCGGCCTGCCGGTCGACCCGCGCACCGGCACCGTGCCCAACGAGGAGGGCCGGGTGCTGCGCGAGGGCGCCCGCTCCCCCGGCGAGTACGTGGCCGGGTGGATCAAGCGCGGGCCCACCGGCGTCGTCGGCACCAACAAGCACGACGCCCGCGAGACCGTGGCGTCGCTGCTGGCCGACGCCGAGGCCGGGGTGATCGGCCCGCACGGCGACCGCGACGACCTGGTGTGCACGCTGCGCGCCCGCGGCGCCGAGCCGGTGCTGCTGGAGGACTGGCGGGCCATCGACGCCGCCGAGGTCGCCCTCGGTGCCACCCGCGGCCGCGCCCGGACCACGCTGCACGAGCGCGAGTCCCTGCTGGCCGCGGTGCGGGCGGCCGCGGCGCGCTAGTCCCGCACCGCCTCGATCAGGTCCCGCGCGCCCTGGGCGGAGGCCGCCGCGACGAACCGGATCAGCGTCTCGGTGTCCGGCCGCAGGGACAGCGGGTCGCCGTCCGCGGTCAGCGCCACCCCGCCGGCGGCGGCCAGCACGGCCAGCCCGCCGGCGACGTCGTGCACGTGCGTGCCGCTGCGGTCCAGGTCGTGCCAGGCGCCGGCCGAGCCGTCGGCGACCAGGCACAGGTCGACGGCGGTGCAGCCGGTCACCCGCACGCGGTGCGCCGTCGCGGGCACCCGCACGGTCCGGCCCGACGGGGCGACGACGGTGCTGCCCTCCCGCACCCGCGCCGGCACGCCGTCCCGCTGCGCGCCGGTGTCCGCGGTCCCGGCCCAGCGGCGCCCCGAGGACAGGTCGACGACGAGCCCGGCGACCGCCCGGCCGCGGTGCACCAGCGCCGCCGAGAACGCCCACGGCGGCAGGCCGGCGCGGAAGTTGCCGGTGCCGTCGAGCGGGTCGAGCACGATCCACGGGTCGCCGTCGGGCACGGCCGGGTCGGGCCGCTCCTCCGACAGCACGGGCACGCCGAGCGGGGCCAGCGTCCCGGCCGCGGCGGCGTGGGCGGCCTCGTCGGCGGCCATCGACCAGCTGCCGTCGTCCTTGCGGCGGTCGCGGCCGGTGTCGCGGGCCAGCGCCACGGCCACCTCGACCCTGGTGGCGGCCAGCGCGGCGAGGTGCGCGAACCGCGCGGTCAGCGGTGCGTCGTCCGGCGGAGGCGCCACCTCGACCACCCGGCCGGTGCCCGCGTCGCGGACCTGCGAGCAGCCCCAGGCCGCGGCGACGGCGAGCAGCGCCGCGCGGCCCGTGACGTGCGTGGAGCGGTGGAGGACGACGGCCTCGGTCGTGCCCTCGTCGGTCCAGCGGCGCCGCAGGTGCGCGGCGGCGTCGTCGCCGACCAGCAGCCGCGCGCCGGGGTCGAGCAGCTCGGGCGCCAGCGCCGCCGGGCCGACGCCCAGCAGCCGGGCCGCGGCGCGCAGGTCCTCGCCCGTCGACGCCACCCGCATCGTGCCCGCCACGGTCCCCCCGCCGTCCGTCCCCTCCCGGCACGGTAGGCCACCGGCGCGCCCGGGGTAGGGCGCCACGGTGACGGCTCCCGCGCGCCCCTCCCTCGACGACGTCGACGTCGTGTTCCTCGTCCACCGGGAGGCGCCGGAGATGCTCGCCCGGCACCACGCCGCGGTCGCGGCGGCCACCGGCCGGGGGTGGCGGGGCCGGGCGCTGCTGGTGGAGAACGCCGCCGCGCCGGCGACCTCCGCGGCCGCCCGCGCCCTCCTGCGCGACTGCCACCCCGACGCCGACGCCCGGGTGCTGTCCTCGCCGCGCAACCTCGGCTGGGCGCGCGCCATGGACCTCGCGCTCGGCGCCTGCACGGGCCGCTACGTCGCGCTGGTCAACTCCGACGGCGAGCCCGACCCCGGCATGCTGCGCCGGCTGGCCGCGGTCCTCGACGCCGAGCCGCGGGCGGTCTGGGCCGCGCCCGCGGTGCACGGCCCCGGGGAGGACGACCCGCCCGGCCCGCCGTTCCCCGCCTCCGAGCTCAGCGGCACCGCGCTGCTCGTGCGCCGCGCGGAGTTCCTCGCCGCCGGCGGCTTCGACCCCCTGTACTTCTTCTACAACGAGGACCGGGACGCCTCCCGGCGGCTGCGCGCGGCCGGGCACCTGCTGCTGCGGGTGCCCGACACCGTCTTCCGGCACGGCAAGGGCGGGCGCACCGCCCGCGGGGTGTTCCTGCGCGAGTGGCACTACGCCCGCACGGTGCAGGTGCTCCTCCCCCAGCACGCCGAGCGGCCGGTCCGGGAGACGGCGGTCTTCCTCGCCCGGCGGGGTCGCGCGGTCCTCGACCACCTCCGCGACGGCGACGCCCCCGGCGCCGCCGGGATCGTGCTGGCGCTCGCCGAGCTGCCGCGCGGGCTGGCGATGGCGGCCGCCCGCCGGCGCCGCCCGTGGGACGGCGACCGGCTGGCGGCCTGGCTGGAGGCCAACCGCCTCGACGTCAGCCCGGGTCGCTGAGCCCGTCCCGGCTCAACCCGAGTTCCGGAGCGCCGTCGCGATCCCGTTGATCGTCAGCTGGATGTTGCGCCGCACCAGCTCGTCGTCGTCCCCGGTCCGGCGCCGGCGCAGCATCTCCACCTGCAGGTGGTGCAGCGGCTCCAGGTAGGGGAACCGGTTGCGGATCGACCGGGCCAGCGACGGGTTGTCGGCCAGCAGGTGGTCGTCGCCGGTGACCGCGAGCAGCACCCGGCAGGTGCGCTCGTGCTCGGCGGTGATCTGGTCGAACACCCGCGCCCGCAGCTCCTCGTCGGGCACCAGTCCCGCGTAGCGGGCGGCGAGGTCGAGGTCGGTCTTGGCCAGGACCATCCCCATGTTCGACAGGACCGTCCGGAAGAACGGCCACCGCCGGTGCAGCTCCTGCAGCCGCGCCAGCCGCGCCGGGTCGTCCCCGATCCAGGACTCCAGCGCCGACCCGGTGCCGTACCAGCCGGGCAGCATGATCCGCGCCTGCGACCAGCTGAACACCCACGGGATGGCCCGCAGGTCGGCGATCCGGTCGCCGGCCTTGCGCGAGGGCGGGCGGCTGCCGATGTTCAGCTCGGCCAGCTCGCGGATGGGCGTCGCGGCGCGGAACCACTCCACGAACCCCGGGGTCTCGTGGACCAGGGCCCGGTAGGCCGCCTGCGCGCGGGCGGCGAGGTCGTCGAGCAGCGCGTAGGCGTCCTCGGCACCGTCGCCGAGGCCCTCGACGTCGAGCAGCGTGGCCTCCAGCGTCGCCGCCACCAGCGCCTCGAGGTTGCGGCGGGCGAGGTCGGGCTCGCCGTACTTGGCCGCGATGACCTCGCCCTGCTCGGTGAGCCGCAGCGCACCGGCCACCGCGCCGGGCGGCTGGGCGCGGATCGCCTCGTAGCTCGGGCCGCCACCGCGGCCGACCGTGCCGCCGCGGCCGTGGAACAGCCGCAGCCGGATGCCCTCGCCCCGCGCCACCTCGACCAGCGCGAGCTCGGCCCGGTACAGCGCCCAGTTGGCGGCGAGGTAGCCGCCGTCCTTGTTGCTGTCGGAGTAGCCGAGCATGACCTCCTGCGCGTCGCCGCGGTTGGCCACCAGCGCCCGGTACACCGGCTGGGCGAGGACGGCGGTCATCGTCTCCCCGGCGCCCTGCAGGTCGGCGATCGTCTCGAACAGCGGCGAGATGCCGACCGGGCAGGTGGGGCCGTCCTCGCCGTCGGGGTCGAGCAGGCCGACCTCCTTGAGCAGGACGGCGACCTCCAGCACGTCGCTCACCGACTCGCACATGCTGATCACGTAGTTCGGGATCGCCCGCGGCCCGAGCAGCGCGACCTGCCCGGCGGCGGCCTCCAGCAGGTCCAGCTCCCCGCGGGCCAGCTCCGACAGCTCGGCGCCCGGGCGCACCAGCGGCCGGCGCATCCGCAGCTCCCCGGCCAGCAGCTCCACCCGGGCGGCCTCGTCGAGGGAGGCGTAGTCGGGGCAGACGCCGGCCCAGGCCAGCAGCTCGGCGAGCACCTCCTCGTGGACCGAGGAGTTCTGCCGCATGTCCAGCCCGGCGAGGTGGAAGCCGAACACCTCGACGGCGTCGCGCAGCCGGGCGAGCCGGTCGTCGGCCAGCGCTCCTGCGCCGTGGCTGCGCAGCGAGGCGTCGACGACGGCGAGGTCGGCGAGCAGCTCGTCAGGGGTGTCGTAGGGGTCGAGCTCCGCGATCGGCGGCACGCCGGGCACCCGCCCGACGACCCGCTTGGCGGTGGCGGCCAGCCGGGCGTGCACGCCGTTGAGCGCCCGCCGGTAGGGCTCGTCGGCGCGGAACGGCGAGTCGTCGCGGGAGGCCTCGGCCAGGTGCGCCAGCTCCGGCGTCGGCGTGACCAGCCGGTCGGACATCGACAGCTCGCGGTACAGCTGCACCAGCTCGCCGAGGTGGTGGGCCAGCGCCGTCTCGGCCTGGCGGGTGCTGGCCCGGCGGACGGCGTCGGCGGTGACGAACGGGTTGCCGTCGCGGTCGCCGCCGATCCACGAGCCCGGCTGCAGCACCGGCTGGGTCGGCAGGGCGGCGTGCGGCCAGCGCTCCCGCAGCGCGCGGCGCAGGTCGGCGTTGATCTCGGGGACCACCCGGAACAGCGACAGGTCGTAGTAGCGCAGCGCCTCGTCGATCTCGTCGGCCAGCCGCAGCCGGGACAGCCGCAGCAGCGCCGTCTGCCAGAGGGTGAGCACCGCCCGCTCCAGCTGCGCCGACCAGGCGGCCTCGTCGACCTCGCCCGGCGCCATCCGGTCGCGCTCCCGGATCAGCTCGGTGACCTGCTGCTGCACCTGGGAGACCGTCTTGCGGCGCACCTCGGTGGGGTGCGCGGTGACCACCGGGACCACCAGCGCGCCGGTCAGCTCCCGAGCGACGACGTCGGGGTCCAGGTCCGCCCGGTCCAGCAGCGCGAAGGTGGCCGCGAGGCTGCCCGGCTGCGGCGGCGACCCGGCCCGGCGGTGGTGCCGGCGGCGGCGCTCGTGGTGCAGGTCCTCGGCGAGGTTGGCCAGCAGCGAGAAGTGGCTGAACGCGCGGATGACGTGGTTGGCCGCGCGGACGTCGAGGTCCCCCATGCGGGCGGCGACCTCCGCGCGGTCGGTCTCCGAGCGGCGGACGGCGAAGGCCTGCACGCGCGTGGACTCGACCAGGTCCAGGACGTCGTCGCCGCTCTGCTCCCTGATCACCTCGCCGAGGACCCGGCCGAGCAGCCGGATGTCCTCGCGCAGCGGGGCGTCGTCGGCCCGGCCGTCCCCCTCCGGGGTTCGCCCGGGCAGGCGCAGGTCGGCGACGTCGACGGTGGCTTCCGACATGCGGGCAGTATCGGCCCCCCATGTGACGCGCGGGTGTCCCGGGGGAAGCTCCCCCGCGTGCTGACGCTGCGCGCCACCCCCGCCGACCCCGCCCGCGCCGACCACGGCGAGGGCCCCACCTGGGACGACGCCCGCTCCGAGCTGCTGTGGGTCGACATCAGCGCCGGGAGGGTCCGGCGGGCCGCCCTCGACGGCGACACCCTCACGGACACCGGCTCGCTGCACGCCGGCGACACCGTCGGCGCCGTCGTCCCGGCCGCGGGCGGCGGGTGGCTGGCCGCCGCCGGCGCGGGCTTCACCCACCTCGCCGAGGACGGCACCGCGCGGGTGCTGCTGGAACTGGCCGGCGAGGGCGGCGGCCCGGACGACGGCGGCACCCGCATGAACGACGCGAAGTGCGACCGCGCCGGCCGGTTCTACGCCGGGACGATGGCCTTCGACCAGCGCCCCGGCGCCGGCACCCTCTACCGGCTGGACACCGACGGCACCGTCACGACCGTCCGCGAGGGGCTGACCGTCTCCAACGGGCTGGGCTGGTCGCCGGACGACCGCACCGTCTACCTCGCCGACTCCGGCCCCGGGCTGGTGCACGCCTTCGACCACGACCCGTCCTCCGGTGCGTGGAGCCGCGGGCGGGTGCTGCTGGAGACCGGCGGTCCCGACGGCGTGGCCGACGGCCTCACCGTCGACGACGAGGGGTGCCTGTGGACGGCGATGTGGGGCGGCGGGCAGGTGCGCCGCTGGTCACCGGAGGGCGAGCTGCTCGCCGTCGTCGAGGTGCCGGTGGCCAACACCTCCAGCTGCGCCTTCGCCGGACCGGACCGCGGCCTGCTGGTGATCAGCACCGCGCACGGCGACGGTGACGAGGACGCGGCGGGGCGGCTGTTCACCGTCCGGCCCGGCGTCACCGGCGCGCCGGCCGACCCCTACCGCGGCCCGCTCAGCGGCCTGCGCCGGCTGGTCTAGCTCCCCTGGAGCAGGGCCAGCGCGGCGGCGGCGAGCCGGTCGCCGGCCGCGGCGCCCCGCTCGAACTCCTCCGCGGCGCCGGGGAGGTCGCCGCGGTCGGCCAGCAGCACGCCGAGGTTGTGGTGGCAGTACGCGTCGCCGGCCTGGATCCCGGCGCGGTATGCCTCCTCGGCGGCCTCGTCGTCGGCGAGCAGCTCGCGGTAGAGGTTGCCCAGCGGCAGCCAGGCCACCTGCTCGCCGAGCTTGGCGCCGCGCTCGAGCACCGACCGGGCCTCCTCGGGGCGGCCGGTCTGCAGCAGCAGCGCGGCGAGGTCGGCGCGGGCGGCGGCGAAGTGGGCGGCGCCGGTGCGCAGCCGGTCCTCCAGGGCCGGGTCGAGGGTCGCGCACCACTGCCAGCAGGCGGCGACGGCGTCGGCCTCGGCGTCGCCGGCCGCGGCCAGCTCCTCGGCGACGTCCAGGGCCTGGTCCCGCTCCCCCTGCTCGCGCAGCAGGAAGGCCAGCTGCAGGCCGCCCGCGGTGTCACCCGCCTCGGCGGCACCGCGGTAGGCGGCCATGGCCCCCGCGAGGTCGCCGAGCTGCTCGAGCACCAGCCCGAGGTTGCGCCAGGCGTCGTCCTCGCCCCCGGCCAGGGCGACCTCGTAGGCCTCGGCGGCCTCGGTCCAGCGCTCCTGCGCGGCGAGGCTGTTGCCCAGGTCGTAGTAGCCGGTGACGTCGCCGAGCTCCGCCGCGCGGCGGAAGCACCACTCGGCGTCGGTCTGCCGGCCGGCGTCGGCGAGGTCGCAGCCCAGGTCGATCAGCTCGTCGGCGTCCTCGGAGGCCTGCAGCCGCCAGAGGCGCGCGTCCAGGTCCTCGGTCATGGCGCCGATGATGGCCGGGCTGACCTGGGCGCACGCCCTCCGCAGGGGTGAGGTCACCCCAACGTGTCCGGTGCTCGTCCGGGCGGGTGTCCCGCCGCCCGGCGCTCAGGCCTGCCCGGCCCGCAGGGCCTCCCGCAGCTTGGTCTTGCCGCTGGTCCGGAGCAGGGCTCCGGAGTACACCCGGCCGCCCAGCCGGACCACCAGCGCGATCGCCACCAGCATGAGGGCGACGGCCACGCCCACCTCCCACGGCGCGACGTCGCCGGCCGCCTGGCGCACCGGCATGACCATCGGCGACAGCCCCGGCACGTACGAGGTCACCGCGGCCAGCGTCCCGTCCGGGTCGCTCGCCGCCTGGACCGCGACGACGAACCCGGCGACCAGCACCAGCGACGCCGGCGTCAGCACGCTGCCGAGGTCCTCCTGCCGGCTGACCAGCGAGGCGGCGACGGCGAACAGCGACGCGTAGAGCGCGTAGCCGAGGACGAACCAGAACAGCAGCCACAGCACCGTGCCGACCAGCTCGCCGGGCAGGTCGACGACGTCGAAGGCCAGCGCGCCGCCGACCCCGATCGCGGCGATGACGGCGATCTGCCCGAGGCCCAGCACGCCGAGGCCGAGGATCTTCCCGGCCAGCAGCTGCCACGGCCGCATCGTGGCCAGCAGCAGCTCCACCACCCGGCTGGACTTCTCCTCGACGACGCCCTGCGCGACGAACTGGGCGAAGAGGATGAGCAGGCTGTAGAGCACGACGACGCCGACGATCGCGACCACGACGCCCTGCCCGTCGTCGTCGCCGTCGAGCGCGGTCACCGACAGCTGTGGCAGGTCGGCGGGGTCGACGCCGGCCTGCGCCAGCGCGTCGGTGAGCGCGACCGCCCCGACCGCGCCGGACACGACCGCCTCCAGCGTGGTGTCCGGCTCGCGGACCACCAGCTCGGGGGCGGCGGCCGCGCCGACCAGGGCGCCGTCGACGTCCTCGGACTCGACGGCGGCGCGGGCGGCGTCGTCGGTGTCGAACCGGACCACCTCGACGTCGACGCCGAGCGCCTCGCCCTGGGCCTCGAGGGCCTGGCCCACCCGCCCGGGCTCGGCGGCGACGCCCACCCGGCTGGTGTCCCCGCCGGAGTTGACGACGATCTGGAAGACCAGCACGCCGAGGATGAGCACGATCATCAGCACCGAGCTGGCGATGAACGTCTTGTCGCGGATGCGCGTGGAGACCTCGCGGGCGGCGACCAGGCGGACCAACTGCGCGCTGGAGAGCGGGGAGCTCACGCGGCCACCTCCTCGCGGTCGGCGGCCTGCTGCGCCGGGTCGGCGACGGCCTCGCGGAACAGCTCGACCAGCGTGGCCTCCCGCCAGGCGAAGTGCGTGACCCGGCCGGTGCGCACCGCGGCGGCGAGGACCTGCTGGTCGTCGGCGCCCGCGGCCAGCTCCAGCAGCGTGTCACCGGCCCGCTCGGAGACGACCCGGACGCCGGGCACGGCGGCGGCCCAGCCGGGCGCGGCGTCGGGGGCGACGACCCGCAGCAGCCGCCCGGCCTCGCGGCGGCGCAGCTCCTCGACGGTGCCCGTGGCGACCATGCGGCCGCGGGCGAGGATGCCGACGGAGTCGCACAGCCGCTCCACCAGGTCGAGCTGGTGGCTGGAGAACACGACCGGCACCCCGGCCCGGCACTGCTCGAGCAGCGCCTCGGCCAGCGCGTCGACGCCGACCGGGTCCAGGCCGCTGAACGGCTCGTCGAGGATGAGCACCTCGGGCCGGCTGACGAGCGCGGCGGCCAGCTGCACCCGCTGCTGGTTGCCCAGCGAGAGCTTCTCGACGGGGTCGCCGCGGCGCGCGGCCAGGCCCAGCCGCCCGGACCACTCCTCCGCGGCGCGGGCCGCGGCGGCGGCGCCCATGCCGTGCAGCCGGGCGAAGTAGGCCAGCTGCTCGCCGACCCGCATCTTGGGGTAGAGCCCGCGCTCCTCCGGCATGTAGCCGATGCGCCGGCGGGTCTCCTCGTCCAGCGGCCGGCCGCGCCAGCGCACCTCGCCCGCGTCGGCCCGGGCCAGGCCCATGGCGATGCGCATGGTCGTCGTCTTCCCGGCCCCGTTGGACCCGCAGAAGCCGAACATCGAGCCGGGGGCGACGGTGAAGCCGACGCCCTCCAGCACGCGGTTGTCCCCGTAGCTCTTGTGGAGCCCGTCGAACTCGAGCACCGTGCCTCCGTCCCATGATCCCCGTGCGCGGCGACGCTATCGGTCGAGGCGACGACGCCCGCCCGACCGGGACCGTGTCCCGCCGCGCGCCCGGACCACCGGGAGGGACCCCCGGGGTGCCACCGTCGACCCGTGGACCGGGACGACGGACTGCGCCTGACCCTCAGCCGCGTGCTCGGGGCGCCGCCCGGGCGGGTGTTCCGCGCGCTGACCGAGCCGGGCGAGCTCGTGCGCTGGTGGGGACCCCGGGGGTTCATGCTGGTCGGCGCCGAGGTCGACCTGCGGGTGGGCGGCCGCTACCGGTTCACCGTGCAGCCGCCGGGAGCTCCCCCGTTCCACCTGTCCGGGCGGTTCCTGTCCGTCGACCCGGGCCGCGGGCTCTCCTACACCTTCCGGTACGAGGAGCCCGCACCCGACGACCGGGAGACGGTGGTGACGCTCGTCCTCGGGGACCGCGGCACCGGGACCGTGCTGTCCCTGACCCAGGAGCCGTTCGCCACGCGGGAACGGGAGGACCTGCACCGGGCCGGCTGGTCGGACAGCCTCGACCGGCTGGCGGAGGCCCTCGCGAGCTGAGCGGATCCGGACGGCCGCCGGCTCCCCTCGCGCTCCGGCGTCCGCTGCGGTGTCATCAGGCCCATGAGCCAGGAGAACGTCCCCGCCAGCCCGCCGTCGGGCGTCGGGCTGGACGGGCTGCGCCAGGCCGCGGCCGGCTGCCGGGCCTGCGAGCTGTGGGAGCCGGCGACCCAGACCGTGTTCGGGGAGGGCCCCGAGACCGCGCGGATCGTGTTCGTCGGCGAGCAGCCCGGCGACCAGGAGGACCGCAGGGGCGAGCCGTTCGTCGGCCCGGCCGGCCGGCTGCTGGACCGGGCGCTGGCCGACGCCGGCATCGAGCGCAGGGACGCCTACGTCACCAACGCGGTCAAGCACTTCCGCTTCACGCCGACGCCCAAGCGGCGGATCCACCAGTCGCCGGGCGCCGAGCACCTCCGGGCCTGCCGGCCGTGGCTGGAGGCGGAGTTCGAGGTGCTCAAGCCCGAGGTCGTCGTCTGCCTGGGCGCGACGGCGGCCAAGGCGCTCATCTCGCCGTCGTTCCGGATCACCAAGGAGCGCGGGAAGCTCATGCCGTGGACGCCGCCGGGCGTCGCCCGCGCCGAGGCCGGCGACGACGAGCCGGAGGAGGACGAGCCGGCGCAGACCTGGATGCTCGCGACCGCGCACCCCTCGGCGATCCTGCGGACGCCGGACGACGCCCGCGCCGCGGCCTTCGACGCCCTGGTGGCGGACCTGCGGGTCGTCGCCGGCGCCCTGGCCTAAGCGACCCGGGACGCCCGGAACAGCCGGAACGAGGGCACCAGCAGCGCGACCACCGCCATCGCGACGACGACGACCACGCCGCCGGAGACCATCGCGACGCCGACGCCCGCGGCACTGGCCACCGCGCCGGCCCGCAGGTCGCCCAGCCGCGGCCCGCCGGCCACGACGACGATGAACACGCCCTGCATCCGCCCGCGCATCTCGTCGGGCGCGGCGGTCTGCAGCATCGACGAGCGCAGCACCGCGCTGACCATGTCCCCGGCGCCGGCGACGGCGAGGAAGAACACCGCCAGCCACAGCGACTGCGCGAGCCCGAACCCGATGATCGCTACACCCCACACGGCGATCGCGGCGAGCACCACCGCGCCCTGCCGGTCGACCCGCGACACCCAGCCCGACGTCAGGCCCATGAGCAGCGCGCCGATGGAGATGCCGGCGAACAGCCACCCGTAGGCGTTGGCCGAGCCGGCGTACCGGTCGGCGGCGAGCTCGGGGAACACCGCCTGCGGCCAGGCGAACAGCATCGCGATGACGTCGACGACGAAGGTCATGAGCAGCACCGGCTGGGTGCGCAGGAAGGCGAAGCCCTCCCCCACCCCGCGGACGGCGGCCCCCAGCCGCAGCGGCCCGGTGTTCCCGCCCGGCGGCAGCGGCGGCAGCCCGCGCACCAGGAGCACGGCGACCAGCAGCGTGGCCGCGTCGACGGCGTAGGCGACGAACAGGTCGCCCAGGCCGATGAGCAGCCCGGCCACCAGCGGGCCGACGATGACGCCGACCTGCCGCACGGTCATCGCCAGCGCGTTGGCCGCCGCCACGCCCTCCGGCCCGACCAGCGCCGGGATCACCGCGCTGCGGGCGGGCTGGTTGACCGCGGTGAAGCCGGAGACCGCGGCCACGAGCAGCCACAGCAGCCAGAGGTTCCCGCCGCCGGGCAGCAGTGCCTGCAGGGCCAGCAGCGCGCTGGTCACCGCCGAGCCGACCCCGGTGACCAGCATCAGCTTGCGCCGGTCCATCGCGTCGGCGATCGCCCCGCCGAGCAGGCCGAAGACCACCAGCGGCACCAGCGAGACCATCGACGTGATGCCGACCAGCAGCGAGTCGCGGGTGATCGCGTACACCTGCACGGGGACGGCGACCAGCGTCATCTGCTGGCCGACCGTCGTCGCGGTCAGCCCCCAGAACAGCCGCCGGTAGCCGGGGTTGCGCAGCGGGCTGGTGTCCAGCGCCCAGCCGCGGCGGCGCGGGGCGGGCTCCGGCACGGGCACCGGCTCGGCGACCTCCCCGGGCTCGACCGGGTCGACGGGCAGCTGCCCGGTGGGGTCCTTCCTCACGGGGCGAGGCGCTGGAGCACCCAGCCGCCGCCCTCCTCGTCGTCGCGGACGAACCGCAGCCGGTCGTGCAGCCGCCCGGGGCCGCCCTGCCAGAACTCGACGGTCCGCGGCACCACCCGGTAGCCGCCCCAGACCGGCGGCCGGGGCACCTTCTCCGTCGTCGTCTCCTCGTCGAGCAGCCGCACCCGCGCCTCGAGCTCCTCCCGGGAGTCGACGACGGTCGACTGCACCGAGGCGACCGCGGCCAGCTGCGCCTCGCGCGGGCGGGGGTCCCACAGGTCGTCGGAGGCGGCGCCGCCGATCCGCTCGACCCGGCCGGTCACCCGGACCTGGCGCTGCAGCGCGTGCCACGGGAAGACCAGCGCCGCGCGCGGGTTGGCGGCCAGCTGCGCGCCCTTGGCCGAGGCGTAGCTGGTGCCGAAGACGAAGCCGGCCTCGTCGTAGCCCTTGAGCAGCACGATCCGCGCGTCGGGGGCGCCGTCGGCGTCGGCCGTGGCCACGACCACCGCGTTCGGGTCGGGGACGTCGGCGGCGACGACGTCGCGGAACCAGGCGTCGAACTGCTCGACCCAGGTGGGCGCGAGGTCCTCCTCGCGCAGCCCCGGGCGGTCGTAGTCCCTGCGCATGCGGGAGAGGTCGGCCACCCCGCCATGCTGACACCGCGCCGGGGGCCGGGTGCGGAACGGCTCCCGCTGGGCGGCAGCCCCGGATGGAACGGAGGCGGCCGCTGGGCCTAGTGTCGCGGTGCAGTCGTGCGCCGCTGAACGTGCGGGCACGAGGTCCGCGCGCGCAGAGGAGCATGCGAGATGGCCGACGACTTCGTACCCGGCCTGGAGGGCGTCATCGCCTTCGAGACCACGATCGCGGAGCCCGACAAGGACGGCGGTTCCCTCCGCTACCGCGGGGTCGACATCGAGGACCTGGTCGGCAAGATCACCTTCGGCAACGTCTGGGCGCTGCTGGTCGACGGCAAGTTCGGCCCCGGCCTGCCCCCGGCCGAGCCGTTCCCGATCCCGGTGCACAGCGGCGACGTGCGCGTCGACGTCCAGGCCGCGCTGGCGATGCTCGCCCCGTTCTGGGGCTACCGCCCGCTGCTGGACATCAGCGACGACGAGGCCCGCGACCAGCTGGCCCGCGCCGCGGTCATGGCGCTGTCCTACGTCGCCCAGTCCGCGCGCGGCATCGGCGTCCCGGCCGTGCCGCAGAGCCGCGTCGACGAGGCCGCGACCATCGTCGAGCGGTTCATGGTCCGCTGGCGCGGCGAGCCCGACCCCCGCCACGTCGCCGCCGTCGACGCCTACTGGACGTCGGCCGCCGAGCACGGCATGAACGCCTCCACCTTCACCGCCCGCGTCATCGCCTCCACCGGCGCCGACGTCGCCGCCGCCATGTCCGGCGCGATCGGCGCGATGTCCGGCCCGCTGCACGGCGGCGCCCCCTCGCGCGTGCTGCACATGCTCGACGGCGTGGAGCAGGCCGGCGACGCGGAGAAGTACGTCAAGGACCTGCTGGACCGCAAGGAGCGCCTGATGGGCTTCGGGCACCGGGTCTACCGGGCCGAGGACCCCCGCGCCCGCACGCTGCGCAAGGCCGCCAAGGAGCTCGGCGCGCCGCGCTTCGAGGCCGCGCTGGCGCTGGAGAACGCCGCGCTCAAGGAGCTGCGCGAGCGGCGTCCCGACCGGCCGATCGAGACCAACGTCGAGTTCTGGGCGGCGATCGTCCTCGACTTCGCCGAGGTCCCCAGCCACATGTTCACGTCGATGTTCACCTGTGCCCGCACCGCCGGCTGGTGCGCGCACATCCTGGAGCAGAAGCAGACCGGCCGCCTCGTGCGCCCGTCGGCCCGCTACGTCGGGCCGGCCGCGCGCAAGCCCGAGGAGGTCGACGGCTTCGACACCATCACGGTCAAGGCCGTCAACGAGGCCGCCCCCGCCTGACCCGCGGCCGCACCGCCCGTCGAGGAGCACCCACCGGCATGAGCACCACCATCCCCGCCGACCTGCTGCCCGCCGACGGGCGGTTCGGCTGCGGCCCGTCGAAGGTCCGCCCGGAGGCGCTGCGGGCGCTGGCGTCCGACGGCGCGGCGTTCATGGGCACCTCGCACCGCCAGGCCCCGGTCAAGGGCTTGGTCCGGCAGGTCCGCGAGGGGCTGGCCCAGCTGTTCGACCTGCCCGAGGGGTACGAGGTCGTGCTCGGCAACGGTGGGTCGACGGCGTTCTGGGACGCCGCCGCGCTGGGGCTGGTGCGGCGGCGCAGCGCCCACGGCACCTACGGCGAGTTCTCCGCGAAGTTCGCCTCCGCGGTCGCCGAGGCGCCGTTCCTCGAGGAGCCGGTCGTCGTGCGGGGCGAGCCGGGCACGCTGGCGCTGCCGACGGCGCAGCCCGGCGTCGACGCCTACGCGTGGGCGCACAACGAGACCTCGACCGGGGTCATGGCGCCGGTGGTGCGCCCGCACGGCGCCGACGACGACGCACTCGTGCTGATCGACGCCACCAGCGGCGCCGGCGGCCTCCCGGTCGACGTCGCCGAGGCTGACGCCTACTACTTCGCGCCGCAGAAGTCCTTCGCCTCCGACGGCGGGCTCTGGATCGCGCTGATGAGCCCGGCGGCGCTGGAGCGGGTGGCGGAGGTCAAGGCGTCGGGGCGGTGGATCCCCGGGTTCCTGGACCTGTCGATCGCCGTCGACAACTCCACCAAGGACCAGACCTACAACACCCCCGCGGTCGCGACGCTGTTCCTGCTCGCCGACCAGGTCCGCTGGATGCTCGGCCTCGGCGGGCTCTCCGGCGCGGTCGCCCGCAGCCGGGAGTCCTCGAGCCGGCTCTACGGGTGGGCGGAGAAGACCCCGTACACGACGCCGTTCGTCGCCGACCCGGAGCAGCGCAGCCTCGTCGTCGGCACGGTCGACTTCGACCCGTCCGTCGACGCCGCCGAGGTGGCGAGGGTGCTGCGGGCCAACGGCGTGGTCGACGTCGAGCCCTACCGCAAGCTCGGCCGCAACCAGCTGCGGGTCGGCATGTTCCCCGCCGTCGACCCCGACGACGTCAGCGCGCTGACCGCCTGCATCGACTTCGTCGTCGAGCGCCTCTGAGGAAGGACCCCCTCGCAGGGTCCCGCCACTCGCGCGGCTCGCGGCGGGACCCTGCGAGGGGGCCGTTCCAGCACGTCCGGAGGCTCCTCACCGGGCCTGCTCGCCGTCGGCCGGCTGGACGGCGGTGCTCGGGAAGTCCCGCAGGTCGCCGGACGGGCGACGGTCCCAGCTGCGGAAGGTCAGGTCCGTCTGCAGGTACAGCGCGACCAGCTCGGCAGTGCTGCGGATGCCCTCGAGGTGGGTGCGCTCGTTGCCGTGGCTGCCGTCGATGCCGAACCCGATGAGCGCGGCGCGGGTGTTGGCGCCGGCCTCCAGCGCCGAGGCGGCGTCGGAGCGGTAGTACTTGTAGACGTCGCGGCGGTGCGGCACCTCGTGCACCCGGCACAGGTCGATCAGGTGCCGGGTCAGGTGGTAGTCGAACGGCCCGGTCGAGTCCTGCATCGCGATGTTCACGCACTGCTCGGACGACGCCTGACCGGGCGCGACCACCGAGGTGTCGATGGAGACGAGCTCGGCGACGTCGGCGTCGAGGCCGTGGCTGGCCCCCAGGCCCACCTCCTCGGCGATGGTGACCAGCAGGTGCGCGGTCACCGGCACCTGGGTGCCGGAGTCGATGATCGCCTTGAACGCGCCCAGCGCGGCGGCGATGCCGGCCTTGTCGTCGAGGTGGCGGCTGTTGACGAAGCCGCTCGAGGTGATCACCGGCTGCGGGTCGATGGCCACGAAGTCGCCGACCTGGATGCCCAGGCGCTCGAGGTCGGCGCGGCTGTGCACCACCTCGTCGACGCGGACCTCGACGTGGTCCCAGCCCACGCCCTGCTCGTCGACCTCGTCGCCGAAGCGGTGCCCGCTGGCCTTGTTGGGCAGGATCGTCCCGGTGTGCCGGTAGTCGCCCGAGACGTCGTCGGAGAAGATGATCACCCGGGCGCCCTCGGCGAAGCGGGCGCTGTGCGTGCCCACCGGCACGATCGCCAGCCGGCCGTTGTCCTTGAGCCCGCTGACCATGCAGCCGATCGTGTCGGCGTGCACCACGACGGTCCGGTCGGCGCCGGGCGAGGCGCTGGGCAGCTCGGCCAGCAGCGCGCCGCGGCGGGTGACCTCGAAGTCCATGCCCAGGCTGCGCAGCTCACCGCCGATCAGCTGCATGACGTGGTCGGTGCGCCCGGAGGGGCTCGGGATGTCGAGCATCTCCAGCAGCACGCGCTGGACGTAGTCCATGTCGATGGGCAGGCGCTTCTGCCCCGCGTCGACCGGACTCGGCAGGAAACGGGGGTTGAGCTCGCCGTCGTCGCGGACGAGGCCGGCGTCGTCCCGGGGACCGGTCAGCATGGAGGTCGAGTCTAAGGCGGGCCGGCCGGGCGCCCCGGGGGCCCGCCACGCCGGGGCACGTCCGGCACGGACCCGGCTGCCGCGGATAGCCTCGCGCGTGGTCCCCTGTCACCCAGGGGATCCCGTCGTCCCGCCGTCCGCCCGAGGAGGTCCCGTGCGCTCGCTGCGTCTCGTGGGCCTGTCCGACGACGGCCGCAGCCTGGTCCTCGCCCTCGACGGCGGGGACGGCGAGGAGGGCGAGCGCTTCGAGCTGCCGATCGACGACCGGGTGCGCGCCGCGGCCCGCGGGGACACCCGCCGGCTGGGTCAGATGGAGTCCGACGGCGGCCTGTCGCCGCGGGTGATCCAGGCCCGCATCCGCGCCGGCGAGACCCCCGAGCAGGTCGCGGCCGCCTCGGGCACCCGGGTCGAGCGGATCATGCGCTTCGCGCACACGGTGCTGCAGGAGCGCGCCCGCATGGCCGAGCAGGCCCGCCAGGCGCGGGTCCGGCTGTCGGAGGGCACCTCCGGCGAGCCGCTCCAGCAGTTCATGGCCGAGCGGCTGCGGCTGCTCGGCGCCGACCTCGACGCCGTCCGCTGGGACGCCGCCCGCTCCGAGGACGGCACCTGGGTGGTCACCGCCGCCTGGCGCGCCGGGACCAAGGAGGGCACCACGCAGTGGGCCTACGACCTCGCCGGCCGCGCGGTCAGCCCCCTCGACGCCCCCACCCGCGACTTCGCGGAGGGCACCCGGCTGGTCCGCGTCGTCCCCGGGGTGCCCGCCGAGCGCCCGGCGCTGCCCGTGCACCGCAACGCCGCCGTCCCGGAGCGGCCCGCGCCCGAGCGGCCGGTGCCGCCGGCCGACGAGCCGCGCCCCGGCGGCGGTGAGCGGCGCACCGACCCCACCGAGGACGAGGACGTCTCCGAGCACGACACCGTCGTCCTGCGCACCGGCGAGTCCGACGGCGAGGACGAGGACCCGCGCGCCCGGGTGCCCGCCTGGGAGGACATCGTCTTCGGGGTCCGCCGCAACCGCTGAGCAGTACGCTCACCGCTCCGGACCGACGTGTCCGTCCGGGGGGCCGCGGGTACGTCGTCCACAACCGAACGAGTGCGGGAGTGGAGCGCAACATGTCGATGTCCGTGTCGATGCCCCTGGGCGGTGTCCAGGTCGGGTCGTACGACACCTACCAGGCGGCGCAGGCCGCGGTGGACCACCTCTCCGACGAGAAGTTCCCGGTCGAGAACGTGACGATCATCGGGTCCGACCTGCGGCTGGTCGAGCGGGTCACCGGACGGCTCACCTGGGGCCGGGCGATCGGCGCGGGTGCCGCCGGCGGTGCCTGGTGGGGCCTGTTCGTGGGCCTGCTGCTGGGCATCTTCGCCCCCGACGGCACCAGCTGGCTCAGCGCGGTGCTGACCGGGCTGCTCATCGGCCTCGCGTTCGGCGCGCTGTTCGGCGCCGTGGGCTACGCGGCCACCCGCGGCCAGCGCGACTTCACCAGCGTCTCGCAGGTCACCGCGAGCCGGTACGACGTCATGTGCGACCCCTCCCGCGCCGAGGAGGCCCGCGCCATCCTGGCCCGCTGGTCCCTGCGTCAGTAGGAGGACCCCCTCGCTCCCACGGCTCGCACGCTCGCCGCGGGCCCCTGCGAGGGGGCCGGAGGGCGACTCATCTCAGGGTCGCGAACGCGACGGCGGCCGCGGCGGCGACGCCGAGGGAGTCGACGCCGGCCCGCATGGGGATCCGGGCGCGCACCCGGGCGGCGGCCTGCGCCTCCGGGGTGAGCCCGGGTCCCTCCGCGCCGAGCAGCACCGCGGTGCGCGGGTGCGCCCGCGGGTCCACCTCGTCCAGGTCCACCGCGTCGGCGGCGGGGGTCAGCGCGACGGTGAGGTAGCCGGCCGCGTGCAGCCGCTCGAGCCCCGCCGGCCAGTCGGGCAGGACGGCGAACGGCAGCACCAGCACGTGTCCCATCGAGACCCGCACCGCGCGCCGGTAGAGCGGGTCGGCGCAGCGCGGGTCCAGCAGCAGCCCGTCGACGCCGAGGGCCACCGCCGAGCGGGCGATCGAGCCGAGGTTCTCGGCGTCGTTGAGCGCCTCGAGCACCGCCAGCCGCCGCGGCGCCGCCGGGTCCGGCCCGGCCAGCAGCGCGCCGACGTCGGCCGGGGGGCGACGGTCCGCCGAGGCCAGGACGCCGCGGGTCAGCCGGAAGCCGATCAGCTCCGACAGCGCCCACTTGTCCATCTCGTAGGCCGGCACGCCCTCGGGCAGGTCCAGCTCGGCCAGCCGCCCGGGTACGCCGAGCACCGCCCGCACCCGGTACGGCGAGGCCAGCAGCCGCTGCACCGCCGGGACGCCCTCGACGATCACCGGGCCGGTCCCCCGCGCCCGCCCGGCGGGGCGGTCGCCGGCGTGCAGGTCGCGGAAGTCGGCCACCCGCTCGTCGGCGACGTCGGTGATCGGCACGCTCACGCCCCGATCCTCCCCGAGCGGTCCGCGCCGGCTGCCCGCAGGATCCAGTGGTGCCCCACGAGACCGTCGTCGTCGGAGCCGGGATCGCCGGCGTCGCCTGTGCCCGCGCGCTCGCGGACGCGGGCGTGCCGGTGCGGGTCCGCGACCGCGGCCGCCGCCCCGGGGGCCGCATGGCGTCCCGGACGCTGGCCGGCCGGGTCACCGACCTCGGCGCCTCCTACCTGACCGCGTCGGCCGGCGCGCCCTTCACCGCCGTCGTCGAGGACTGGGTGGCCCGCGGGCTGGCCCGGCCGTGGACCGACACCTTCGCCGTCGCCGGGCCGGACGGGATCCGGGACAGCAGCAGCGGCCCGGTCCGGTACGCCGCGCCCGGCGGGCTGCGCTCGCTGGTCGCCGACCTCGCCGCGGGCCTCGACGTCGTCCAGGAGTCCGCGGTGGAGCGGGTGGAACCCGGCGCCCGGGTCGACGGCGCGGACGTGCCCGCCGCCGTCCTCGCGCTGCCCGACCCGCAGGCCCGCCGGCTGCTGCCGCCGGACCTGGCCGCCCGCCTGCTCGGCGACGAGGACGCGCGGCCCTGGCAGCCGACCCTGGCGGTGGCGCTGGGCTGGGACCAGCGCTCCTGGCCGGCCGACCTGCACGGCGCCTTCGTGCACGACGACCCGGTGGTCGAGTGGATCGCCGACGACGGCGACCGGCGCGGCGACGGCGCCCCGGTGCTGGTGGCGCACACGACGCCGGGCACCGCCGCCGCGCACCTCGACGACCCCGGCCGGGCGGCGCCGGAGGTCACCGCCGCCGTGTGCCGGGCGCTGGGCATCGACGCGCCGCCGGCGTGGACGCACGTGCACCGCTGGACGTTCGCCAAGCCGGCGGCGCCGCGCGAGGAGCCGTTCGGGCTGGCCGAGGGCGTCGGCGTCTGCGGCGACGGGTGGCGGGCGCCGTCGAAGGTGGAGAGCGCCTGGAGCAGCGGGCACCTGCTCGGCGCCGCGCTGGGCGGGCACTGAGTGCCCGCGGGCCTCGCCCCTCCCCCGGGCCCGGCCGACCAGGCGGCCGAGGAGCAGCGCTCGGCCGGGTCCCCGGCGCGGGCCGGCCTGCGCGGCATCGTCCTGCCGGCGGCGGTGGCCGTCGCCATCGGCACCCTGCTGGTCGTGGTCTACCTGGCCGCCTTCCCCACCGCGGCGCCGCACGACCTGCCCGTCGGCGTCACCGGCCCGGCGGCCGAGGTCGACGCGGTCCGGCAGGCGGTGGACGAGGCGCGGCCGGGTGCGGTCCGGTTCGTCGCCCTGCCCGACCCGGGGGCCGCCGAGCGGGCGGTGACCTCCGGCGACGCGTACGCGGCCCTGGTGCTGGGGCCGCCGGGCCCGGCCCTGCTGGTGGCCGGGGCGCACGGCCGGGCGGTCACGCAGGACCTGACCGAGGTCCTCGTCCCGGCGGTCGCCGCGCGGACCGGCACCCCGCCCACGGTCACCGACCTCACGCCGCTGGCGGCCGGCGACCAGCGGGGGCGGGCGATCGACCACCTCGCGTTCGGCGTGGTGCTCGGGGGCTTCCTGTTCGGCATCACCAGCTACCAGGTCGCCCCGCAGCAGCGGCTGGGGCTGCGGCTGCTCAGCGCCGTCCTCTTCGCCGCCGCGGCGGGCCTGACCGGCGCCCTGCTGGCCGGCCCGGTCTTCGCCGCCCTGCCCGCCGGCTCCTGGCCGGTGGCCGGGCTCGTGGGCCTGCTGGCCCTGGCGTGCGGCTGCGCGGCCGCGCTGGCCCTGCGCCTGCTCGGCGGCGCGGGCACCTTCGTCGCCACCGCGGTGCTGCTGACGGTCGGCGCCGCGACCAGCACCGGCAGCTTCCCCCCCCGAGTACCTGCCCGGCTGGCTCGAACCGCTCGCCTCCGTCCTGCCGCCCGGCGTGGCGGTGCGGGCGCTGCGCGGCCTGGCCTACCTCGACGGCGACGGCGTGGCCCGCGCCGCGTGGGTCCTCGGGCTGTGGTGCGCCGTCCCGCTGCTGCTCATCGCGCTGGTCGACGCCGCCGCCCGCCGCCGCTGACCCCTCCCCGCGCACGGGGCCGTTGACGGCGCCCGCGGAACTCATCTAGCGTTGAGTTCATCAGGCGTTGAGTTCTCGCCACTCGGGAGGCCGACATGACCGACGCCGTCACCGTCACCGACCTCGTCGTCGACCGCGGGCGCCGCCGGGTGCTGCACGACCTGTCGTGCGCGGTCCCCGCCGGGCGGGTCACCGGCCTGCTGGGGCCCAGCGGCAGCGGGAAGACGACGCTCATGCGCGCGCTGGTCGGCGTGCAGAAGGTGCGCTCGGGCACGGTCACCGTGCTCGGCGAGCCCGCCGGCTCCCCCGGCCTGCGCCGACGGGTCGGGTACGTCACCCAGGCGCCGAGCGTCTACGCCGACCTCACCGTGCGGGAGAACGCCCGCCACTTCGCCGCCCTGTACGGCCGGGGCGCCCGCGCCGCCGACGACGCGCTGGCCGCCGTCGGCCTGACCGACGCCGCCGGGCAGCTGGTCGGCGACCTCTCCGGCGGCCAGCGCGGCCGGGCGTCCCTGGCCTGCGCGCTGGTGGGCGAGCCGGAACTGCTGGTCCTCGACGAGCCGACCGTCGGCCTGGACCCGGTGCTGCGCGTGGAGCTGTGGGACCGGTTCCACGCCCTCGCCGCGGCCGGCACCACCCTCGTCGTCTCCAGCCACGTCATGGACGAGGCCGGGCGCTGCGACCGGCTGCTGCTGCTCCGGGAGGGCCGGCTGCTGGCCGACTCCACCCCCGCGCGGCTGCGCGCCGACTCCGGCACCGACGACCTCGAGGAGTCCTTCCTCCGCCTCGTGCGGGCGCAGCAGCAGGAGGTGGCGGCGTGAGCGCCCCGGCCGCCGTCCTGAGCCCCCGGCTCACCGGCGCGATCACCACCCGGGTGCTGCGGCAGCTGCGGCACGACCACCGCACCATCGCGATGATGGTGCTGCTGCCCAGCCTGCTGCTGGGGCTGCTGTACCTGCTCTGGCGGGACGTGCCCACGCTGCCCGGTCAGCCCAGCGTCTTCGACCGGGTCGGGCTGACCATGCTCGGCGTCTTCCCCTTCGTGGTGATGTTCCTGGTCACCAGCATCGCGATGCTGCGCGAGCGGACCTCCGGCACGCTCGAGCGGCTGCTCACCACCCCGCTGTCCCGGCTGGACCTGCTGCTCGGCTACGGCGCCGCCTTCGGTCTGGCCGCCGCGGTGCAGGCGGTCGTCACGGTCACGGTGGCCACCACGCTCTACGACCTCGACATCGCCGGGTCGCCGTGGCTGGTGGTGCTCATCGCCGTCGCCAACGCCGTCCTCGGGGTGGCGCTGGGCCTGCTGGCCAGCGCCTTCGCCCGCAGCGAGTTCCAGGCCGTGCAGTTCATGCCGGTGATCGTGCTGCCGCAGTTCTTCCTCTGCGGGCTGCTGGTGGCCCGCGAGCAGATGGCCGGCTGGCTGCAGGCGATCAGCGACGTGCTGCCGCTGACCTACGCGGTGGAGGCGCTGCAGGAGGTCGGGCGGTCGGCCGCCGAGACGGGGACGATGTGGCGGGACGTCGGCATCGTGGCCGGCGCGGCGGTGCTCGCCCTCGCCCTGGCGGCGGCGACCCTGCGGAGGAGGACCAGCTGACGGCAGCACGGCGCTCGGGACGGCGCCCCGGCAACCCCGACACCCGGCAGGCGGTGCTGGCTGCGGCCCGCGCCGCCTTCGCCGAGCGCGGCTTCGACGCGACGTCGATCCGCGCGGTCGCCACGGCCGCCGGCGTGGACCCCGCCCTGGTGCACCACTACTTCGGCACCAAGGACAAGCTCTTCCTCGCCGCGATCGAGGCCCCGGCCGACCCCGAGGCCTTCCTCCCCGAGGTGCTCGCGGCCGGCCCGGAGCACCTCGGGGAGAACGTCGTCCGCATGCTGCTGCGGGTGTGGGACGGCCCCATGCGCCCCGCCGGCCTGGCGCTGGTCCGCTCCGCGGTCGGCAACGAGTGGACCGCGCGGCTGCTGCGCGAGTTCCTCGTCTCGCAGGTGCTGCGACGGGTGCTCGGCGCCCTCGACCTGCCGCCCGCCGAGGGCGAGGCCCGCGGCGCGCTGGTGGCCTCCCAGCTGGTCGGCGTGGTGATGACCCGCTACGTGCTCCGCGTCGAGCCGCTGGCCTCCGCGCCGGCCGAGGAACTGGTCGCGGCCGTCGGACCCACCCTGCAGCGCTACCTGACCGGGGACGTCGCCCTCCCGGGCCGGCGGGACGAGCAGGCGAGGCGGGACTAGCGCGCGACGCGGGCCAGCTGCCGGGCCTGGGCGACCAGCCGGCCGGTGGAGTCCCAGATCCGGCACTCCTCGTCCGACCAGCCGCCGGTGACCTCGGTGGACCGGGACTCGACGACGCACCAGCCCGGCGCCGGGAGCGCGCGCACCAGCACCTGCAGCTGCACGGTGGGCGCCCAGCCGGGCTTCCCGACGGCGAAGGCGGTGGGCGGCAGCGCGTCGGCGAACAGCAGGAGCGCCAGCGGGTCGGGGTCGCGGCCGTCGGCCAGCCGGATCCAGGCGCGGAGCAGCCGGCGGTCCGAGGGCCGGCCGGACACCCAGCCCGCCGTCGCCGGGTCCAGCCGGGTGTCCAGCTGCCGGGCCAGGCCCACGGCCGGCCCGCCCTCGGTGGTCCGGGTCGCCACGCACTCGCCGGGCGGAGGCAGCTCCGGCGCCGGGTTGACCGTGTAGTCCGCGGGGTCGGTGCCGAGGGTCGCCGTCGTCACCTGGACGGCGAGGGACGGCCCGCCCGCCCCGGCGAGCAGCACCGAGGAGTGCGCGAGCGTGCGCCCGGCCGGCCCGGCGGTGACCGCGAGGTCGGCCGGCCCGCCCGGCGTGGCGCGCAGGTAGCTCGCCGACAGCGCCACCGGGTGCGGGTGCGGGCTGTACAGCAGCGCCGCCCGCGCCACGACGGCGAGCAGGTAGCCGCCGTTGAGGACGCCGCTGCCGACGTCCCAGCCCGGGTCCAGCTCGGCCCGGACACCGCCGCCCTCGGTGCGGGTGACGGCGGTGGCCCGGTCGAAGGCGGACTGCACGGTGTCGGTCTGCGGCACGGCGGACAGGGTGCCAGGGTGGTCCCCCGTGGAGTACACGCACCTCGGGCGCAGCGGCCTGTCGGTCTCCCGGCTGTGCCTGGGCACCATGAACTTCGGCTGGAAGACCGAGGAGGCCGACGCCCACGCGATCATGGACCGCGCGCACGACGAGGGCGTGAACTTCTTCGACACGGCCAACGTCTACGGCTTCGACGCCGGCAAGGGCCGCACCGAGGAGGTGCTGGGCACCTGGTTCGCGCAGGGCGGCGGCCGCCGCGAGCGCACCGTCCTGGCCACCAAGGTCTACGGCTCGATGAGCGAGTGGCCCAACGACACGTTCCTGTCCGCGCGCAACCTCGTGCGCTCGGCCGACGAGTCGCTGCGCCGGATGCAGACGGACTGGATCGACCTCTACCAGTTCCACCACGTCGACCTCGAGACGCCGTGGGACGAGATCTGGCAGGCCTGCGAGACGCTCGTCGCCCAGGGCAAGGTGCTCTACGTCGGGTCGTCCAACCACGCCGCCTGGCAGCTCGCCGCCGCCAACGAGGCCGCCGCCCGCCGGCACTTCCTCGGGCTGGTCAGCGAGCAGTCGCACTACAACCTGCTCACCCGGCACGTGGAGCTCGAGGTGCTCCCCGCCGCGCGGCACTACGGCATCGGCGTCATCCCGTGGAGCCCGCTCGCCGGCGGCCTGCTCGCCGGCGCGCTGGGGCAGCCGGAGGGCACCCGCCGCACGGAGGACCGCCAGCAGCGGCGCATCGAGCGGCACCGCCCGGCCCTGCAGGCCTACGAGGACGCCTGCCGCGGGTGGGGGCTCGCCCCGGCCGACGTCGCGCTGGCCTGGTTGCTGCACCGGGACGGCGTCACCGCGCCGATCGTCGGCCCGCGCACGATGGACCAGTTCGCGGGGTCGCTGGCCGCGCTCGACGTGCGGCTGGAGCGGGCCCAGCTCGACCGCCTCGACGAGGTCTTCCCCGGCTTCCGGCCCGCTCCGATGGAGTACGCGTGGTGAGCCCGTCGACGCTCGGTGACCGCGTGGACCCCGAGCGCGGCGGCCCGCCGGACCGGTCCCCAGGACTGGGGGTGCACCGACCCCTCGCCCGGAGATGTCCCGCCCGCTGGTCCGGCCGTGACGCTCCCCGGGACGAGAGCGGCCGGCGGGGGGCACGCTCACCGACGGCGGGGGCGGATCGTGCGGGGTCTCGAGGGAGACGGGGGCGGCTGCCCGTTCAGCGGGTCACGTGACGCGGCCGCGGTCCGGCTCACCCGGCGCTCGGTGCTGGCGGGACTCGCGGCCCTGACCGCGTTGCCGGTCCTCGGCGGGACGGCACAGGCCGCACCGCGGCCGCCCGCAGCGCCGCCCCGCTCCCCCGCCCCACCGGCTCCGCGCCGGGCTCCCCGCGGCGCGCACGCCGTCGGCAACCCGCGGGGCAGCGACGTCGCGGTGCGCATCGGCCGCGACCGGGAGGCGCGGTTCGGGGTGATGTTCAAGCAGCTCCCGGCCTTCAGCCCGCCGGACGCGCTGCTGACCGCGCTGGCGGTGCGCATGACCGACGACCGTCCGCCGCTCGACGACGTGGCCGACAGCGACCCGGCGTCGGACAACCCGGGGATGCCGGCCGGCTACATCTACCTCGGCCAGTTCATCGACCACGACATGACGCTGGACCGCACGCCGCTGACCCTCCAGCAGCAGGACCCGCGGGGGACGGTCAACTACGACACCCCGCGCTTCGACCTGGGCAACGTCTACGGCCGTGGGCCGGCCGGCAGCCCCGAGCTCTACGACCCCGCCCGCCCGGGGTACCTGCTGTGCAACGACCACGACGGCGTCCGCGACCTGCCCCGCGACGAGGTGGGCGCCGCCTGGCTCGGCGACCCCCGCAACGACGAGAACCTCGTCGTGGCCCAGTTGCACGCGGTCTTCCTGCGCCTGCACAACCGGCTGCGCGACGAGGGGATGACCTTCGAGCAGGCCCGGCAGCAGGTCCGCTGGCACTACCAGTGGCTGATCGTCAACGACTACCTGCCGCGGATCGTCGGGCGCGACGTGGTCAGCCGGCTGCTCCGCCGCCGGGGCACCGGCCCGATCGAGTGCACGGCGCGCTTCTACCGGCCGCGCGACCGGCGCCGGCCGTACATGCCGGTCGAGTACTCCGGGGCGGCCTACCGGTTCGGGCACAGCATGATCCGGGCCGAGTACGAGGTGCACGACCGGCACACGGTGCCGGTCTTCGCGAACGAGGGCCACCAGGACCTGCGGGGCAACCGGCCGGTGCCCGCCGACCTGTGGATCGACTGGAACTACTTCTTCGAGATCCCGGGGATGACCACGCCCGACGACCGCAACCTGGCACGGCTGATCGACACCCGGCTGTCGCTGCCCCTGTCGACCCTGCCGCCGACCGTGGTCGCCCCGACGGCCGGGGCGATCACCTCCCTCGCCGAGCGGAACCTGCTCCGCGGCAAGCGGCTCGGCCTGCCCGCCGGCCAGGACGTCGCGGCCGCGATGGGGATCACCCCGCTGACCAACCAGCAGCTGGGCCTGACCGAGCCGGGCTGGCAGGGCAGGGCACCGCTGTGGTTCTACGTGCTCAAGGAGGCCGAGCTGCTCGGCGGCACCCGGTTGGGACCGGTCGGCGGCACGATCGTCGCCGAGGTGGTCCTGGGGCTGATGGCCTGCGACGGCACCTCCTACTTCAACGCCGCGCCGGACTTCGACCCCGGCCCGGGCTACGGGTTCGGCTCCTTCCTCCTGTGGGCCGACGCGATCGACCCGCGGGCGGTGGAGGCGCCCGAGGAGGAGACCCCGGAGGACGAGCTGCCGGAGGACGAGCTGCCGGAGGACGAGCTGCCGGAGGACGAGCTGCCGGGGGACGAGGTCCCCGACGGCGGTGAGGAGCTCGAGCCGGGCGAGGAGGTCGACCCCGAGGCGGTCGTCCCGGTGCCCGGCGCCGTCACCTGACCGCGGGCCCGCTCCCGCGATCGGCCCGGTCGGGAACGGGCCAGGTGCCCAGCACCTCGTGCCGCCCGCCGGTGCTGCGCACGAGGGTCACCTCCGCCAGGGCCCACTCCGGCCCGCGGTAGCCGGCCAGCCGGGCGGGCAGGTCGCCGTCGGCCGGGCGGCGGGGGTGCCAGCGGCCGAGGGTGAGGTGCGGGCGGAACGGCCGGTCCTCGACCGGCAGGCCCAGCCCGCGGGCGGCGCGGGCCAGCCGCCCGGCCAGGGCGGTGACGACGGCGACGTCGCCGTCCAGGCCCGCCCAGAACACCTGCGGCCGCCGCGCGGACCCGAACCGGCCGGCGCCGGCCAGCCGCAGCACCGTCGGGGGCGTGCCGGCGACCGCGGACCCGACCGCGGCGGTGAGCTGCTCCAGCAGGGCCGGCGGGACGGCGCCGAGGAACAGCAGGGTGAGGTGCCAGCGCGCGGGGTCGCCCCAGCGGGGCGCGCCGGGGGCCTCGCGCAGCGGCGCGACCGCCGCCGCGAGGGAGTCCCGGGCCGGCGGGGGCGGGGTCACCGCGACGAACAGCCGCAGCGGCGCCGGCGCGCTCAGCGCACCACCAGGCCGGCCCCCGCCAGCTCGGTCTCCACCCGCAGCCGCTCGACGTCGCGCGGGAAGCCGGGGGGCACGGCGCCCAGCTCGTGCCGGATGTCGAGCAGCACGGCGGCCTCGGCGAGGACGTCGTCGTAGGCCGCCTGCAGGCCCCGGCGGCGGGCCTGGGGCACCCCGGCGGGGACGGCGTCGAGCTGGCGGCCCAGCCGCCGCAGGTCGGCGGCGACGGCCTGGACCGGCCGGGGCGCGGCCCGCACGGGCGCCGGCTGCTCGCGGGCCCTCCGGCGGGCGCGCAGGTCGCACAGGAACTGCCCGGTGAGCAGGCGGAAGGCGAAACCCATCAGGGCGAAGGCGCCGACGAGCATCGCGGTGATGCCGGCCAGCTGCAGCAGGGCGGAGGTCATCGTCACTCCGTGGGGACGGTGGCCGCGACGGTACGTGCGGACACCGCGCTCCGCCAGGGGGTCCGGTCAGGGACCCGCAGGCTCCCGCGCGCCGACGTGCAACCGCAGCCGCGGCGGCACGACGCGTGCCTCCAGCCGGACCCGCCGCCCCCGGGCCAGCCACAGCCCGGCGACGGCGCCGGCCGCGGCGACGACCAGCCCGCCCAGGATCAGCCCCCACGGCGCGCCGAGGTGCTCGGAGGCCCAGCCGATGAGCGGGGCGCCCAGCGGCGTGCCGCCCATGAAGCACGTGAAGTAGAGGGCCATCACCCGCCCGCGCATCTGCGGGTCGGCGCCCAGCTGCACGAAGCTGTTGTTGGCCACGCTGAACACCAGGGCGGCCGCGCCGGTGGGCACCAGCAGGACGGCGAACGCCCAGAAGCCCGGCATCAGGCCGCAGGCCACGGTGAACAGCCCGAACACGACCGACGCGGTGACCAGGAACCGCTGCCGCGGGCGGGCGCTGCGGCGGGTGGACAGGAACGCGCCGGTCAGCGAGCCGACGGCGAACGTCGTCGACAGCAGGCCGAACGCCTCGGCGCCGAGGTCGAACACCTCGCGGGCCATGAGCGCGATGGTGACCTGGAAGTTGAACCCGAAGGTGCCGATCACGAACGCCAGCGCCATCGCCAGCCGCAGGTCCGGGCGCGACCAGGTGTAGGCCAGCCCCGCCCGCAGCTGCCCGCGGGCCCGCGCGACCGGCTCGCTGCGGCGCAGCTCCCCGGCCCGCATGAGCAGCAGCGCGCCGATGGTGAACGCGAAGCTGCCGGCGTTGACGAGGAACGCCGGCGCGGTGTCGCCGCCCGAGGCGCCGATGAGCAGCCCGGCCAGCGACGGGCCGACCAGCCGGGCGCCGTTGAAGATCGTCGAGTTGAGCCCGACCGCGTTGGCCAGCAGGTCGCCGCCGACCATCTCCGAGACGAACGCCTGGCGCACCGGGGCGTCGACCGCCGACACGCACCCCAGCGCGCCGGCCAGGACGAACACGTGCCAGAGCGCGACGGCGCCGGTGGCCACCAGCGTGCCGAGGCCCAGCGCGAGCAGGCCCATGAGCGCCTGGGTGAGGACGAGGACGCGGCGCTTGTCGTAGCGGTCGGCCAGCACCCCGCCGTACATGCTCAGCAGCAGGGTGGGGCCGAACTGCAGGGCGGTGATCAGGCCGAGCGCCACCCCGCTGTCGCCGGACAGCTGCAGCACCAGCCAGTCCTGGCCGATGCGCTGCATCCACGTGCCGGTCAGGCTGACCAGGTTCGCCGACGCGTAGAGCCGGAAGTTGTGCACCCGGAGGGACCGGAACGGGCTGCGTCCGCCGGCAGCCGGTCCCCCCGGGCTCGGTTCAGCAGGCGTCGACGTCACCCACCGGCGAGCTCCTCCATGATCTCCGCGGCCTCGCGCAGGGTCGCCCGCTGCTGCGGGGTGAGCCGCTGCAGCTGGCCCGACAGCCACGCCTCCCGGGCCCGGGCCTCCTCGGCCAGCAGCGTCTCGGCGGCCGGGGTCAGGTCGATGACTACCTGCCGGCCGTCGGTCGGGTGCGGCGTGCGGGTGACCAGGCCCATGCCCTCGAGCGCGACGACGACGCGGGTCATCGACGGCGGCTGCACCCGCTCGTGCGCGGCCAGCTCCCCCGGGCTCATCGCGCCGTGCCGCTGGAGCGTGGACAGCGCGGCGAGGTGGGTGAGGGTGACCGAGGTGTCGACCCGCTGGTTGCGCAGCCGGCGGGAGAAGCGCATGACCGCCAGCCGCAGGTCGTGGGCGAGCGCTGCGGTGTCCAGCGTCGACCGGGTCACGGGTCCAGACTACCGGTCGTTAGCGCCGCTCAGAACAGTTGCTGGAGTGGCTCCAGCGCGAAGTAGACGACGAACGCCAGCGCGATCACCCACATCAGCGGGTGCACCTCGCGGCGCCGGCCCACCGCCGTGCGCAGCAGGACGTAGCTGACCACGCCGGCGCCGATGCCGTTGGTGATCGAGTACGTGAACGGCATGAGCGCGATGGTGAGGAAGGCCGGGATGACCAGGGACATGTCGTCCCAGGTCAGCGTGCGGATCTGGCTGATCATCAGCGCGCCGACGATCACCAGCGCCGGGGCGGCGGCCTCCGAGGGCACGACCTGCACCAGCGGCGTGAAGAACATCGCCAGCAGGAACATCACGCCGGTGACGACGCTGGCCAGGCCGGTGCGGGCGCCGTCGGCCACGCCGGAGGCGCTCTCGATGTAGGTCGTGTTCGACGAGACGCTCGCCGCGCCGCCGGCCGCCGCGGCCACCGAGTCGACCAGCAGGACCGGCTGGGAGCCGGGCAGGTTGCGGTCCTCGTCCAGCAGGTCGCCCTCCGCGCCGACGGCGGTGACCGTGCCGACGGTGTCGAAGAAGTCGGCGATCATGATCGAGAAGACGATGAGCAGCGCGGCGACGACGCCGATCCGCTCGAACCCGCCGAACAGCGAGAACTGCCCGACGATCGACAGGTCGGGGGCGCTGATGACGTCGGCGGGGAGGGTGGGCACCTGCAGCGCCCAGCCGCGCGCGTCGAGCTCCTGGCCGTCGGGACCGACGCGCGGCCCGATCTCCGCGACCGCCTCGACCACGATGGCCAGCACGGTCGAGACCACGATGCCGATCAACAGCGCGCCGCGGACCTTCCGCACCACCAGGACGGCGGTGAGCAGCAGCCCGACGACGAACACCAGCAGCGGCCACCCGGCGAGCTGGCCGCCCACGCCGAAGCTGATCAGCGGCGAGCCGGGGCGGATCACCCCGGCGTCGGCCAGGCCGATGATCGTGAGGAAGAAGCCGATGCCGACCGCGATCGCCGTCTTCAGCTGCGGCGGGATCGCCTCGAACACCGCCCGCCGGAAGCCGGTGAGCACGAGGACGGTGATCAGCAGGCCCTCGAGCACGACCAGGCCCATGACCTCCGGCCAGGCCAGCTGGGTGGCGGCGAAGACCGCGACGATCGCGTTGATGCCGAGGCCCGTGGCCAGCGCGAACGGGTACCGGCCGACGACGCCCATGAGGACGGTGAGCGCCCCGGCGACCAGCGCGGTGACCGCGGCGACGGCCCCGAACGGCAGCGAGGCGCCCGTGACGTCGACCCCGGACAGGATGATCGGGTTGAGCACCACGATGTAGGCCATCGTGAAGAACGTGGTCAGCCCGCCGCGGACCTCGCGGCCGACCGTGCTGCGCCGCGCGCTGATGCCGAAGTAGCGGTCCAGCCCGTTGCGCGGCCGGACCTGCGGGCCGGCGCTGCGGCGCGGCCGGGGCGCCTCCACCGCGACGTCGGCCGGTGTGCCCCCCGTGGGGGTGTCGACGCGGGCTGCGCGGGCGCCGCGGGCGGGACGGGACTTCTCGGGCATGCGTGCTCCTGCGGACATGCGGCTGCCGGGCGGCGAGCCGCGACAGCGTGCCACACCGCACGCGCGCCTCCCCGCCGGTCTCCGGGGGACGACGCCTAGTGTCGGCCGTGTGTCCCGCCCCGCTGCACCCGGCCCCCTGAAGCAGGCCCCTCCCCCTCTACGCGTCGACACCGCCCGCGTCGTCCTCGCCCTGACGGCGCTGTGGGCGCTTGCCCTCGTCGTCCTGCTGCTCCTCGGCGACCGGGTGGACCGCGTGTGGACGTGGACCTGCGTGGCCGGGATCGTGCTGGCCGGAGTGGGGCTGGCGGTCATGCGCTGGCAGGGCCAGCTGGGGCCCCGCCGTTGACGGGCACGGCCGCTAGTCGGTGAGGACGTCGAACTCCGCGGTGTCGTAGCGCGCCGACGTCACGACCTCGGCCGGCTCCCCGCCGACGAGGGTGGCCTGGCTGTGCGCCCCGCAGCCGTAGTCGACGGCGACGACGCGACCGTCGGCGGGCGCGTACTCGTTGCCGCAGGCGCCGAGCAGGGTCCGCAGCGACCCGGCGAGCGGGAGGAAGAAGCCGCAGGTGCCGCACGGGCCCGGGGCCTGGCGGGCCATCGGCGCGCGCGGGCCGAAGTCCCCGGCCAGCCAGCGGGCGGCCGCGGCGCTGCGCCCCTCGCGGGACATGACCCGCTCCCGGCCCAGGCCGATCTCGCTCGCCAGCGCCTGCGCCTCGGGGTCGGCCGCGGCGTCGTCCTCGGCCGTGTAGGAGGGCACCAGCCGCGGGTCGTCCTCGGTGGCCGGCAGGACGTCGCCCACCGACAGGTCGCCCGGGCGCAGCCGCTCGTGCCAGGGCACCCAGGCCGGCGCCAGCAGCGCGGCGTCGCCGGGCAGGAGCACGACCTCGTCGACGGTGGCCCCGTCCTCGCCCGGGACGTGGGCGAGGGTGACCGCCCAGTGCCAGCCGACGTAGCCGGGCAGCCGGCTGGCGAACGAGTGCGTGACCACCTCGCCGAGGACGTCGGGGGGAGCCGCGGCGTCCCCGGGCCGCTCCGGGGACGCGCCCAGGTGCTCGCCGACCACCGCGGGGTCGCCGGCGGTCTCCTCGGCCGCGGCGCGGGCGAGGTCGACCGCGCCGGTCAGCACGTCGCTGGGGGCGGGATCGGGGGTCACGGCCCCCATGTTCCCAGACGGGGGTGCCGGCGACGCGCACGCGGGCAGCCCGCGTGATCACGCCCACCCCGGACTGCCAGGCAGGTGCGGCACCATGGGGACGTGCCGTCGTCGCGTCCGCCCGGGTCCCGCCGGGGCCCGCTGCGCCGGTCGCGACCGGAGCCGGTCCCGCCCGAGCGCCTGGACACCACCCCGCTGGACCTGCCCCGCCGGGCAACGCAGCCGCAGGCCGCAGCACCCCCGCCCGGGTACGGCCCGCCGACCGCCCCGGCGCCGCCCGGCTACGGCCCCCCGCCGCAGGCGCTGCCGCCCGGCTACGCCCCCCCGCCGGTCCCGCCGCCCGGCGAGCCGCCGGCGGCGCCGCAGGCGCCGCCGCGGGTGACCGTCACCCGGGTCGCCGTCGCGCGCACCCGCGAGCTCACCGGCGCGGCCGTCGCCCGGGTGCGCGCCGCCAGCCGGGCCGACGGCGCCGCCGAGAGCGGCCTCACCCACCTACTGTGGGTCAACGCCCTGCACATGGCCGGCGACGCGATGGTCGCCGTCTCGCTCGCCGGCACCCTGTTCTTCGCCGCGGCCGCCGACGCGCAGCGCGGCAACGTCGCGCTGTACCTGCTGGTCACGATGGCGCCGTTCGCGGTGGTCGCCCCGGTGGTCGGCCCGCTGCTGGACCGGCTGCAGCGCGGCCGCCGCTGGGCCCTCGGCGCGGCCTCGCTGGGCCGGGCGGCGCTGGCGCTGGTCATGGCCGCGCACCAGACCGACTGGCTGCTCTACCCCGCGGCGCTCGGCGTGCTGGTGCTGTCCAAGGCGCACAACGTGCTGCGCGCCGCCGTCGTCCCCCGGGTGCTGCCCGGGGCCATGTCGCTCACCTCGGCCAACGCCCGGCTGTCGGTGTTCGGCCTGGTCACCGCCGGCGTCTTCGGCGGCATCGGCGCGGGGCTCGCCTGGGCGTTCGGCTTCGAGCCGCTGCTGTGGGTGACCGCCGCGGTCTTCGCCGTCACCGCGGTGCTCGCCGTCCGGCTGCCCCGGCACGTCGACGTCCCCGCCGGCGAGCAGCCGGCCGACGTGCTCAGCACCGGCCCGGTGCCCGTCGCCGGCCGCCGGCGGCGCCCGGTCAACCCCCACGTGGTGCTCGCGCTGCGCGCCAACGCGGCGCTGCGCGGGCTCGGCGGCTTCCTGACGATCTTCTCCGCGTTCCTCGTGCAGGCCACCGTCGACGGCGGGTGGGAGGCCAGCCTCGCGCTGGGCGCCATCGCCGGCGCGGCCGGGGCGGGCAGCGTGCTCGGCACCGGCATCGGGTCGCGGCTGCACCACGCCGACCCCGACCGGGTGGTCGTCTGGTCGGCCGGCGTCGCCGCCGCGGTCACCGTGCTCGCCGCGGTGTTCTTCGGGCTGGCCACCGCGGCCGCCGTCGCCGGGGTCGCGGCGGTCGCCAACGCCCTCGGCAAGGTCGCCCTCGACGCGATCATCCAGCGCGAGGTGCCCGAGGGCCTGCGCGCCTCGGCGTTCGCCCGCTCCGAGACCGTCCTGCAGCTGGCCTGGGTCCTCGGCGGCGCGCTCGGCATCGCGCTGCCGCCGATCGGCTGGCTCGGCTTCACCGTGGCCGCGGCCCTGCTCGTGCTCGCCGTCGGACTGGTGCTGTGGACACCGCGCCGCCGCCGGTGGGCGCCGGTCGACCCGAACGCCCCCACCGTCCCGGGCGCCGTCCCCGCCGCGCCCGACGCCCCGACCGTGCCGGAGGCACCCCGCCCGTGAGGACCCCCACCCGCGCCGCCGCAGTCCTGCTGGCCGGCGCGCTCCCCGCCGTGCTGACCGGGTGCGGCGGCTCGTCCGGCTCGTCGGACACCCCGCCCGAGGTCACGGTGACCGCCGGGCCGCAGGAGGTCACCGCCCGGCCGAGCCAGTACTGCGGGTCCGGCCAGGGGCAGCGCTACGACGTCTCGCCGCCGGTGGTCGAGGTCTCCCCCGACACCCCGATCGCGCTCACCGTGCCCGACGACGTCGCCGCGAACGGCTGGAGCGTGCAGGTGTTCGACGAGCGCCTCGAGGAGCGGCTCGGCGAGGTGGACGTCGACGCGGGCACGACCACGTTCGACGGGATCAACAGCTCCGACGTCGTCCCGCCGGCGTACTACCTCGTCGTCGTCGAGGACGAGCACGACGACTGCCTGCTCACCGGCTCCTGGCCGATCGGCTTCCTGCGCGCCGGCGGGGACGTCGGCACGACGCCCACCACGACGCCCACCACGACGCCCCCGCCGACGCCCGCCGGCTGACGGTCAGGCCTCGAGGTCCCCGGCGACCGCCCGCAGCACCGCCGCGACCTTGCGCGACTCGGCGCGGTCGGGGTGCCGGCCGCGGCGCAGGGAGTTCGAGACGTCGTCGAGCAGCTTGATGAGGTCCTCGATGATCGGGACCAGCTCGTCGGGCTTCTTCCGCCGCGCCTCGGCCACCTTGGCCGCCACCGAGGGCAGCGGGTCGAGGACCCGCACCTGCAGCGCCTGGTCGCCCCGGCGGCCGGCGACGATGCCGAACTCCACCCGCTGGCCCGGCTTGAGCTCGGCGGTGCCCGTGGGGAGGGCGTCCTTGTGCACGAAGACGTCGGGCCCGTCCTCGCGCGAGAGGAAGCCGAAGCCCTTCTCGGGGTTGAACCACTTGACTCTGCCGGTGGGCACGTTGATCCCTCGGGTCGCTTCTGCTCGCGGGTGTCCCGGCGCGGGGCCGGCGGACGGCGGCGCGGGCGCACCGCTCGCTGCCAGGTTAGCCGTCCCGCGCACCTAGATTGGCCGGGTGCCGCCCGCGTCCGAGTCCGCCGCGCACCCGGTTCCCCCGCACCCGGACTACCGGTTCACCCTCGCCAACGAACGCACCCTGCTGGCCTGGCTGCGCACCGGGCTGGCGCTGGTCGCCGGCGGGGTGGCGGTGGCGGCGTACGTGCCCCGGCTGGGGGCGTCCTGGGGCGGCGGCGCGGTCGGCCTGGCGCTCGTGGCGACCGGGCTCGGCACCGCGCTGGCCGGCTACCGACGGTGGCGGCGCAACGAGCGGGCGATCGCCACCGACGCCCCGCTGAGCGTCGGTCCCGAGGTCCCGGTGCTGGTCGCGCTGGTCACGGCGGTGGTGCTGCTGGTGGCGGTGCTGCTGGTCGTCGAGGTCGCCTGATGACCGCACCGGAGACCCAGCCGCAGCGCACCGTCCTCTCCTGGCAGCGCACCGGGCTGGGCCTGCTCGGCGTCGCCGCGGTGCTCGGCTCGCATGCCGTGCTCGACGAGCGGGTGCTGCCCCTGGCCCTCGCGGCCGCGGTGGCGCTCACCGGCCTCGGCGTCCTCGGTGTCCTCGCGCGCCGGCGGGCCCGCGCGCTCGCCCGGACCCCCGGGCCGGCGCCGGCCGCGGCCGCGGTGGTCACCGTCGCCGTCGTCGCGACGGCGCTGGCGGCCGCCGCGACCCTGCTCAGCCGCTGACCACCTCGGGATCGACGACGCCGAGCCGGCCGAGCAGGTCGAGGAACACGACGGCGAAGTCGTTGCCGGCGACCTCCCGCCGGACGGACGGCCAGTCGACCTGCTCGCGCAGCGCCCGGGCCACCGGCAGGAGGCGCGCGAAGTCGCAGTAGTGCTCGTCGAGCGTCATCAGCTTGGTGACCAGGATGTCGGTGGCCGCGAGCACCGGCATGTGCACCGACAGCACGGAGAGGTCCTCGGCGCGGTCGATGAGGTCGGTCTCCACCGGTTTGCCGCAGGTGCGCCAGAGGACGTCGACGAACGAGTTGCCCTGCACGACCTTGGTCAGCCAGTCCTCGGCCGGGTCCTCCACCTGCAGGCCGGCGTCGGCGAGCACCTTGGCCGCCCGCTCGGCCTCGGCCGCGGGAACGAGGAAGTCGGCGTCGTGGTCGGGCTCGGGGGCGCCGCGCACGAACGCGGCGTAGCCGCCGCACAGGGCGAAGGGCACCCCGCCCTCCTTGAGGGCCACGGCGGTGCGCTTGAGGAGGTCACGGATCTCGTCGCGGTCGGAGGGCAGCACGGGGTGCGTCTACCCGGCGCCCGGCCGGTCACGCACGGTTGAGTCCCGCCCGCGAGGGCACGGGAGTCCCGTGCGCATCGCGACCTTCAACATCCTGCACGGGCGCTCGCCCGAGGACGACCGGGTCGACGTCGACCGGCTGGCCTCGGCGGTCAAGACGCTGGACGCCGACGTCCTGGCGCTGCAGGAGGTCGACCGCGACCAGCCCCGCTCGATGAACGCCGACCTCACCGCGGTGGCCGCCGAGGCGATGGGCGCGGTCGACCAGCAGTTCGTGGCGGCGCTGTCGGGGACCCCCGGCGGCACGTGGATGGCGGCCACCGGCGACGAGCAGCCCGGTGCGGCCAGCTACGGCGTCGCGCTGCTGTCGCGCTACCCGGTGGTGTCCTGGCGGGTGGTGCGGATGCCGACGCTGCGCGGGCGGGTGCCGGTGTGGTTCCGTGGCGCGCGCCGGCCGCAGCTGGTCAGCGAGGAGCCGCGGGTCGCCGTCGCCGCCGTCATCGACGGGCCGACCGGGCAGTTCACCGTCACCTGCACGCACCTGTCGTTCGTGCCGTACTGGAACACCGTCCAGCTGCGCGGGCTGGTGCGGTCGCTGCGCGGGACGCGCGAGCCGCTGCTGGTCCTCGGCGACCTCAACATGGAGCCGCCCAAGGCCGCCCGGGTCAGCGGGCTGCGGCCGCTGGCCGCGGGGCTGACCTTCCCCGCCGACGTCCCGGTCCGGCAGCTGGACCACGTGCTGGCCCGCGGGCCGGTGACCGCCACCGGCCCGGCCGAGGTGGTGCGGCTGCCGCTGTCGGACCACCGCGCGCTGGTGGTGCCGTGCGCGGTCGGGTGAGGCGGTTGGCGTCGTGACAGCGACGGGTGTCACGATCAGCCCATGGCTGCGTCCGACGTCGGCACCCGCGCCTTCACCCTGGTCGCCTCGGCGGTGCGACTGGTCGCCTCGCTCGTGGCGGTGGTGATCGTGCTCCACGCGGTGTTCACCTTCTTCGAGGCGAACCCGGCGAACACGCTGGTCTCGGCCGCCGCGGACGTGCGCCGGGACCTCGGCTGGTTCACCGTCGACCTGTTCCGGCCGTCGGACCCGCGCACCGGCGAGACGGTCAACGCCGCGATCGCCGCGCTGGTCTGGGTCGTCGTCGGCAACCTGGTGTCCAAGCTGCTGGTGAAGCTCGCGCCCTAGGACCCCGTTCGATCGGCAGGTGGCCCCGTCCCGGGTCCCGTCCTGAGCCTGCGGAGGATGGGGAGGACGGGGTCCTTCGTCTAGGCGTTCCGGACCGCGGCGGCCGCCTCCAGGCCCAGCTCCTCCACCGAGACCTCGCGCATCTCGACCTTGCGGACCTTGCCGGTCACCGTCATCGGGAAGCCCTCGACGACCTTGACGTAGCGGGGCACCTTGTAGTGCGCCAGCTTCCCGGCGCAGAACTCGCGCAGCGCCTCGGGCGTGAGCGGCTCGGCGCCCTCGCGCAGCCGGACCCAGGCCATGAGCTCCTCGCCGTACCGCTCGTCGGGGACGCCGATCACCTGCGCGTCGACGACGTCGGGGTGGGTGTAGAGGAACTCCTCGACCTCCCGCGGGTACACGTTCTCCCCGCCGCGGATGACCATGTCCTTGATCCGGCCGACGATGTTGAGGTAGCCGGCCTCGTCCATGACGGCGAGGTCGCCGGTGTGCATCCAGCGGGCGGCGTCGATGACCTCGGCGGTCTTCTCCGGCTCGCCCCAGTAGCCGAGCATCACCGAGTAGCCGCGGGTGCAGAACTCCCCCGGCGTCCCGCGCGGCACGGTGGTGCCGGTCTCGGCGTCGACGACCTTGACCTCGAGGTGCGGGTGCACCCGGCCGACGGTCGAGGTGCGGCGGTCGAGGTCGTCGTCGGCGCCGGTCTGGGTGGAGACCGGGGAGGTCTCGGTCATGCCGTAGCAGATGGTCACCTCGGTCATGCCCATCTCGGCGACCACCCGCTTCATCACCTCCACCGGGCACGGCGAGCCGGCCATGATCCCGGTGCGCAGGCTGGAGAGGTCGTAGGTGCCGAAGTCCGGCAGCGCCAGCTCGGCGATGAACATCGTCGGGACGCCGTACAGCGAGGTGCACCGCTCGTCCTGCACCGCCCGCAGCGTGGCCGCCGGGTCGAAGGCGGGCGCGGGGATGACCATCGTCGCGCCGTGGCTGGTGGCCCCGAGGTTGCCCATGCCCATGCCGAAGCAGTGGTAGTAGGGCACCGGGATGCAGATCCGGTCGGCCTCGGTGTAGCCGCAGCCCTCGCCCACGAAGAACCCGTTGTTGAGCAGGTTGTGGTGGGACAGCGTGGCGCCCTTGGGGAAGCCGGTGGTCCCCGACGTGTACTGGATGTTGATCGGGTCGTCGGGCGAGAGCTCGGCGGCGCGCTCGCTCAGCAGTGCGCGGTCGGCGGCGCGGCCGGTGGCCAGCAGCCGCTCCCACTCCGGGTCGCCGAGGAAGACGACCTCGCGCAGGTCGGGGCAGTCGTCGCGGACCTCGGCCACCATGGCCCGGTAGTCGCTGGTCTTGAACTCCGGCGCGGCGACCAGCACGGAGATGCCGGCCTGGCGCAGCACGTAGGCCAGCTCGTGCGTGCGGTACGCCGGGTTGATGTTGACCAGGATCGCGCCGAGCTTGGCGGTGCCGTACTGGACGAACACCCACTCGGCGCAGTTGGGCGCCCAGATGCCGACCCGGTCGCCCTTCTGCACGCCGAGGGCGTCGAGGCCGAGGGCGCAGGCGTCGACGTCGGCGACCAGCTGCGGGTACGTCCAGCGCCGGCCGGTGGCGCACTCGACGAGCGCCTCGTGGTCGCCCACCCGCGCTGCCGTCCGGTCGAGGTCCGCACCGATCGTGTCCCCGAGGAGGGGGACGGTGGAGGTGCCGCTGGCGTAGGACGGCAGCGCGGGGGTGGTCACGGCCGCCGGTTCTCGGGCAGCTGGACCCCGGCCCGGTTGGGCTTGTCGGTGGGGTGGGCGTAGCGGATGCGGTCCGGCGGGAGCGGGAAGCTGTGGTCCTCGCCGAACGGCGACAGCGGGCCGGCCATCTCCCCGAGGAACTCGGTGACCGGCGGGCCGGCGTTCTCCGACTGGCCCCAGGTCGGCTCCACCAGGTGGGCGTGCTTCTCGTTGCGCTTGGCCATCTCGCCTCCGTGTCCGGTGCGCTCCCTCGGGGGGCGCACGTGCGGCGTCATTCTCGCGTGTCCCTGGTCCTACCCGCAGCAGCCCGGTCCGCGTCACCCCCGATCGCGGGGAGCGCGGCGGGCGGACCGGGCGCCGTAGAGGGTGGGCAGCCCCTCGGCGGTGAGCACCCACTGCCCCGGGCCGACCGGCGCGAGCCGGACCTCGCCGCCGTCGAGCCCCTGCACCTGGCGGGTGCGCCAGACCGAGGTGCTCGCCAGCGTCAGCCGCACCGGCTCGTGGGTGGGGTCCCACTCGTCGTAGCCCTCGGGCTCGAAGGCCACGATCGCCGGCCCGGCGATCCGCAGCAGCCCGCGCTGCCAGGCGACGGCGGCCAGCGCCCGCCGCCAGCGCAGGGCGCGGGCCATCGCGCCCAGGCCCGCGCCGGCGGCGACCAGGCCGACGACGACCAGGGCGACGACGACCGTCCCGGCCAGCGGCACCGGGCGGCCGCGGTCCTCCGCGACGGCGACGACGACCGCGCCGAGCAGCACGGCCAGGACGACGGCGATCAGCCCGCCCACCAGCCAGCGCAGCGCGCCGGCCCGGTAGCCCTCCAGGGCGGTCCGGGTGTGCGGGTCGTCGGCGGCCGGCTGCACGGCGTCCATGCTGGCAGGACCGGCCGCCGGGGCGGCACGGTCGGGGGCGGACGTAACGTGGTCCGGATGCCTGCCGACCGCCCCGCCACGCTGGCCGCGTGGCTGCGCACCCGCAGCGACGCCCAGCTCGGGGCGCTGCTGGCCGCGCGGCCCGACGTGGCCCGGCCCGCGCCCTCCGACGTCGTCGCGCTGGCCGGCCGGCTGGCGGTGCCCGTGTCGGTGGACCGCGCCCTCGACGAGCTCGATGCCGCCACCCTGCAGGTGCTGGACGTCGTGCTGCTCGCCCCCACCGACGGCGCGGCGGCCGCCGACGTCGTCGCGGCGCTGCCCGGGCTGCCCGAGGACGTCGTCGACGCGGCGATCGAGCGGCTGACCACCCGGGCGCTGCTGTGGGGCGACGAGGTCCTGCACGCCCCCGACCAGGTGCGCCGCGCCGTCCGGTACCCCGCGGGCCTCGGCCGCCGGGCCGTCGAGCTGCGGGTGACCCTGCCCGCCGACCTGGCCGCCGCCGTCGGCGGGCTGGCCCCCAGCGAGCGCGAGGTGCTCGAGCGGCTGGCCGGCGACCGCCCGGTCGGGCACCTGCCCGAGACCGGCGGCGGCGCGGCGTCCCCCGCCCGGCGGCTGCTGCAGGCCGGGCTGCTGGCCCGCATCGACGCGCTCAACGTCGAGCTGCCGCGCGAGATCGGCCTGCTGCTGCGCGGGGACCTCCCCTACGGCCCGCCGCGGCTGCGCCCGGAGCCCGCCGCCGTGGAGCGGGACCCCGCCGCGGTCGACCGGCAGGCGGCCGGGGCGGCGCTGGAGGCGGTCGGGCGGGTCGGCGAGCTGCTGGCGGTGCTCGAGGAGGAGCCGGCCGGGCTGCTGCGCAGCGGCGGGGTCGCCGTCCGCGACCGCAAGCGGCTGGCCAGGGCGCTGTCGGTGTCCGAGACCGACGCCGGGTGGCTGCTGGAGCTGGCCTTCGCCGCGGGGCTGCTCGACGTCGGCGGGCCGCACCGCGACGAGTGGCTGCCCACCCGCGGCTACGACCTGTGGCGCGAGCAGCCGCTGCCCGACCGGTGGGCGGCGCTGGTCGCGGGCTGGCTGGACAGCACCCGGCTGCCCTCCCTGGTCGGGTCGCGGGACGTGGCGGGCAAGGCGGTCAACGCGCTGTCGCCCGACCTGGTCCGGCACACCGCCCCGGCGATCCGCCGCTCGGCGCTGGCCGCGCTGCTGGACGCCCCGCCCGGCTGCGGCCTGGCGCCCGACGACCTCGTCGCACTGCTGCGCTGGCGGACCCCGCGGCGCGCCGACCGGCTCGCGCCGGTGCCCGACATGCTCGCCGAGGCCGCGCGGGTCGGCGTCCTGGTGGGCGGGGTGCTGTCCTCCGGCGGGCGCGGCCTGCTGACCCGCGGCGAGGAGGGCGCCGCCGACGGGGTCCAGGGGCTGCTGCCCGAGCCGGTCGACCACGTGCTCGCCCAGCCCGACCTCACCCTCGTCGCGCCGGGCCCGCTGGTGGCCGACCTCGCCGACACCCTCGCCGTCGTCGCCGACGTCGAGTCCTCCGGCGGGGCGACGGTGTTCCGGGTGTCGGAGTCCTCGGTGCGCCGGGCGCTGGACGCCGGGTGGTCGGCCACCGACCTGCACGAGTTCTTCACCCGCGCCTCGCGGACGCCGGTGCCGCAGGCGCTGCGGTACCTGGTCGACGACGTGGCGCGCCAGCACGGCCGGCTGCGGGTCGGCGCGATCGAGTGCTACGTCCGCTCCGACGACCACGGGCTGCTGTCCCAGGTGCTCGGCGACCGGCGGACGACGGGTGCCGAGCTGCGCCGGCTGGCCCCGGGTGTGCTGGTCAGCGGGCTGGGCGCCGACGAGGTGCTCACCGTGCTGCGGGCCGCCGGGTACGCCCCGGCCGGGGAGTCGCCGGGCGGCGCGGTGCTCACCCGCCCGCCGGCCCGGCCCCGCGCCGCCGGCCGCCGTCCCGGGCCGCCGCCCTCGGCCGCCGGGCGCCCGCTGACGCCGGCCGAGGCGGAGGCGACCGTCCGCGAGATCCGCGCCGGCGACGCCGCGCTCGCCGCCCGGCCCACCGCCCCCGTCCGGCAGGTCCCCGGGGTGACCACCGCGGGCACGCTGGAGCTGCTGTCCCGCGCCGTCCGCGAGGGCGTCCCCGTGTGGCTGGGCTACGTCGACGCCCAGGGCAGCGGCAGCCAGCGCGTGGTGCAGCCGGTGTCACTGGCCGGTGGTTTCCTCCAGGGGTGGGACGAGCGCCGGCAGGAGAACCGCACCTTCGCGGTGCACCGGATCACCTCGGTGGCGCTGGTCGACGAGGAAGCCCCGGCCGCCGGCAACGGTTGACCTGACAGACGCCCACCCGCCGAGGAGAGGCCACCCATCCCCGTGAACGACGGACCCCTCATCGTCCAGTCGGACAAGACGCTGCTGCTCGAGGTCGACCACCCGGCGGCCCGCGAGTGCCGCGCGGCCATCGCGCCGTTCGCCGAGCTCGAGCGCTCGCCCGAGCACGTGCACACCTACCGGGTCACCCCGCTGGCGCTGTGGAACGCCCGCGCCGCCGGGCACGACGCCGAGCAGGTCGTGGACGCGCTGGTGCGCTACTCGCGCTACCCGGTGCCGCACGCGCTGCTGGTCGACGTCGCCGACACGATGGACCGCTTCGGCCGGCTGACGCTGGTCAACAACCCGGTGCACGGGCTGGTGCTCACCACCACCGACCGCGCGGTGCTGGAGGAGGTCATCCGCTCCAAGCGGGTGGCGCCGATGCTCGGGGCGCGGATCGACCCCGACACCGTCGTGGTGCACCCCTCCGAGCGCGGGCGGCTCAAGCAGGCGCTGCTCAAGGTGGGCTGGCCGGCCGAGGACCTCGCCGGCTACGTCGACGGGCAGGCGCACCCGATCGAGCTGGCGCAGGACGGCTGGCACCTGCGCGACTACCAGCAGGAGGCCGTCGACGGGTTCTGGGCCGGCGGCTCGGGCGTCGTCGTCCTCCCCTGCGGCGCGGGCAAGACGCTGGTCGGCGCCGCGGCGATGGCCCAGGCCCGGGCGACCACGCTGATCCTGGTGACCAACACCGTCTCCGGGCGGCAGTGGAAGCGCGAGCTGCTGGCCCGCACCACGCTGACCGAGGACGAGATCGGCGAGTACTCGGGCGAGCGCAAGGAGATCCGCCCGGTCACCATCGCCACCTACCAGGTGATGACCACCCGCCGGAAGGGCGAGTACCGGCACCTGGACCTGTTCGACGCCCAGGACTGGGGCCTCATCGTCTACGACGAGGTGCACCTGCTGCCCGCGCCGATCTTCCGGCTCACCGCCGACCTGCAGTCCCGCCGCCGGCTCGGGCTGACCGCGACGCTGGTGCGCGAGGACGGGCGGGAGGACGACGTCTTCTCGCTCATCGGGCCCAAGCGCTACGACGCGCCGTGGAAGGACATCGAGTCGCAGGGCTACATCGCTCCGGCCGAGTGCATCGAGGTGCGGGTGGGTCTCGACGACGAGGAGCGGATGACCTACGCGGTCGCCGAGCCCGAGGAGCGGTACCGGATCGCGGCCACGGCGTCGTCGAAGCTGCCGGTGATCCGGCGGGTGCTCGAGCGGCACCCCGACGAGCAGAAGCTGGTCATCGGGGCCTACCTCGACCAGCTCGAGGAGCTCGGGCGGGCGCTGGACGCCCCGGTGATCCAGGGGTCGACCACCAACCGCGAGCGGGAGAAGCTCTTCGACGCGTTCCGCGCCGGGGAGGTCAAGACGCTCGTCGTGTCGAAGGTCGCCAACTTCTCCATCGACCTGCCCGAGGCCGCGGTCGCCGTCCAGGTGTCGGGGACCTTCGGGTCGCGGCAGGAGGAGGCGCAGCGGCTGGGCCGGGTGCTGCGGCCCAAGGCCGACGGCCGGCAGGCGCACTTCTACACGGTGGTCAGCCGCGACACCCTCGACGCCGAGTACGCCGCCCACCGGCAGCGCTTCCTCGCCGAGCAGGGCTACGCGTACACGATCGTCGACGCCGCCGACCTGGCCGGCCCCGGCGAGGTCAACGGCCCCGACTGGGTCGACGAGCCCGCCGACTGAGTTCCGTCGCCCGCGGCCCCCTGGTCCCCGTGACCCGGGGGCCGCGGTCGTCCGCCGGGCAGGATGCGCCCGTGGCCGGTGAACGGGACCTCGGGCGGCTGCTGGCCGGCATGGCGCCGCGACGCGCGCCGGGGACGTACGTCTTCACGACCGTCCCCGGCCCCGGGCTGCCGGCCGGACCGGCGCCGTTCGCCACCGTGCGGGAGGACGAGGGCCTGACGCTGGTCCTGCTCCGCGTGGACGCCGACCGGGCCGGGCTGGCGTACGGGTTCCTCGCCGCCCGGGTGACGCTGCACGTGCACTCGGACCTCGCCGCCGTGGGGCTGACCGCGGCGGTGAGCACGGCGCTGGCGGACGCCGGGATCAGCTGCAACGTGGTGGCCGGGTACCACCACGACCACCTGTTCGTCCCCGTCGACGACGCCGACCGCGCGCTCGCGGTGCTGGAGGGCCTGACCTCCCAGGGGTGGTGGCCGTTCTCACCAGCCGGGGCGGCCGGGGTGTGCGACCGTGGAGGCGGGTCCGCAGCGGGCCCCCGGACGAGCGGCGCCGTACCCGGACAGCGACAAGACGGCGTCCTCGGGAGTCGTCGTGTCCTGGTTCGTCCTCGTCCTGTCCGGTGCCCTCGAGGCGGTGTGGGCCACTGCGCTCGGCCGCACGGAGGGCCTCACCCGGCTCGCGCCGACCGTCGTGTTCGTCCTCGGCCTGGTCGGCAGCATGCTCGGCCTCGCCTGGGCGATGCGCACCCTGCCCGTCGGGACGGCGTACGCGGTCTGGGTGGGCATCGGCGCGGCCCTGACCGCCGGCTACGCCATGGCGTCGGGCGAGGAGCCGCTGTCCGCGCTGCGGGTGCTGCTCCTGCTCGGCATCGTCGGCTGCGTGATCGGGCTCAAGCTCACGCACTGAGCCCCGCCCTCTGACAGGGACGCCGGGATGCCCCGTCAGGGCCGGTGGTTGCGGCGGCGGATGGTGATGATCCCGGCGACGACCAGCAGCAACGGGAGGATCACGCCCCACATGAGCCAGCCGTTCATCCGTTGCCCCTCTCGGTCGTCCGCGAGAACGACACCGCCCTGGTGCACCTGCTCGTGACCCCCAGCCTGGGCCGGACCCGGGCGCGCAGGCGTCACCCCACGAGGACGAAGGGTGCGCTCAAGCCGACCGGAGCCCGTGGGCTCCGGCTCAGTAGGGCGGTGGGGTGGTGACGGCGGTGAGGCCGGTGGGTGTGGTGACGGTGAGGATGCCGTCGGGCGCCAGGTGGTGGCGCCAGCCGGGTGCCTGGTGCTTGCCGCGGTGGTGGCAGGCGCAGTAGCCGGCCAGGTCGTTCACGGAAGCGAAGAACAGCCCCCGCATCATCCGGAACCAGGCGGCCCGCGACGGCGGTTTGCCACGCCGAGCGCACCGGGCACCGAGCCCGCCATGGACGCCGACATCAGGCTGCGAGTGGACGGCGAGCTCCACGAGCTCACCGTGGACACGCGCACCACGCTGCTCGACCTGCTCCGCGAGCGGCTGGGCAACACCAGCCCGAAGAAGGGCTGCGACCACGGCCAGTGCGGCGCCTGCACCGTGCTCCTCGACGGCGAGCGGGCCCTGCTCTGCCTCGCGCTCGCCGTCGCCCACGACGGTGCGGAGATCACCACGGCGGACGGCCTGGCGCCCGAGGGGGAGCTGCACCCGGTCCAGCAGGCCTTCCTCGACCACGACGCCTTCCAGTGCGGCTACTGCACGCCAGGCCAGGTGTGCAGCGCGGTCGGCGTGCTCAGCGAGGTCGACCGGGGCTGGCCCAGCCACGCCACCGGCGACCTCACCGCCGACCCCGAGCTGACCACCGACGAGGTCAGCGAGCGGATGAGTGGCAACCTCTGCCGCTGCGCCGCCTACGCCCACATCACCCCCGCCGTGCAGCAGGCCGGCGGCGCGCGGTGAAGCCCTTCGCCTACGCCCGGCCCGGGGACGTCGCCGGGGCCGTCCGCGAGGTCGCCGCGGAGCCGAACGCCGTCTTCCTCGGCGGCGGCACCAACCTCGTCGACCACCTCAAGCTCGGCGTCGCCCGGCCCGACCTCGTCGTCGACGTCCGGACGCTCACCTCCCGCGAGATCACCGACACCGACGACGGCGGCCTGCTCGTCGGCGCCGCCGTCACCAACAGCGAGCTGGCCGCCGACCGGCGGGTCCGCGAGCGCTGGCCGGTGCTCACCCAGGCGCTGCTCGCCGGCGCGAACGGGCAGCTGCGCAACCTCGCCACGGTCGGCGGCAACCCGCTGCAGCGCACCCGGTGCGTCTACTTCCAAGACGTCACCACCGCGTGCAACAAGCGCGAGCCGGGGAGCGGCTGCGCCGCGATCGGCGGCTACACCCGCTACCACGCGATCCTCGGCGCGAGTGACCACTGCATCGCCACCCACCCCTCGGACATGGCCGTGGCGCTGACCGCCCTCGACGCCGTCGTCCACACCGAGGGGCCCGGAGGCGCGCGCACCATCCCCTTCGGTGAGCTGCACCGGCTCCCCGGCGACGACCCGTCCCGCGACACCGTCCTCGAGCACGGCGAGCTGGTCACCGCGATCGAGCTGCCGCCGCTGGAGACGGCGCGCAGGTCCACCTACCGCAAGGTCCGCGACCGCGCCTCCTACGCCTTCGCCCTGGTCAGCGTGGCGGCCGCGGTCGACCTCGCCGACGACGGCACGGTCCGCGACGCCCGCATCGCCCTCGGCGGCGTGGCGCACAAGCCGTGGCGGGCCACCCGCGCCGAGGAGGCTCTGCGGGGGCAGCAGGCCACCGACGACGCCGCCCGCGCGGCCGCCGAGGCCGAGCTGACCGACGCCGTCCCGCAGCCGGGCATCGACGGCGGCAACGCGTTCAAGCTCCCGCTGGTCGCGCGCACGCTCGCCGCCGCCCTGCGGGTCCTCACAGGCCGGGAGGGCTGACCGATGACCGAGCTGCTCGAACCGCGCGCCATCGGCCACGACCTGGTCCGCCGCGACGGCGTGCAGAAGGTCCGCGGGACGGCGACCTACGCCTACGAGACGCCCGTCGACACCCCCGCCTTCGCCCACCCGGTCACCGCCACGGTGGCGCGCGGCCGGATCACCGCCGTCGACACGGGCGCCGCCGAGGCGCTCGACGGCGTCCTCGCGGTCCTCACCCACGAGAACGCCGAGCGGCTGGCCTCCACCGACGACGCCGAGCTCGCCGTCCTGCAGTCCCCCGACGTCGCCTTCCGCGGCCAGCCGATCGGCGTCGTCGTCGCGGAGACCTCGGAGGTTGCCCGGCAGGCCGCCGACCTCGTGCGGGTCACCTACGACGAGCAGCCGCACGACAGCGCCCTCGCCGCCGACCGCGACGACCTCTACGCGCCCGATGAGGTCAACCCGTCCTACGACACGGACACCGTCCAGGGCGACGTCGACGCCGAGCTCGCTGCCAGCGCGGTCCGGGTCGAGCAGACCTACGCGACGGCGATGGTGCACAACAACCCGCTGGAGCCGCACGCCTCGACCGCGCTCTGGGACGCCGCCGGCAGCGGGAAGCTCACCCTGTGGGACTCCACGCAGGGCGTGCACCCCGACCGGGCGGCGGTCTGCGAGGTGTTCGGGCTCGGGCAGGAGCAGGTGCAGGTCGTCTGCCCGTACGTCGGCGGCGGGTTCGGCTCGAAGGGCACCCCGCACGCCAACGTCGTCCTGGTGACCCTGGCCGCCCGCGCGGTGCCCGGGCGCGCGGTCAAGCTGGCCCTCACCCGCCAGCAGATGTTCACGATGGCCGGCTACCGGACGCCCACCATCCAGCGGATGCAGCTCGGCGCCGACCGCGACGGCCGCATCCGCGCGCTGGCCCTCGACGTCGTCGAGCAGACCTCGCGGATCAAGGAGTTCGCCGAACAGACCGGCGTCCCGGCCCGGATGATGTACACCGCCGCCGCCCGGCGGACGACGCACCGGCTGGCCGCCCTCGACGTCCCCGTGCCCTCCTGGTTCCGCGCGCCCGGCGAGTGCCCCGGCATGTTCGGCCCCGAGGTCGCCATGGACGAGCTGGCGCACGAGCTCGGCATCGACCCGGTGGAGCTGCGGGTCCGCAACGAGCCCGAGCAGGACCCCGAGACCGGCCAACCGTGGTCGAGCCGGCACCTGGTCGAGTGCCTGCGCGAGGGCGCCGAGCGGTTCGGCTGGGCGGACCGGGACCCGCGCCCCGGCGTCCGGCACGAGGACGGCTGGCTGGTCGGCACCGGCGTCGCGTCGTCGGTCTACCCGACCATGCGGCAGGCGCAGTCGACGGCGACCGTCCGGCGCGAGGACGGCCGGTACGTCGTCGAGATCGGCGCCGCCGACCTCGGCACCGGTGCCTGGACGGTGCTGCCGCAGATCGCCGCGGACGCGCTCGACGTCGACGTCGACGACGTCGAGGTGCGCATCGGCGACACCCGCTACCCGATCGCCTCGGTGGCCGGTGGCTCCTCGGGGACGAACACGTGGGGCTCGGCGATCGTCGAGGCGGCGCGGGAGTTCCGCGGCAAGTTCGGCCCGCGGCCCGAGGAGGGCGACGAGGCGCAGGGCTCGGTGGACCAGGCCGCCAAGGACCAGGAACACGCCACCTACGCGTTCGGTGCGCAGTTCGTCGAGGCGCGGGTGCACGCCGACACCGGCGAGGTGCGGGTGCCGCGGCTGCTCGGCGTCTTCGCCTGCGGCCGGATCGTCAACCCGCGCACCGCCCGCTCGCAGTTCGTCGGCGGCATGACCATGGGGCTGTCGATGGCGCTGCACGAGAACAGCGCCTGGGACACCCGCATCGGCCAGGTCGCCAACCACGACCTCGCCGAGTACCACGTCACGGTCAACGCCGACGTCGGCGACGTGCAGGCGCACTGGATCGACGAGCACGACCCGTACGTCAACGCGATGGGCAGCAAGGGCATCGGCGAGATCGGCATCGTCGGAACGGCGGCCGCGGTCGTCAACGCCGTCTTCCACGCCACCGGCGTCCGGGTGCGGCACCTGCCGGTGACCCTGGACAAGCTGCTGCCGGGGCTGCCCTGAGCCGCGGGGCGGACGAGGCCGGCGGGACGCGCCGGACCAGTCCGTTCCCGATGTGAGGCCTGCCACGCCGCACCGGTCGCCGCGGACGAAACCGCAGCTCAGACGCGTGCCGGGTGTCGCGTATACGACGGCCGCGGGCGGGCGCGCGGGAGGTGGCCGGTTGGGCGTGTCCTCCCGCGCGCAGGCAGGATGGGCCGCGAGATGGCGAGTGCAGCACGGGCGGGGGCGGTCGCCCCGCAGACGACCAGCCGACCGCTCCGGGCCTGGCAGCAGGCGGCGCTCGAGCGCTACGAGGAGTCCTCCCCCAAGGACTTCCTGGTCACCGCGACCCCGGGCGCCGGCAAGACCACCTTCGCGCTGACGCTGGCCTCGCGGCTGCTGCAGCGGCGCGAGGTCGCCCGCGTGATCGTGGTCTGCCCGACCGACCACCTGCGGATGCAGTGGGCCGACGCCGCCGACCGGATGGGCATCGTCCTCGACCCGGGCCTGACCAACGCCGTCGGCCCCGTGCGCGCCGGCACCCAGGGCTACGTGACGACGTACGCGCAGGTCGCGGGCAAGCCGATGCTGCACGCCGCGCGCGCCACCGCCGTCAAGACGCTGGTGATCCTCGACGAGGTGCACCACGCCGGCGACGGCCTGTCCTGGGGCGAGGCGATCGAGGAGGCCTACGGATTCGCCGCCCGCCGGCTGTGCCTGACCGGGACGCCGTTCCGCACCAAGCCGGACGAGCGGATCCCCTTCGTGCGCTACGAGGAGGACGGCTTCGAGGGCGACGCCGGGGAGGCCGGCGCCGGGCTGGTCAGCCGCGCCGACTACACCTACGGCTACAAGGAGGCGCTGGCCGACAACGTCGTCCGCCCGGTCGTCTTCGCCGCCTACACCGGCACCTCGCGCTGGCGGAACTCGGCCGGCGAGGTCGTGGCCGCGTCGCTGTCGGAGGCCGGCACACGCTCGGTGGAGATGGCCGCCTGGCGCACCGCGCTGGACCCCAAGGGCCAGTGGGTGCCGCACGTCGTCGCCGCCATGGACGACCGGATCACCCAGCTGCGCGAGCACGGCGGCATGCCCGACGCCGCCGGGCTGATCCTCGCCAGCGACCAGGACGACGCCCGCGCCTACGCCCGCATCGTCAAGCGGATCACCGGCAAGGCGCCCGAGCTGATCCTGTCCGACGACCCCAAGGCGTCGAAGAAGATCGAGCGCTTCTCGACCGGGTCCGCGCGGATCGCCGTCTGCGTGCGGATGATCTCCGAGGGCGTCGACGTCCCGCGCGCCGCCGTCCTCGCGTGGATGACCTCCTACCGGACGCCGCTGTTCTTCGCCCAGGCCGTCGGCCGGGTCGTCCGCTCCCGGGCGTCGCACGAGACGGCGACGGTGTTCCTCCCCGCGGTGCGGCCGCTGCTGTCGCTGGCGGCGTCCATGGAGAAGGAACGCAACCACGTCATGCCGCCGCCGAAGGCCAAGGACCCCGAGGCGCTCGACCTCGACCCGCTGCCGCCCGAGGAGCGCGAGGCGGTCGGCCTGAAGCAGTGGGAGGCGCTGGAGGCCGAGGCCCGCTTCGCGCACGTGCTGCACGGCGGGACGGCGCACACCGGCGAGGGGGCCGGCGCGGTTGCCGTCGCGCCGGAGGACGAGGAGTTCCTCGGCATCCCCGGCCTGCTCACCGCCGAGCAGACGGCGTCGCTGCTGGCCAAGCGCGACGACGAGCTGCGGCTGCGGATCGCCCAGCGCGTGCACGAGGAGGACACCGGCGAGCTGCCGATCGTCCAGGACCACCCCGACGAGGACGACGCCGGCCGCGGCTGGCGCGACGTCGCCGAGCTGCGGCGGGAGATCAACCGCCTGGTCAGCCGGGTGTCGGCGAAGACGTCGACGCCGCACGCCGTGGTGCACACGCAGCTGCGCCAGCACGTGCCGGGGCCGCCGTCGGCCTCGGCGCCGGTCGAGGTCCTGCGCGCCCGCCGCGAGCGCCTGCGCACGATGCTCTGAGGCGGTCGCCCCCGCGGTGGGGGGGGGGGGGGGGGGGGGGGGGGGGGGGGGGGGGGGGGGGGGGGGGGGGGGGCGGGCGGTGCGGGGGGGGGGGGGGGGTGCGGGGGGGGGCGGGCCC
>NZ_JBJGZB010000019.1:0-93395 GCF_054050295.1 Geodermatophilus sp. SYSU D01045
ACGCCCGGACCCATTCCGAACCCGGAAGCTAAGCCTCTCAGCGCCGATGGTACTGCCCCGGAGACGGGGTGGGAGAGTAGGACGCCGCCGGACAACCATTCACGAACGGGGGTCGGAGCCTTTGGCTTCGGCCCCCGTTTCGTTGCTCATGGGTCCCGCACCACCGGTGCGGGACCCGGCTGCATTCCCGGGGAAGGCGCGCGAGGGCTGTCGGGCCGCGGCGCGGCAGCGCCTCTGGCGTTCCGTCCTGACGAAATCCTCGCCGGGCGGGTCAGACGAGGACGCGCCGGCCGTGGACGGGGTCCGCGGCCTCGGCGGCGAGCAGGATCCGCCGGGCGGGGCGGTACCGGCCCTCCCGCAGGCTGCGGGCCCGGGCCGGGTCGTAGGCCGCCTGCTGTGCGGCGGCCGCGAGGAGGTACTGGTTCTCGGCCAGCTTGACCAGGCGGCCGAGCGGGTGCGCCGCGCACCGCCGGATGAGGCCGGCGATGTACGGCTCGCCCGGACGCGGCGTCACGGCGTCGATCGCCTCGACGACGACCGCGGGCACACCCAGGACGAGCAGCCGGGCGACGTCGTACCGGCGGGCGGGATCGGGGTGGTCGCCGGTCATCCGGGCGACGTCTTGCAGCACGCCGGCCATCTCGGCATGGGGCCCGTACGGCCGCAGCGACTCGGCGATCGGTCGCAACCGCGCCAGGTAGAGGTCCCGGCCGTGCTCGTCGGTCTGTCCCTCGTGGGCGGCCAGGGCGAGGAGGTGGGCGTCGGGAACGGTGAACGCCACGGTTCGAGGCTAGGCGGTTGCGGGCGCACGGGGTCCCCGTGCGGGCCGTGTCGGGCGGTGCTGCGACGGGATCACAGCCACTCACGGCCGGTGGAGCCCGCCCGGGCCCGCGCTCGGCGCAGCGGACCCGGGCGAGCCGGGTGCCGGGACGGTGCCGGGCCCCGCGGTCACCGACCGCGGGGCCCGGCGGTCCCGGTCAGAAGGGCGGCTCCTCCTCGGCGAAACCGCCGACCGGCGCTGCGGCCCAGGGATCGGGCGAACTGCCCCGGCCGGCACCGTTGCGGCTCTCGCGAGGTCCCTGACCGCCACCGGAGCTCCCGCCGGGACCGTCCCCGGAGCGGGCGACCTTGGCGACGGTCGCCGTCGCGTAGCGCAGGGACGGGCCGATCTCGTCGACCTCGAGCTCGATGACGGTGCGCTTCTCGCCCTCCTTGGTCTCGAACGACCGCTGCTTGAGACGCCCCTGCGCCATGACGCGCGAGCCGCGGGTCAGCGACCCCGCGACGTTCTCGGCCATCTGGCGCCAGACGCTGCAGCGCAGGAAGAGCGCGTCGCCGTCCTTCCACTCCTGGGTCTGGCGGTCCAGGGTGCGCGGGGTCGAGGCGATGGTGAAGTCGGCAACCGCCGCTCCCGAGGGCGTGAATCGCAGCTCGGGGTCGCTGGTCAGGTTGCCGATGACGGTGATGACAGTGTCGCCGGCCATGATCCGGTCCTCCGTGTTGTCAGTGCATCGCTCAGGTGAGCGTCCGGAGGCTACGAGCACGGTCCGACAGTTCCGCGCGCTCGGCGGATTTCGTCATCGGGGGGTGTGACGATCGAGGGCAGGACGGCGCGGCAGCGAGAGGACGGCAGGTGGCAGAGGCGCGGACGGGGGCGGTCCTGGAGGCGACGCTGGAGCGGATCACGTTCGCGAACGCCCAGACCGGCTACACCGTGGCCCGGGTCGACACCGGGCGCGGCGGTGACCTGGTCACCGTGGTGGGCTCGCTGCTCGGCGCCCAGCCGGGGGAGACGCTGCAGCTGCGCGGCCGGTGGGGCGCGCACCCCCAGTACGGCCGCCAGTTCCAGGTCGACGACTACACGACCGTGCTGCCCGCCACCGTGCAGGGCATCCGGCGCTACCTCGGCTCGGGACTGGTCAAGGGCATCGGTCCGCGGCTGGCGGCGCAGATCGTCGACCACTTCGGGGCCGACGCCCTGCGGGTGATCGAGGAGCAGCCGGGCCGGCTGGCCGAGGTGCCCAAGCTCGGCCCCAAGCGCACCCGGCTGATCACCGAGGCCTGGGAGGAGCAGCGGGCCATCAAGGAGGTGATGGTCTTCCTGCAGGGCGTCGGGGTCTCCACCTCCCTCGCCGTCCGCATCTACAAGCAGTACGGCGGCGCCTCGATCGGCGTCGTCCGCAGCGAGCCCTACCGCCTGGCCGCCGAGGTCTGGGGCATCGGCTTCAAGACCGCCGACACGATCGCCGCCGCGGTCGGCATCCCGCACGACAGCACCCAGCGGGTGGAGGCGGGCCTGCAGTTCGTGCTGTCCGAGGCGACCGGGCAGGGCCACTGCTTCCTGCCCGAGCCGGAGCTCACGGCCCGCGCGATCGAGATGCTGCAGGTCCCCGCTGACCTGGTGCGCCACTGCCTGGCCCTGCTGGTCGCCGACCAGGGCCTGATCCGCGACGAGCTGCCCGCCGCGCACGGCGGCCCGCCCACCGTGGCCCACTACCTGGTCCCCTTCCACCGGGCCGAGGTCTCCCTCGCCGCCGGGCTGCGGAGGCTGGCGACCGCCGCCGAGGACCGCATGCCGGCCTTCGCCGGCGTCGACTGGGACGCCGCCCTCTCCTGGCTGCACCGGCGCACCGGTGTCGAGCTCGCGCCCGGCCAGCGGGACGCCGTCCGCCTGGCGCTGACCGAGCGGCTCGCCGTCCTCACCGGCGGGCCCGGCTGCGGCAAGAGCTTCACGGTGCGCTCGATCATCACCCTGGCCAGGGCCAAGGGCGCGCGGATCGTGCTCGCGGCGCCGACCGGCCGCGCGGCGAAGCGGCTCACCGAGCTGACCGGGGTCGAGGCGGTGACCGTGCACCGGCTGCTGGAGCTGCGCCCCGGCGGCGACGCCGCCTACGACCGGGACCGGCCGCTGGACGCCGACCTGGTCGTCGTCGACGAGTCCTCGATGCTGGACCTGCTGCTGGCCAACAAGCTGGTGCGCGCGGTCCCGCCGGGCGCGCACCTGCTCCTGGTCGGCGACGTCGACCAGCTGCCGTCCGTCGGCGCCGGCGAGGTGCTGCGCGACCTGCTCGCCGAGGGCACCTCGGTGCCGCACGTGCGCCTGACGCAGGTCTTCCGGCAGGCCAGCCGGTCGGGGGTGGTGACCAACGCCCACCGGATCAACGCCGGCACCCCGCCGCAGGTGCAGGGCCTCGACGACTTCTTCCTGTTCGCCACCGACGACGCCGAGGAGGCCGCCCGGCTCACCGTGGACGTCGTCACCCGGCGGATCCCGGCCCGCTTCGGCCTCGACCCGCGCCGCGACGTCCAGGTGCTCACCCCGGTGCACCGCGGGCCGGCCGGCGCCGCCGGGCTCAACGAGCTGCTGCAGGAGGCGCTCACCCCCGCCCGGCCCGACCGCGCGGAGAAGCGGTTCGGCGGGCGGGTGTTCCGCGTCGGGGACAAGGTCACCCAGATCCGCAACGACTACGACAAGGGCCGCAACGGCGTCTTCAACGGCACCCAGGGCGTCGTCACCGCGATCGACCCGGTCGACCAGAAGGTCACCGTGGTCACCGACGAGGACGAGGCGGTCGACTACGACTTCGCCGAGCTCGACGAGCTGGTGCACGCCTACGCGGTCACCGTGCACCGCTCGCAGGGCAGCGAGTACCCGTGCGTCGTCGTCCCGCTGACCACCAGCGCCTGGATGATGCTGCAGCGCAACCTGCTCTACACCGCGGTCACCCGCGCCAAGCGGCTCGTCGTGCTGGTCGGCTCGCCGCGGGCGCTGGCCCAGGCCGTGCGGGCCGCCGGCTCCGGGCGCCGGCACACCGCCCTCGCCCACCGGCTGCGCGGCCGCGTGTCCTCCGACGACGGGCCGGACCAGGACTGACGCGGATGCCGGGGGTGGGGTGTCAAGCCGACACGCCGTTTTGTCGGTACCCCTTCCTAGATTCGGGATCGACATCTTCCCCGTGTCATCCAAGGAGTCCGACATGGCCGTCCCTGGCCTCAAGACCCGCAAGCCCACCGGCCGCGTGCCGTGGCCGTGCATCCTCCTCGAGGGCGAGGAGAAGGCAGGAAAGAGCTGGGCGCTGGCCCAGTTCAGCAGCAGTGACCGGATCGGCGCGCTCTACTGGATCGACCTCAACGAGGGTGCCGGTGACGAGTACGGCGCCATCCCCGGCGCGAAGTACCAGCTCATCGAGCACGACGGCTCCTACGCCGCGGTGCTGGCCGCCGTCCAGGCGGTCAAGGCCGAGGCCCGTCGCGCCTGCGACGCCGGCGAGCTCCCGGTCGTGCTCGGCATCGACACCGGCTCGGCGATCTGGGACGGCCTGAAGGACTGGGCCAGCGAGCGCGCCGCGAAGTCCGCCCGCAACCGCGAGCTGCTCAAGCGCGACCCCAACGCCGAGGTCACCATCAGCCAGAACCTGTGGAACGACGCCGGCGCCCGCTGGCGCAAGCTGCAGACCGAGCTGCTCACCTTCCCCGGCATCGTCGTCGTGACCGCCCGGGGCAAGGAGGTCACCGAGGTCGACTCCAACGGCCGCCCGATCGAGGGCCAGAAGACCTGGTCGGTGCAGACCCACCGGGAGTTCCCGTACGCGGCGTCGGTGTGGATGAGGCTGCGCCGCGGCCGCCGGCCGCTGATCGTCGGCGCGCGCAGCGTGCACGTGGGCATCAAGCCCAACGACGACCCGGCCCGCGAGGTCACCGACCCGAAGGCGACCGGCCGGCTGCTGGAGTGGCTGGTGTTCGACGCGCTCAAGTGCGACCCGGGCACCGCGCACGTGCGCGACCTCGTCTCCTTCCACGGCGGCGGGCTGCTCGACCACGAGCGCACCGAGGAGGCCCGGCAGGGCCGCCCGGCCGCCCGGGCCGGCGGCCGGGGCGAGCCGGACGCCGCCGACCTGGTCGCGCGGATCGACGACGCCCGCGACGACGACGAGCTGCGCGAGGTCTGGACCGAGGCCAACCGCAACGGCCTGCTGCAGGCCGACGTCCCCACCCCCGGCGGCTCGTACACGGTCGCGGAGCTGATCCGCGCCCGGCACGAGCAGCTGGTCGAGGCGTCGATGACGGAGCACCCCGCCGGCAGGCGCCGGGTCGCGGCCGGCGACCCGTCGGTCCCGCAGACGCCCGCCGGGGTGCTGCAGGCCGCCCAAGCCGCGGCCGCGGCGGCGCAGGCCGCCGTCTCGGCCCCCCGGCCCGACGCCGAGGAGGCCGCGCCGGCGAACCCGCTGCTGGAGTCCTCGCCGACCCCGGACGACCCGCGGGAGCGGCGGAACACCGCGGCCCGGCGGGGCGTGCTCGCCAGCCTGGAGAGCCTGGGCGTCACCGACGAGCAGATCGGCGCCCGGTTCGGCCGGTCCGTCGAGCACGTGGCGACCAAGCGGCTGACCGCGCTGGTGCGCGCGGTCATCGCCGAGCGCCGGGACGGCGACGACGGTCGTGCGGACGTCGCCTGAGCCGCGGGACGGAGCGGGGCCGGTCCACCCGGCCCCGCTCCGCCGCCGCCTCCGGAGGGCGGGACGGTGACCGCCGTCCTGCCCGCCCGTCCCAGCGCCGCCGAGCGGCGGGCCGCGCCCAGCCTGGCCGCGGCGGTCCGGGACCTCGACAGCCGCCGGGCCCGCTCCCGGCAGCGGATGATCGGCGCCTCGGAGGTCGGCGAGTGCCGGCGCCGGGCGGCCTACCGAATCGCCCGGCGCCGCCCGACCAACGCCCGCGCCGGGCTGCAGGCCTTCATCGGCACCGAGCTGCACCGCGGGGTCCTGCGCGCGCTGCGCCGCCAGTACGGCGGGCTCACCGAGGTGGGCCTGCGGGGCGAGCAGGTCAAGGGTCGCTGCGACTGGTGGCACGAGCCGGTGGTCGAGGACCTCAAGACGACGTCCCGGTTCGGCTTCGAGCGGGTCCTCACCCGCGGGGTGCCGGTCCGGCACTGGTTCCAGGTGGCCCTGTACGCGTGGCTGCTGCGCACCGGGCAGACCGCCGACCGGCGGCTGCCGTCGGGCGACGGGCAGGACGTCGAGGGCCTGCGCCTGCGCTACCTGTCCCGCGACTCCGGCGAGGACGTCGTCTTCGAGGCCGACCACGACCCGGCGCTGACCGCCGAGGCGCTCATGTGGCTGACCGACGTCTACGCCACCGTGGAGGAGGACGGCGTCGACGCCGTCCCGCGCGACGGGTTCGGGCCGGGCGTGGACGGGATGTGCGACTGGTGCCCGTTCCTCGACCTGTGCTGGGGCCCGCCGGTGGACCCGGAGACCGAGGGCGAGGTCTCCCGCCAGTCCCGGCTGACGGTCACCGACGCCGACTATGTCGAGGCCGTCCACGACTACGACGCCTGGCGGGCGGCGGAGAACGAGGCCCGGCGGCACAAGGAGTTCGCCCGCGAGCGGCTGCGGGGCCGGTCCGGGCCGGCCGGCGACCTGCACTGCGAGTGGTCCGGCGGCGGGCTGCGCACGCAGGTCGACAAGGACGCCGCGGTCGAGCGGCTGGCCGAGCTGGGCGAGGTCGTGCCCACCCGGCGGACCCGCAGCGCGTCGACGATCCGGGTCACCCGGACCGGCATCCGGCCCGACTGAACCCCCGGTGGCGCGACGTCCCCCTCCGGGTGCACCATCGAACACACGTTCGAACACTCGATCCCGGAGGCCCGCGATGACCACCGTCCCGACGTCCCACCTGTCCGCCGGGGAGCCGGTCCTGACCGGCGACGTCATCGGCACGGACTTCGGCCTCCCGCTGGTCCGCCCGGTCAAGACCGCCCGCGGGGGGCAGGTCCGGGTGGTGCGCTCGCGCTGCCGGGCGCACGGGGGCGTCGTCGTCTGGTTCACCGACGGCACCAAGACCCCGCCGCTGCACGGGCGCACCAGCTGGATCCTCGCCGAGCCCGGGCCGGACGCACCCGCACGGGACGTGGCCTGACGCCGGCCCTCACACCCAGGCGGTGCGCCGCAGCGGCGGCGGCGCACCGCCGGGCCGCTGGACGAGCACCTGGTCCACGCCCATCGTGCCCGCCTCGAACGCCAGCGCGCAGGCCGCCATGTACAGCCGCCACACCCGGGCGCGCCCCTCGCCGGCGGCGGCCACGGCCTCGTCCCAGTGCTGCTCCAGCCGGGCGACCCAGGCGCGCAGCGTCAGGCCGTAGTGCCGGCGCAGCGCCTCGACGTCGAGCACTTCCAGGCCGGCGTCCTCGAGCGCGCCGACGGTCTCCGCGAGACCGAGCAGCTCCCCGTCGGGGAAGACGTAGCGGGCGATGAACGAGTCGGGGTCCGGCCGCCACCGCCCGTCGCGCCAGGCGATGGCGTGGTTGAGCAGCCGGCCGCCGGGGCGCAGCAGGTCGCGCAGGTGCGCGGCGTACCCGGGCATCTGCTGCCGGCCGACGTGCTCGGCCATCCCGATCGAGGCGATGGCGTCGAACGGCCCGTCGGTGACCTCGCGGTAGTCCTGCACCCGGACGTCGACCCGGCCGGCCAGCCCCGCCTCGGCAATCCGCTCCCGCGCCAGCGCCGCCTGCTCGGCGGACAGCGTGACCCCGACGACGTCGGCGCCGTACCGCCGGGCGGCGTGCAGCGCCAGGCCGCCCCACCCGCAGCCCACGTCGAGCAGGCGCATGCCCGGCCGGAGCCCGAGCTTGCGGCAGACCAGGTCGAGCTTGGCCTCCTGGGCGGCGTCGAGGCCGGTGCACGCGTCGGTCCACACCGCGCACGAGTAGACCAGCGTGGGCCCGAGGACGAGGGCGTAGAAGTCGTTGCCGACGTCGTAGTGGTGGGCGATGGCGGCGGCGTCCCGGCTCCAGGTGTGCCGGGCACCCGTCCGGCCGACGCGGGCCTCCTCCGCCGGCGGGGGCGGCGGGGGACCGACGGCGCCCAGCCGGGCCGCGGTGCGCAGCAGCGCCCAGCGCGCCGACGGGGGCAGCGGCGGGGCCGGTTCCCCCTGCCCCCACGTCGTGAGCACGCCCAGGGCGGTGAGGGTGGCGAACACGTCGCCGGGGACGTCGACGTCCCCGGCGACGTAGGCGCGGGCCAGGCCCAACTGGGCCGGCGACCACAGGACCCGGCGGAACGCCCGCCGCGAGCGGAGGACGACCACCGGTGCGCCGGCCGGCCCGACCTCGCTGCCGTCCCAGGCCCGCAGCCGGACGGGGAGCCCGTCGGCGCCGAGGACCGCCGCCAGCGCGTGCGCCGCCCGGGGCGCGACCTCCCTCGTGCGCATGCCGGCTCCTTCCCGGCGCGACTGCTCACGCCGCAGGAGGCACCGTGCCAGGGAACCGGCGGGATGTGCACCGGTTTCGATCACGCGGTGTCAGGCGGCGCTCTCCGGCGTCAGGGACCGGTCCGGACGCCCGGTGGCCGGCGGCCCACCTGCCCGGCCCGGCGGAGGGCGTCGAGGGTCACCGCGGGGACCGGGCCGAGGGGGTGCTGCGCTTACCCCCGGACCGTGGCGCCGGGACGGCGGAGGTCCGCAGCGGGAGCTGCACGAGCCAGGCGTCGACCGCCGCGTCCCTGCCCTTGAGCTGCAGGCCGGACACCGGCACCAGGTCGACCGCGCCCGGCAGCTGGTCGCGCGTCCCGGTGCCGACGAGGATGCCGCCGACCGGGGCGTGCTGCTGCAGCCGGGCCGCCACGTTCACGGTGTCCCCGACGGCGGGGTAGACCAGGTAGCCGCTCCCGCCCATCTCGCTGAACACCACCGGGCCGCTCTCGACGCCGATCCGCAGCCCCGGCCAGTCGGGGTGCCCGGCGCGGATCCGGGCCACCTCGGCCTGCAGCGCCGCGGCGGCCTCCACCGCGCGCAGCGCGTGGTCGGGCTGGTCCCCGGCGCGGTTGAACGTCGCGAACACCCCGTCGCCCGCGAACTTCTCCACCTCGCCGCCGAACCGCCGGGAGAGCAGCGGCGCGGCCCGCTCGTAGTAGGCCCGCAGCATGGCCGCGACCTCCACGGCGTCGCGCCGGGCGGTAAAGGCGGTGAAGCCGGCCAGGTCGCCGACCAGCACGGACACCTCGCCGCGGTGCTCGCGCGTCGTCGGCAGGTAGAGGGTGCGGAAGCGCTCGTCGCGCCACTCCCGCTGCGCGGCGGCGAAGACCAGGAGGTAGGCGATGACGATGAGCGCGTGCCACACCCACCAGGCGGGGTGCCACTTGCGCTCCCCGGCCAGCGCCACGCCCACCAGGGCCTCCGCGAGCAGGCCGTAGCAGGCGACGACGCTGAAGAGGAGCAGCCCGAAGTGGGCCCGGTTGACCCACCAGAGGCGGACCGCCGCCAGCAGGTAGAGCAGCGCGCCGAGCGCCGCGGCCACCGTGAGCGCGACGTGCTCCCCGCCCTCGGCGGTCACCTGCTGCAGCGGCGGCCACTCGGCCACCGACCACAGCCCCCAGACGACGATCGCCGCGAAGACGGCGCCCCGCAGCGCCTGCCGGTGGCGGGCCACCCACGCCTCGGTCGGGGGCCGGGCGTCCACCAGCGCCGACGCCGCGGCGAAGGGGGCGGCGACGAGCAGCCCGATCGTGATGGCGACGGTGAAGCCGGGCATCGCGTCGTGGGTGAGCACGTGCTGGGTGCCGATGGCGTGCAGCGCCATGAACCCGCTGGTCGCGAGGAACGCCAGGGACAGCAGCAGGACGCGCGCGTCCCCGCGTCGGCGGGCCGCCTCCCCGGCGACCAGCGACAGGCTGGCCGCCACGGCCCCGACGGTCAGGAAGACGGAGAAGTGCAGCGCCGCCCCGGTCCAGTGCAGCCCCTCGAAGTCGCTGCGCAGCAGGAACACCAGCCCGGCCAGCGGGAGGGTCAGTGCGACGAGCACCATCGCCGCGACCGTCGGCCGGCGTCCGTGGACGGCGACCAGGTGGGCGAGGGGGCCGGGCGTGGTCCGGCCCGCGCCCGCGAGTGCCGGGGGGACGGCCTCCCGGCGGTGGCGGAGGGGTGACCCGGTCGCGGGGTCGCGGTGCCGGCCGCTCACCGCACGTCCCCGGCGCGGGCGCGAGCGGGGTCGCGCCGCCGGGGCTCCTCCCGGAGCCGGCGGCGTGCGCACCCGGCCGAGGTGGCCGGCGCCGAGGCCACGGAGGGCAGTCTGCTCCCCGGGAGGGGCGGGCACCAGCACCGCGCGGCACCCGGCCCCTGGCCGGTGCCGCCGGTCAGCGCGCCGGGCGGCCCGTCCGGTCGCGGTAGCGGGCGGCGCGCCGGGCCGCGGCCGCCTGGCGCCGCTCCCGGTCGCGCTGCTCGCGCACCTCCCACCGGGCCTCGCGGTGGGCGGCGGCGGTGCCGACCGGGTAGCCCGCCTTGACCACGCGGTTCTCGGTCGCCTCCACCATGTAGGCCAGCGAGTAGACCATCCCCAGCGCGATGCCGCCGCCGGCCGCCGCGAGGCGCAGGCCCCAGCCGGCCGGCAGCAGCAGCATGACCAGGGCGATCGGGACCGCCATCTGCACCAGGCTGCGCACCACGTGCCGCGCCCACCAGGTGCTCGTCGTCGTGTCGAACAGGACCCAGCCGCGGTTGCGCCGGGGGAGCCCGCCGCCGAGGGCGTACCACACCCACCGGTGCGGGGCGGGACGGACGACGGGGTCGGCAAGGGCGCCGGGTGCCGGACGGGGCTCGCTCATGACGGTGGGGTGCTCCTGCTCGACGACGGCCACGTCCCCATGGTCCCCCCGATCGCGTGGTGCACCAAGCGTTGGGGTGCCATGTGTGTCGGACCAGACAGTGTGCGGGTGGTCAGTCGTGGGCGCGGGCGGCCAGGGCCTCCTGCGAGGCGGCGATCACCCGGGTGAGGGCCCCGTGCAGGCCCATCAGCTCCTCGAGGGGCATCCCGAGCCGCTCGACGATCCCGGCCGGGATCGCCTCCGCCTTCGCGCGCAGCGCCAGCCCCTCCTCGGTCAGCGCGAGCGCCAGGTTCCGCTGGTCCCCGGGATCACGCTCGCGGCGCAGCAGGCCGGCCGCCTCGAGCCGCTTGAGCAGCGGGGAGAGGGTGCCGGGGTCGAGCTGGAGCAGCCCGGACAGCCGCTTGACCGACAGCGACCCGTGCTGCCACAGCGCGAGCATCACCAGGTACTGCGGATGGGTCAGGCCCAGCGGCTCCAGGACGGGGCGGTAGACGGCGACCACGTTGCGCGCGGCCACGGACAGCGCGAAGCACACCTGCCGGTCGAGGGCGAGCACGTCCTCGGCCTCGAGGGCGGCCTGCGGGGTCTGGCTCGGGGTCACCCCGCCAGGGTAGGCCGTTGGGGCACCAACGGTTCCGCGGCCGAGGGGTCGCCGGCCGGTGTCGCGGGGAGCGGGGTCGACGGGGTCGGCGAGGTGAGCAGTGCCGGCTTCCCGGCGTCCGCCGTCCCCGGGTCGGCGTGGTGGACGGCGAGCAGCTGGCCGTCGGTCCCGTTGACGGGGAGCTCCTCGCAGCGCAGGGTCAGCGCGCCACTTGCGGGTCGTCGAAGGTCACGTGCGAGCCCATCGCCACCTCGACGTCGTGCTGGGCCCACAGCTGCCGGACCCGCTCGCCGGCCAAGCTGAGTTCGCCGACGAGCCGCACCACGTGCGGGTCCTCGGTGTCGCCGCCGATCCGCTCGCGGAAGCCGGCCACGAGCCGGGCCGTGCTGGACGGCACCGCGGGGAGCCGCTGACCGCCGCGGGACCGCCCGCTCCGCTCCCGCCGTGCAGCGCGCCGTCCCCGCGCCGTCGCGCTGAGCAGCGGTGCGCCGGGCGGGCGGCACGGCGGGGCGCGCGTCGCCCGCGCGGGGGGTGCCGGCCGGGAGGGTGGCTGCGGACCGGTTCCCCGAGCCCACCCGGGAGGCACCCGTGGCACAGGAGCGCGTCCCCCTCGGGGCCGCCGTCGGCCCGGCCGGGTCCGACGGCAGCGTGGGCACCGCCGGCAGCGGCGCGGTGGTCGGCAGCGCGGCCACCGCCGGGAGCGCGGCCGTCGTGGGCAGCGCCGCCACCGCCGCGTCGGCCGGGGTGGTGGGGAGTGCGGCCACCGTCGCGAGCGCCGGCGTCGGGGCCGGCGTGGCCGTCGCCGCCGGCGCCGGGGTGGTCGGCAGCGCGGGGGTCGCGTTCAGCGCCGGGGTCGTCGGCAGCGCCGGTGTCGTGGCGGGTCTGGCGAACGTCGGCTGCGCCGCATGCGTGGCGTGCGTCGCCTGCGTGGACTGCGTGGGCTGTGTGGCGTGCGTGGGCTGCGTCGGCCTGCGCGGGGCGGTCGGCGCCGTCGGCGTGCGCCGCCGGTAGCGCAGGTCCCGGTTGCGCCGCCTCCGTGGCGGCCCTCGGGCCGGCGACGGCGACCGTCCCGGGGAGCCGCCCGACCCCGGGCCCGCGCGGCCGCGACGTGCGCAGAAGTGCCGACGGCTCCGGCGGGTGCGCTCCGCGATCCTGCCGATGTGCCCCCGCCCCGGTCTCCCTAGCGTGCCGGACACGGATGCGACGAGCAGCGCAGGAGGCGGACATGAGCCAGCACCCGCACGTGACCACGGTCGACCGGATGACCGGGGCCGTCCTCGGGGGCGACCGGGCGGTCCTCGACGAGCTCCTCACCGACGACTTCACGTTCCACTACCGGGGGCCGTACCCGGAGCCCGGGGACTACGCCGGAGCGGCCGGGCTGATGGAGGTCATCGGCGCGGTCGTGGAGGCCACCGGCGGTGACGTCGACCTGCAGCAGCGCTTCTGCGTGCCCGCCGGGGAGTGGGTGTCGGAGTGGGAGCACGCGGTCCTCGGCCGCCGGGACCGTCGCCTGGAGTCGGACAACGCGTTCGTCTACCGCTTCGACGACGGCCGGATCGCCGAGATGTGGATGTTCATCGGGGCGCCCCCGGGGAGCGAGGCGTTCTTCGCCTCCTAGCGCGGTGCTCGCGCCGGTCCGGGGTGCTGGTGTCCCGTCCGGGCCGGCGCGACACTGTGCTGCATGCGACGGCCGACCGGCTGGAGCACGGGTGGTCCGGCCGACTGGGAGAGCGCCCACCGCGAACTCGCGGCCGTCCTCGACGACGGCGAGCCGTCCCCCGACGACCTCGACGCGGTCGCCGCGGCGGCCTACCTCACCGGTCGCGCCGAGGAGGCGTTCGGCCTGTGGGCACGGGCGCACCGCGCCTGCCTCGACGCCGGGCAGGTGCCCGGGGCCGCACGCGTCGGGATCGGTCTCGCGCGGTGCCTGGCCTTCTCGGGCGACCTCGCCCGCGCCCGCGGGTGGGTGGGACGCACCCGGCACCTGCTCGACGAGGCGGGGCCGGACTGCGTGGAGCAGGGACACCTGGAGCACGTGGCGGCGATGTGCCGCATCGTCGAGACCGGGGACGTCCCCGGCGCCCACGCCGGTTTCACCCGGGCGCTGGAGGTGGCGGCGCGCTTCGAGGACCGGGAGCTGGACACCCTCGCCCGCATCGGCCTGGGCCGGTGCCGCGTCTACCTCGGCGAGGTGGCGGAGGGACTGCGCCTGCTGGACGAGGCGATGGTGGCCGTCGAGGGCCGCGAGATCCCGCCGGTCGCTGTCGGCGACGCCTACTGCACGGTCATCGACGCCTGCCACGAGCTGTACGACGTGCCGCGCTTCGAGGGGTGGACCGAGTCGTTCACGCGGTGGCTCCGGTCGCAGCCCGGGCTCACCGTCTACGGCGGGCACTGCGCCCTGCACCGGGCCGAGCTCACGCTCCTCCGGGGCGACTGGGCCGACGCCGCGACCGAGGCGGACCGGGCGGTCAGCCGGCTGGGCCGGCCGCGGAACCTCCTGACCCTGGGCGGCGCCCACTACGTCCGGGCGGAGGTGCACCGCGTGCGCGGGGAGTTCGACGCCGCGGACGGCGACTACCGGAGGGCGCACGAGCTGGGGTGCGAGCCGCACCCCGGCCTCGCGCTGCTGCGCCTGGGCCAGGGCCGCACCGATCTCGTCGAGGCCGCCGTCCGCAGGCTCGAGGCCGAGGTGGGCGAGCCCGTCGCCCGGGCGCGCGTCCTCGGGGCGTTCGCGGAGATCGTGCTCGCCGCCGGGGACGGGCCGGCCGCCGGTGCGGCCGCCGACGAGCTGGCCGCGACGGCGCGGGCGCAGGGGTCCCGCTACCTGGTCGCCGCGGCCGCCCACGCGCAGGCGGCGGTGCTGCTGGCGGCGGGGGAGGCCCGCCCCGCCCTGGTGCTCGCGCGCCGGGCCTGGCACCACTGGACCGAGCTCCGCACGCCGTACGAGGGGGCGCGCACCCGCGTCCTGCTCGCCGGGGCCTGCCGGGCCCTGGGTGACCGGGAGACCGCGGACCTCGAGCTCCGGGCGGCGCGGGCCACCTTCGCGGACCTCGGTGCACGACCGGACGCCGACCGGGTGGCGCGCGCACCGGCTCCCGCCGTCGCGGAGTCCCCGGTCCCGCTCTCGGCCAGGGAGGTCGAGGTCCTCGTGCGGGTCGCGTGCGGCAGCACCAACCGGGCCATCGCGCGGCACCTCCGCATCAGCGAGCGGACGGTCGCCAGCCACGTCAGCCACATCTTCACCAAGATCGGCGTGGCCTCGCGCTCCGCGGCGACCGCCTACGCCTACGAGCACCGTCTGGTCGGACCCGGCGCGCCGGACCCGACCGGCACCGGCGCCGGCCCGGCACGCCGCTGACCCGGGCCGGCCCGACACGCTGTTCCCCGGGCGGGCCTGCGGCTCAGTGCGCCTGCGGACGGCCCAGCCGCGCCTTGGTCTCCTCGACGTCGAACCCGTGCAGGCGGAGCAGGTTCTCGCCGAGGATCTTCCGCTTGGCGACGTCGGTGAGCTGCGGATAGCCGTAGCCCTCGCACAGGTCCTGCGGGATCGAGAAGTCCATGAAGGCCCGCAGCGCCCACTGCGGCTGCCAGATCGGCGCCTCCGAGCCGTAGACGATCTTGTCCTCGCCGCACCAGAACAGCAGCTTGCCGAGGATCTCGGCGAACCCACGCGGGGCCCGCACGATCAGGTTGATCGTCGCCGCCAGCGAGGCGTACAGGTTGGGCCAGCGGATGAGCTGCCAGCAGGTCTCGTCGATGAACGGCAGCCCGACGTGGAAGATCACGAAGTTGATGTCCGGGAAGGCGGCCGCGGCGCCGTCCATGTCCCAGGTCTGGGTCGCCTCGACCGGCTGCGGGCCGAGCGGCACGCCCTTGTGCACGCCGATCAGGTCCACCCCGAGCTCCTGGGCCTTCTCGAACACCGGGAAGGCGACCCGCGGGTCGTCCATCCGCCACGGGAACGGGGAGCCGTAGTCGTAGCGGACGTTGTAGAACTTGAACGCCCGGGCGCCGAACTCGCCGACCTGGCGCTCCATCAGGTCCAGCGCCCGGCGCCCCTCGAGCGGGTTGACCGAGCCCCAGAACACCGTCCGGTCGGGGTCCCGCTGGGCGAGCTCCGCGCACGTCTCCCACGGGGAGAGGCCGTCGCGGAACAGGTCGGTGAGTGGCAGCGGCATCGCGGCCAGCATGTCGGTGTCGGACTGCTCGTAGACCATCTGCCGGATGTCGGCCGGCGTCCACTCCCGGAGGAACTCCTCGGCCGACAGCGTCGGCTCGCCGTCCGGGGTCAGCGTCGTGTGGAAGGCGTACAGGTGGTTGGCGAACATCTGCCCCGGTGACCCGAACGCGTTCTTGGCCGTGAAGTTGAACGGGTGCGCGACCCCGTCGAACACGAACGCGTCGCCGATCATGGTCGTCCTCCTGTGCTGGGGCCGAGCGGCCGGGGGCGGTGGGCGGAGAGGAAGGCGTCGCGGTCGGGGACGGCGACGGGGTCGGGGAGGGACCGCAGCCGGCGGGCGGCCGCGGGGGAGAGCCGGTCGGTCGTCCAGGCCTCGTCCCAGACGACCTCCACCTCGCAGGTCTCGACGCCGGGCTGGCGCAGGATCACCGTCTCGACGTCGGTGACCACCCGCGTGGCGAACGGGCACCAGCCCGAGGTGAGCAGCAGCTCGACCCGGGCGTGGCCGTCGCGGACGTCGACCGACCGGAGCAGGCCCATGTCGACGACGGAGATGCCCTTCTCCCGGCAGCAGGGGTCGAACACCGTGGACAGCGCGCGGGTCGCCCACCCGGGCACCGCGGGGGACGGCTGCGTCATCCCGCCATGGTGTGACCTGTGCCACATCCCGGCCAGGGGTTCGGTCGCGACCGGCGCCGTCCGGGCGGCGGGGGAGGGGGGTGGGAACAGCGCGGCGACCCAGGTGTTGACACCATGGAGGCCCCGCCCCCGGGACCGGAGCGGGTCGCCCACGGCGGCGTCCCGCCGGCGGGGCTCCCGGACCCGCCGCCCGTGGCCTCCGGGAGCCCGGAGGCGTCCCGCCGGCCCAGGGGCACCGGTCCCGTCCGGAGCGTCCCCGCTCCGGCCGCGGGACCGTGCGCGATGCTGCCGCGGCGACCCTGCCCGGCACTGCAGAGGAGGATCCTTGGCTCGACCAGGCCAGCGCCGGTCAGGCGCTCGCCGCAGCGCCCCGCGCGACCAGCGGCGGGGCCGCCGTGACGACGACGTCGTCGCGGTGCTCGCCCGCACCGTCCGGGACGTCGAGGCGGCCGCCCGGCGTGGGCGCGTGACGCCCGCCGTGCGCACGCGGTTCCAGGCCGTCGCGCTGCTGCTGCGCGACGAGCGCGCCCGGGTCCGCGCGGACACGGGCCTCAGCGACGGCCGCCGGACCGAAGAGCTCAAGCGCCTGGACGGCGTCGCGACCATCCTCGCGACGACCGCCGTCCGCGACGCCGGGCTGCTGGCGCTGCTCGGCGAGGACGCCGTCGTCTCCGACGCGGCCCGGTCGCTGGTGCGCGAGATGCAGAGGGCCGCCGGCCTCGAGCCGGTCGCCGAGGAGGCCGCCCCGGCCGAGGAGCCGGCCGAGCCCGCCGCTCCCCAGCGCCGCGCCGTGCCGCAGTCGGTGGTCTCCCGGCAGCTGGCCAACCCGTTCCTGGCGCCGGACTTCTCCGCCGCCGCGCCGCGGGCGCCGCGCCCGCGCCGCCTGGCCGGCTGGGAGCTGCTCGGCCCGCTGCTGACCTCCTTCGAGCGCGCCGGCGGCGGGGCCCCGGCGTGCATGGACCTGCCGTTCCCGACCTCCCGCTTCACCCCGGCCGGGCTCGAGCTGATGCCGCACCAGGGGCAGCTGGTCGCCGCGGCCGCGGCCGGGCACCGGACGTTCCTGCTCGCCGACGAGCCGGGCCTGGGCAAGACCGCGCAGGCGCTGCTCGCGGCGGAGGCGGCCGATGCCTACCCGCTGCTCGTCGTCGTGCCGAACGTCGTCAAGACCAACTGGGCGCGCGAGGCCGGCCGCTGGACGCCGCACCGCCCGGCCACCGTGGTGCAGGGCGACGGCGAGACGGTCGACGGCTTCGCCGACGTCGTCGTCGTCAACTACGACGTGCTCGACCGGCACGTGGGCTGGCTCGGCGACTTCGGCTTCCGCGGGATGGTCGTCGACGAGGCGCACTTCATCAAGAACAAGACCTCGCAGCGCTCGCAGCACGTCCTCGCGCTGTCCGAGCGGATCCGGTCGCGCACCGTGCGGCCGCTGCTCATGGCGCTCACCGGCACCCCGCTGATCAACGACATCGAGGACTTCCGGGCCATCTGGCAGTTCCTCGGCTGGATCGACGACACCAAGCCGCTCGGCGAGTTGATGGACGCGCTCGAGGACACCGGCCTGACGCCCGCGGACCGCGGCTTCTCCGCCGCCGCCCGGCAGCGCGTGATCGACTTGGGCATCGTGCGCCGCCGCAAGGTCGACGTCGCCGCCGACATCCCCGCCCGCCGCATCGCCGACCTCCCGGTCGAGCTGGACGGCGCGGCCGGCCGGTCGATCCGGGCGGCCGAGCAGGAGCTGGTCCGCCGGATGGTGCGGCAGTACGAGACGGCGCTGGCGGCGCGGACCTCCGGCGTCGTCGAGGGCCGGGGCATCGAGGGGATCGACGCCGACCTCGTCCGCCGGGTGGCCCGGTCCGAGCTCAAGGACGCCACCACGACGACCGGCGAGAACGTGTTCGGCATGATGCGGCGGATCGGCCGGGCGAAGGCCGGGCTGGCCGCCGACTACGCCGCCCAGCTGGCGCGCAGCGCCGGCAAGGTCGTCTTCTTCGCCAAGCACGTCGACGTCATGGACGCCGCCGAGGAGACCTTCGCCCGGCAGGGCGTGCGGTTCTCCTCCATCCGGGGCGACCAGACGCCGACGGCGCGGCAGCGGGAGGTCGACGCGTTCGTCACCGACCCCGACGTCCACGTCGCGGTGTGCTCGCTGACCGCGGCGGGCGTGGGGCTGAACCTGCAGGTGGCGTCCAACGTCGTGCTCGCCGAGCTGTCGTGGACCGACGCCGAGCAGACCCAGGCGATCGACCGCAGCCACCGCATCGGCCAGACCGAGCCCGTCACCGCGTGGCGGATCATCGCCGCCCAGACCCTCGACGCGCGGATCGCCGAGCTGATCGACACCAAGGCGGGGCTCGCCGCCCGGGCGCTCGACGGCTCGGACGAGGAGGTGTCCTCGTCGGCCGACGTGCAGCTCGAGGCGCTGGTCGCGCTGCTCACCGACGCGCTGCGGACGTCGTCCGGGCAGGAGGAGGCCCTCGGCGCCTGACCGCATCGCGCCGGTCCCCGTGCCGGGGACCGTTGTCCGGGCGCGGGGAGGGGCGCGATGCTGCCCCATGGCGTCGAACCCCACGTACGAGCAGTCGAAGCAGGTCGCCGAGGCCGGCCGCGAGGCCGCGTGGACCCGGCCGTCGTTCGGCCGGGAGCTGTTCCTCGGCAACCTGCGCCTGGACCTGGTCCACCCGCAGCCCGAGCTCGACCCGGCCGCGGTGGCGAAGGGGGAGGCGTTCCTCGACCGCCTCCGCGCCTTCCTCACCGAGCGCGTCGACCCGCAGCGGATCGAGCGGGAGGCCCGGATCCCCGCCGACGTGATCCGCGGCCTCGGGGAGCTCGGCGCCCTCGGCATGAAGATCCCCGAGGAGTACGGGGGACTGGGGCTGAGCCAGGTCCACTACAACCGGGCGCTGGCGCTGGCCGGCACCTGGCACTCGTCGCTGTCCACGCTGCTGTCGGCGCACCAGTCGATCGGCCTGCCCGAGCCGCTGCGGCTGTTCGGCTCGGAGGAGCAGAAGCGCGCGTGGCTGCCCCGGCTGGCCCGCGACGCCGTCTCGGCGTTCCTGCTCACCGAGCCCGACGTCGGTTCCGACCCGGCCCGGATGAGCACCACCGCGGTCCCGACCGAGGACGGCACCGGCTACCGGATCACCGGCACCAAGCTGTGGGCGACCAACGGCGCCATCGCCGACGTCGTCGTGGTCATGGCCGTCGTCCCGGCGTCGGAGGGCCACCGGGGCGGCATCACCGCGTTCATCTGCCCCACCGACCGGCCCGGCGTCACGGTCGAGCACCGCAACGCGTTCATGGGGCTGCGGGGCATCGAGAACTCGGTGACCCGCTTCGACGACGTCCTCGTCCCCGCCGACGACGTCATCGGGGGCGAGGGGCGGGGTCTGCGGATCGCGCTGACCACGCTGAACACCGGCCGCCTGTCGCTGCCGGCGTTCTGCCTGGCGGAGGCCCGGTACGCCCTGAAGATCGCGCGCGAGTGGTCGGCCGAGCGCCGGCAGTGGGGCCGGCCGATCGGCGAGCACGACGCGATCGCGCAGAAGCTCGCCTGGCTCGCGGGCACGGCCTTCGGGCTCGAGGCGGTGCTCGAGGTGTCCAGCCGCCTGGCCGACGACAAGCGCAACGACATCCGCATCGAGGCCGCGCTCGCCAAGCTCTACGGCTCCGAGCTCGGGTGGACCGCCGTCGACGAGATGGTGCAGATCCGCGGCGGCCGCGCCTACGAGACCGCCGAGTCCCTCGCCCGGCGCGGCGAGAAGCCGGTGCCGGCCGAGCAGATGCTGCGCGACATGCGCATCAACCGGATCTTCGAGGGCTCCACCGAGATCATGCACCTGCTCATCGCCCGCGAGGCCGTCGACCAGCACCTGCAGGTCGCGGGCGGCCTGCTCGGCGACTCCGGCCTGGCCGACAAGGCGCGGGCCGCCGGGAAGGCCGGCGCCTTCTACGCCCGGTGGTTCCCGACGCTGACCACGGGCCCCGGCCGGCGCCCCGGCGCGTTCGCCGAGTTCGGCGAGCTGGCGAGGCACCTGCGCTGGGCCGAGCGCTCCGCGCGCAAGCTCGCCCGCTCGACCTTCTACGCGATGGGCCGCTACCAGGGGCGCCTGGAGCGCAAGGGCCGGCTGCTCGGGCGGATCGTCGACATCGGCGCCGAGCTCTACGCCGTCGCGTGCGCCTGCGTGCACGCCGACACCCTCGCCCGCGAGCGGCCCGACCGCCGGCAGGAGGCGGTCGAGCTGGCCGACCTGTTCTGCGGCCAGGCCCGCCGCCGGGCGGGCCGGCTGTTCCGCGAGCTGTGGGCCAACGACGACGACCGCCAGTACGCGGCCGCGCAGCGGGTGCTCGCCGGCCGCTACGCGTGGTTCGAGGAGGACGTGCTCGACCCCGCCGGCGACGGCCCGATGATGCCCGCGCACGCCCGGCCGGACGGGGCGCCGGTCAGGGTGGAGGCGACGGCCGCGCCGTAGGAGGCGGCCCGGGTGGCGGTCCACCGGGTGGAGCACGGGAGCGGGCGGCCCGTGCTGGTGCTGCACGGCGCGGACGTCGACCACCGCGAGACCGAGGCGTGCTTCGAGCCCCTGCTCGCCGGCGTGCCCGGGCTCCGGCGCGTCTACCCCGACCTCCCCGGGACGGGCCGCACGCCCGCTCCGGCGACCCTGCGCAGTGCCGACGACGTCCTCGAGGCGCTGCTCGCCCTCGCCGACGAGGTGGCCGGCGGGGACCGGTACCTGCTCGTCGGCCACTCCGCGGGCGGGTACCTGGCGCAGGCGATGGCGGCGCGGCGCCCGGCACAGGTCGCGGGCCTCGCGCTGGTCTGCCCGCTGCTGCCGGGCGTGCGCGACGTCCCGGGGCACCGCGTCGTCGCCGGGCCCGGCGGGATCGGCGACGACGTGTTCCGGAGCTACTTCGTGGTCCAGACGCCGGAGATGCTCGAGCGGTACGAGCGCACCGTCGCCCCGGCCGCCGCCCTCGTCGACGAGGCGGCGATGGCGCGGATCGGCGCCCGCTGGGAGCTGACCCCGGACGGTGCGCCGCCCTACCCGGGCCCGACGCTGGTCGTGGCCGGGCGGCTGGACTCGACGATCGGGTACGCCGCCGCGGTCGACCTGCTGGGCGCGCACCCGCACGCCACGCTCGCCGTCGTCGACGACGCCGGGCACGCGCTGCCCCACGAGCGGCCGGAGGTCCTCCGCGCCCTCCTGGCCGAGTGGCTGGCGCGCGTCGGGCGGCGGGATCGCGGCAGGACGTGACCGCCGCGACCGGCTCCCGGCCGGCGGGAGGAGCGGCCGCCCGGGCCCTGGCCCGGCTGCGGCGGCGCGACCCCTCCCTGGCCGCCGTCCGGCGGGCCGGCCGGGTGACCGTGGCCTCCTGCGCCGCGTTCTACACCTGCCGGTACCTGCTCGACGACCCGACCGCCGCCGTCTACGCGGTGTTCGCGGCGGTCGCGCTGGGCAGCCTGTCCGAGGTGACGGGGCGGCCGGCGGAGCGGACCCGGGTGTACGCCGGCAGCCTCGCGGCCGGCGCGCTGCTGGTCACCCTCGGCACCCTGCTGGCGGTCACCACGTGGACGGCGGTCCTCGGCATGCTGGCCGTGGGGTTCGCGGTGGCCTACGCGGGCGTCGGCGGGCCACGGGTGGCCGGCGTCGTCAGCGGGCTGCAGCTGTTCTACGTGCTGCCGTGCTTCCCGCCGTACGCGCCCGGCACCCTCGGCCAGCGGCTGCTCGGGATCGGGCTGGGCATCGCGCTCCTCGCCGTCGCCGACCGGGTGCTGTGGCCGGCCCCGGCGCCGGGAGACCCCGCCGTGCGCCTGGCCGACGCCGCCGGGCGGGTGGCGGCGTACGCCCGGGTGCTGGTCCGCGAGCTGCAGGACGGCGGCGGGGCGGGGTCGCCCGCGCTGCGGGCCGCCGCCGCGGACGCCGCGGCCGGTCTACGGCTGAGCGCGCTGCCGGTCGCCGAGCGGCCGCTCGGGCCCGGCGTCCGCGACCGGTGCCTCGTGCGGGCCGCGGCGGCGCTCCGGGTGGTCGCCGGCCGCCTGGGTGCGCTCGCCGACGCGTGGCCCCCCGGCGGGCGCGGGACGCACCCCGCGACCGCGCACCTGGTGGCGGCCGTGGGGGACGCGGTGGCCGGGGCGGGGGAGGCGCTGCGCGGTGCCGGGCCGCCGCCGTCGACCGGCCGGCTGGAGGCCGCGCTCGCCGGCCTCCGCGAGCGGCGTGGTCAGCAGCTGCCGGCGGCCGACCCCGCGGCGCTGCGGGCCGGTGTGGGCGCCGTCGCCGTCGCGGAGGCCGCGCGGAGCCTGGTGCTGACCGTCCGCGGCGCCGTCGGCGCCCCCGTCGCCGACCCGGCGGACGTCCCCGCGGACCTGTGGTTCCTCACCGCCGCTCCCGGCCGGCTGTGGTGGCAGCGGCTGCGCGCACACCTGACACCGCGGTCGGTCTACCTGCAGAACGCGGTGCGGCTGGCCCTCGGCCTCGCCGCGGCGCGCACCGTCGCCGGGGTGTTCGACCTCGCGCACGGTTTCTGGGTGCTGCTCGCGACGCTGAGCCTCATGCGGACCAGCGCGGTCGCCGACCGCTCGGTGCTGGCCCGGGCCGTGGCCGGCACCGCCGTCGGCGCCGCGGTCAGCGGGGCGGCGCTGTTCCTCGTCGGCGGGGACACGGCGGTCTACGCCTGGGCCCTGCCGGTGCTGATGGTGGTGTGCCTCGCGGCCGGCCCCCTGTTCGGGGTGGCGGCGGGACAGGCCGGGTTCACCGTCGTCGTCGCCCTGCTGTTCGCCCAGGTCGGACCGGTGGACTGGCGCATCGCCGAGGTCCGCTTCGAGGACGTCCTCGTCGGCGGCCTCGTCGGCACCCTGGTCGGTGTCGCGGTGTGGCCGCGCGGAGGGCGCGGGGAGCTGGTCCGGGCCGCCGGGGAGTGCCTGCGGGCGGGCGCGGCGGAAGTGGTGGCCGTCGTCGGTCAGCTGACCGGGGCGGGGCCGGCGCCCCCGACCGCGCTCGGCCGGCTGTCCGGGCTGCTCGACCACACCTACGCGCAGTACCGGTCCGAACCGGCCCGGCCGGGGGCCCGCGTGGACTGGCTGGCCGTGCTCGGCGTGGTGCACCGCCTCGACCACTACGCCCGCACCCTGCGGTCCCGCCACCCCGACGCGGCGCCGCCGCCCTGGCCCCGGCCGGCCGCCCAGCTGCGGACCGCGGCCGCGGACGTCGCCGTCGGATACCGCGAGGCCGCGGCCGCGCTCGAGGCCGGCCGGGTGCCCACGGCCCGTCCGGCCGTGCGGGTGGACCCGGTTCCCCGCGAGGAGCTCGCCGCGTCCCCGGACGCCGCCCTGCGCCTGCTCGACGCCTGGGGCTGGCTGCTGACGACGGCGGACGACCTGGCCGGTGTCGGCCGCGCGCTCGCGCCCGCCGCCCCGGCCGCGGTGGCGGGGGGTCAGCGCTCGAAGCGGTAGTGCAGGACGACCGTCCCCCGGCGGGACCAGGCCGTGCTGTGCGACGCGAGCCGGTGGTAGAGGCGCAGCAGCGGCGGGAACAGGGCGACCTCGGGTTCCCGGCTGAGCAGGATCTCCCGGACCAGGCGCAACCGGGGGTCCCAGCGCTCCAGCTCGTGCGGGTCGTCGACGCCGGGGAAGCGGAGGAGCCCGGAGACCGCCTTCGTGCCGGGCACGAGCCGGGTCGCCCGGAGGGCGAAGCGCGAGTAGCTGTTGAAGGCGACCTCGCCGGAGGGGAAGTGACCGACCAGCCGGCCGAGCAGGGCGGTCACCTCGTCGCGGCCGAGGAACCCGATGAGGCCGTCGGCGACGACCACCGCCGGCCGGCCGGCCGGGACGGCGTCCAGCCAGTGCCCGTCCCGCACGTCCGCGGCGACGGTGCGGGTCCTCGCGCGTGCGGGCACGACGGCGTCGCGGGCGGCGACCACCGCGGGGAGGTCGACGTCGTACCAGTCCACGGTGGGCGGCGGGGCGATCCGCGCCCACCGGGTGTCCAGCCCGGCGCCCAGGTCGAGCCCGACGGCGTCCGGGTGGCGGTGCACGAAGTCGGCGGCGATCTCGTCGAGGCGCTTGGCGCGCAGCGCGCAGCTCGTGACCAGGTTGGCGTCCACGTGCGCGCGGGTGGCGTCGGCGTCGAGCTCCCGGACGATCTCGCCGGCCAGCGCGTCCCCCAGGACGGGCCGCGGCGAGCGGGCGTCCAGGGCCCGGGAGCGGAGCGTCACGAAGAGGCTCTCCTCCAGCGGGCTGAGGGTCGGCAGGGTGGTGACCATCGGATCGGCTCCCCGGGACGTCGGGCACCCCCGTGGGACCAACCAAGCCCTCCGGGGCGCGCCGCTCCAGGGCCCTCCGTCCCGTCGCGCCGCCGTCCGGCCGGGTCAGGCGGTGCGTCGCAGGAGCGGTGCGGCGTCGGCGAGGAAGTCCTGCAGCGACCGTGCCGGCCGCCCGGTCACCCGCTCGACGGTGTCGGTGACGGCGGCGAAGACACCGGCCCGCACGCGGTCGAAGGTCAGCGCGGTGAGTTCCCGCTCGAACCCCTCGAGGCCGGCGAGGGCCTCCTCGACCGGGACGTCGCGGTGGGTCACGGGGTGTCCTGCGGCGCGGGTGAGCAGCTCGGCGGTGCGCGGCAGCGGGACCGCCTCCGGGCCGGTGATCTCGTACACCGCGCCGTCGTGCCCCGGCTCGAGCAGGGCGTGGGCGGCCACCGCGGCGATGTCGCGGGCGTCGATCCAGGCGACCGGCGCGCCGCCGCTGGGAAAGGGGAGATCGCCCGCGGCGACCGCGTCGCGGTAGAAGCGCGGGTCGGTGAGGACCTGCACGAACCAGCTCGGCCGCAGCACCGTCCAGCCGTGCCCGCTGTCGCGCACCGCGCGCTCTCCGCGCGGCGACCACCCGTCGGGGCCGACCTGGTCGGCGGCCTGCTCCGACAGCAGCACGACGTGCGCGCCGGCCGGGACCACCGTCATCAGCGCACCCAACAGGCCGGGGGCGTCGGCGCGGTCGGGGCGGACGACGTAGACCGCGTCGACGCCGGCGGTGGCCACGGGCCAGCCGGACGGGTCGTCCCACGAGAAGGCGGTCGGCCGCACGCCGTCGAGGGCGACCCTCGACGGATCCCTGCTGCCACCGAGCACCTCGACGTCCCGGGCGACGAGGAGCTCGGCCAGCGGGGCGCCGGTCTTGCCGCGGACCCCGGTGACGAGCACGCGGGTCACGACGGCTCCTCGGTCCTCGGGTGGTCCACGCGGGGCTCCTGTCGTGTCGGGGCTGCGGGTGCCCATGCAAGCACGGACCGCCTGTCGAGGACGGGTGTCCGGACCACCGGGAGCGCAGGCCTGTCCCGGTGGGGGCGCCGCTGGGAACATCGCTGCGTGCCCGTACGGCGCACCTGGTCCGCTCTCGCGTCGGTCGTGCTGGTCGCCTCGGCCGCGTGCGGGTCGGACGGCGGGACCGAGGGAGGCCCGTCGCCGACCGCCGCGCCGCCGAGCGTCGGCCCGGACGAGCCGTGGATCGTGTTCCAGGGCGTCGAGCGCGGTCTCACGCTGGCGCGCCCCGGTGGATCCGGCGTGCACACCGTCCTCGAGGGGGAGACGCTGCACCCCGACTGGTCGCCCGACGGATCCGAGATCGCCTACGTCGACGCCGGGAACGGCCCCGGCCAGGTGTGGCTGACGGACCCCGCGGGAGAGGAGCCCCGGCCGCTGCTCGAGTCCCACCCGGCCGGCCTCGAGGACCTCTACTGGGAGAACCCGGCGTGGTCCCGCGACGGTGCGCGCATCGCGATGGTCGGCTACGACGGCGACCCGAACACCGGAGCACCCGCCCGGTCCGTCCTCGCCGTCGTCGACGTCGCCACCGGCGACCTCACCGTGGCCGGCGAACTCGCTCTCGCCGACGGCCGGCTGCACAGCTTCCCCCGCTGGTCGCCCGGCGGCGACGCGCTGGTCATGAACGTCGACCACTTCACCGGCGAGGTCTGGGACGGTGCGACCGTCGCGGTGAGCCGGTCCGGCGAGGGCGGCTGGAGCCCGCCGGCGGACATCACCGAGGTCGGCCCGTTCGGGAGGGTCGACTGGCACCCCGTCGAGGACCTCATCGTGTTCGGCGACCACGACATCGGCGGTGAGCAGGACACCGACGAGCCGACGAACCTGTTCACGATCCGGCCGGACGGCACCGAGCGGCGCCCGGTCACGGACTTCGGTCCCGGCGAGGCGCGGGCGACCCAGCCGACCTGGACGTCCGACGGCCGCATCCTCTTCACGTACGTGACCGGGGACGGCGACCTCGACCGGGCCGTCGCGCAGGTCGACGCCGACGGGTCGGACCTCGAGGTCCTCGTCGAGCCGGAGCTCGTCGGCCCGGGGAACCGGCCGCACCCGCGCCTCCGACCGGTCCCACCCGGCGGGGAGTGAGCGCCGTCGAGCGCACCGGCGGCTGCCTCCTACCGGGCCAGGCGCAGCGACGCCGCGGCGGGGGCGGGACCGTCGGCCGGTGCCGATCCTCCGGGGAGGAGGACCAGCGCGGGACGGGACGCGGTCGCCCGGGGTCCCCCGAGCCGGGCCCGGAGGGAGGCGTTCGGGTAGCCGGCGGGGAGCCGGTGGCACTCCTCGGAGGAGGGTCGTGGCGCCGGACGGGTGCCGGGGTCCTGCGCCAGGTGGACGTAGAGGACTCCGTCGGCGGGGTCGTAGGTCCTCATCCGGCCCTCGCCTCCTCCCGGCGGTGCGGTGGCCGAGGTGTGCGGTGGTGACACCTGCGGTGCGATCCGGACAGGCACGGTGCGATCCGGACAGGCACAGTGCGATCCGGACAGGCACAGTGTCGTCCCGGGGTGTGACAGGAAGCGGGCCCGGAGGCGGGATCCGCCGTGGTCAGCGGGCGAGGAAGTGCACGCCGAGCCAGGCCCACACCAGGAGCACCGTCAGCCGGCCGGGGGTGGTGCGCATCGCCGCACCGAGCGCCTGCGCCAGGGGAGCCGGGTGCCCCCTGCGGCGGGCCGAGACCTCCAGGGACAGGCCGGCGACCAGGAGCAGCACCACCGCCGTGACGGACACCGCGGTGCCGGTCACGACCGCTCCGGAGGGGCTGCGGGCCGGGTCAGCAGCCAGGCGCCGGCCGCCAGCCAGCCCAGGGTCGCCGCCGCGCGTGCGGCCGGGTGCGCGAGGAGCGGGTCGGTGAGGTCGCTCAGGGTCGGCAGGTCGCCGTCGAGGAGGGCGACCGCCTCCCACGCCAGGGCCGCGGCCAGCCAGGCGAGCCAGGGCAGCGCCCGGCGGCCGGCCCGCGGGGCGGCCGCACCGGCGTGCGCGGTCAGCCCGGCAGCCGTCGCCAGCAGGCCGGTGCCGCCGACGGCCAGCAGCGCGCCGGGGGACAGCTCCCCGGACACGGCGACGGCGGCGGTGCACCCGGCGGCCACGACCGCGGCCGCGAGCCGGAGGGTGCGGCGGGGAGGTCCCACCGGTGCATGCTCGCCCATCCCGCCGCCGGGGGACCGGTCAGCCGACCACCCAGGTGTCCTTGGCGCCGCCGCCCTGCGAGGCGTTGACCACCAGCTCGCCCTCGGTCAGGGACACCCGGGTGAGGCCGCCCGGGAGCACGGTCGTCCCGTCCCCGGCGCAGAAGGCGTAGGGCCGGTAGTCGACGTGCCGTGGCACGAGCGCGCCGTCGACGACGGTGGGGTGGGTCGACAGCGCCACCGGCTCCTGGGCGATCCACTCCCCGGGATCGGCCAGGACGGCGGCGCGGGCGCGCGCGAGCCGGTCGGCGTCCGCGCGCGGGCCGATCAGCACCCCGTGGCCGCCCGAGCCCGAGCGCGGCTTGAGCACCAGCTCGGGCAGCCGGTCCAGGACCTCCCGGCACCGGGCCGGGTCGCCGAGGTCGTAGGCGGGCTGCGAGCGCAGGAGCGGCTCCTCGCCCAGGAAGAAGCGGACCAGGTCCTCGACGTAGGGGAAGGTGCGCTTGTCGTCGGCGACCCCGGTGCCGAACGCGTTGACCACGGTCACCCTGCCGGCGCGGAGCGGGCGCAGCAGCAGCTCGCCGAGCTCGTTCGGCCGGCCGTCGTCGCCGGTCAGCCGCTCCTCGCTCGTGCGCCGCCAGAGCAGGTCCACCCGGCGCCCGTCCGGCAGCAGCAGGTCGTCCCCGCGGAGGGTCAACTGCGACGGCAGCACCACCGGCGCCCCGCCCATCTCGCCGAGCCGGTCGATCTCCCAGGTCACCGCGCTGCGCGGCCCGTCGCCGAGCACGGCCACGACCGGGTCGGGGAGGTCGGTGGCGGCAGCGAGCATCCGCCGCACCGCCGCGGCGGCGGCCTCCCGCACCGGCGCTGGTGACGTGCTGGAACGGCCTTGCTGCAGGGCCCCGCGGCGAGCCTGCGAGGCGTGGGGGGCAGCGAGGTCCTCCATCAGCCGCGGGGCCACCAGGTCCCGCGCGGCGAGGGCGTAGGCGAGCAGCGTCGGCGTCCGCACGTTGTCCTCCAGGACGACGAGCCGCCCGTCGGCGCCGCGGACCAGGTCGGGCCCGGCCATGCCGATCCAGCGCCGCGGCGGCGGCAGGCCCGGGGCCAGGTGGCGGTTGGTGTCGAGCACCGCGGCCGGGACGACGCCGGCGCGGACCGCCTCCCGCGGACCGTGGGCGTCGGCGACGAAGGCCTCCAGCGCCCGCAGCCGCTGGGTCAGGCCGGCCGCCACGGCCTCCCACTCCGCGCGCTCGAGCACCCGCGGGACCGGGTCGACGGTGAACGGGTGCGCCTCCTCGGCGGGCCCGTGCACCAGGCCCAGGGCGGCGGCATCGCGGGCGACCTCCGCGGCCAGCGCGCCCGGGCCGTACGCGCGGACGGCGGCCAGGGCCGCGGCCGCGTGCGGGCGGTCGCCGCCGTCGGGCAGCAGCGCCTCGTCGAGGCCCGCCTCCGGGCTCACGCGGCCGCCGCCGGGCGGTGGGCGGCCGCGCGCTCGGCGGCAGCGAGGGCGGCGCGGGCCACCCACCGGCCCTGCTCCGGGTCGGTGACGTCGAAGCCGAAGGGCGCGTTGGCCTCCAGCGCGAGCAGCCGGCCGTCCGGCTCGACCAGCACGTCCACGCCCATCAGCCCGCCGCCGAGCGCGGCGACCATCCGCTGGGCCAGCTGCGCCATCTCCGGCGGCGCCTCGTACACCCGCGGGTACACCGTCCCGTGGGTGACCAGCGCGCCCTCCTCCCGGGACTTCTCGTAGACCAGGGAGGTGGTGGTGGGCGTGGCGAAGACCCGCGCGCACGCCGGCTCGGCGATCCACTCCTGCAGCAGCGACGTGCCGCGCCGGTGCCCGCCGGCCGCCTCGTGCTCCCGCCAGCCGGCCTCCACCGCGCGCGCGGCGTCGAGGTCGTCGACCAGCTCGACGTAGCGGGCGCCGTCGCCGAGCGAGGGCTTGAGGACCATCCGCCGCCCGGGCATCGGCCACTCCCGCACCCGGGCGAGGTCCCACGCGGCCGGCTGCGGCACGCCGGCGCCCGCCCACACGGCGTGGGTCACCAGCTTGTCGGCGGAGGCGACGAGCGAGGTGACGGGGTTGAGCAGCGGCACGCCGGCCGCCTCGAGCAGCGTGGCCAGGGCGAAGGTCGGCGCGTAGGCCACGACCTCCTCGACCAGCACGTGCGCGATCGCCAGGTCGTGGCGACCGGGTGGCGGGCCGGTGACCGGCCAGTCGTCCGGCACCCGGGCCAGCCGCTCGACCTCCGCACCCTCCGCCTCCAGCGCCCGCACCCACGCGGCCGCGTAGCCGGCGTCCTCGTACCAGTCCTCGTCGGTGATCACCAGCAGCACGCGCACGCCGCCCTGATGCCCGCGAGCCGGGCCCGTCGAACCCCACGGGCCCGGTGCAGCACGGACGCAACACGCGGAACACCTCCGCGGACACGCACCGGCCCTACGGTGCGGCGCATGACGCAGGTGGTGCCGGGGAGCCGGTCCCGGGACGGGCGCTCCGCCGCGGCCCGGCGACGGCGCTACACCGCCGAGCTCGCCGGGGTCCTGCCGCCGAGCGCACCGTTCGAGGCCTGGCTCGCGGCCGGCGGGGACCCGGCGCCGGACTTCGCCCGGCTGCCGGCCCGCACCGGCCTGTGGTCGCCGGTCGAGGGCGTGGCCGACGCCGCCGGGTGGCCGGCCCGGCGGGCGGTGCTGCGGGCCCGCTGGCGCCGGTGGCTGACCGGGGACCTCCCGCCCGCGCCCCGGCGCACGCCCGCCCGCGTCGGCCGGGTGCGGACGGCGGGCGGCGTGGAGGTCCGCGAGATCACGGTCGGCGGAACCACGGTCGGGGCGGGCTGGTCGGTGCGGGCGCGGCTGCTGCTGCCCGTGCCCGCGGCCGGCGTGCGCCGCGACGTCCCCGTCTACCTCCTGCAGTCCAGCCACGGGCCCTGGGCGGAGGCGGCGCTGGCCCGCGGGTGGGGCGCCTGCCTGGTCTCGGCCGCGGACGGGGACGACGACACCGAGGACGTCGCGCGGGCCTTCCCCGCGGTCGTCGCCGGCCGGCTGGCCTGGCGGGCGTGGGCGCTGTCCCGCGTCCTCGACGCGCTGCAGGACCAGCCCGGCGTGGACGCCCGCCGGGTGCTGGTCGGCGGGCACAGCCGCAACGGCAAGACCGCCCTGCTGGCCGCCGCCTCCGACGACCGCTTCGCCGGCGTCGTGTCCAGCTCCAGCGGCGTGCTCGGTGCGATCCCCGCCCGGCTGTGCACCGACCGGCACTTCGGCGAGGGCGTGGAGCTGCTCACCCGGCACTACCCGGGCTGGTACCACCCGCGGCTGCGCTGGTTCGCCGGGCGGGAGCACCGGCTGCCCACCGACGCGCACGAGCTGCTCGCGCTGGCCGCGCCGCGGCCGGTCCTGGTCTCGGTGGCGGTGGAGGACCCGGTCGAGCGCGTCCCGGCCGCCCGCGCCGCGGTGGACGCCGCGCGGGAGGCCTACGCGCTGCTCGGCCGGCGCGACGCCCTCGAGCTGGCGCTGCGCCCGGGCGGGCACCGGGCCGAGGAGACCGCGGTGGCCGCCCAGCTGGACTGGGCGCAGTCGGTGCTCGGCGGCCCGCCCCGCCGCCCCGGGCGCGCGCCGACGGCGCCGGCGCCGGTCCCGTGGCCGGCCGACCGCGTGCGTCCCGGCCCGTCCCCGGTCCGCGGCGAGCAGCTGCGCGCCGCCGTCCGCGCCGCGCTCGGCCCGGCCGGGACCGCCGCCGGCGGCGCGGGGGAGGGCCTGCGGACCCCGGACGGGGTCGCGGTCACCCTCCTGCGCCCGCCGGGCGGGGGGAGCGGCCGCGGGCTGGTGCTCTGGCTCGGCCCGCCGTGCGCGGCGACCGGGTGGCGGGCGGGCTACGAGCAGGCCGAGCCGCTGCCGGCGCTGCTGGCCGCGGCGGGCTGGGTGGTCGCCTGCCACGACCCGGTCGGCAGCGGCTCGCGGCACGGCGAGCGGCCCGGGCCGGGCTCCTCGCCGCTGGGCCGGATGACCGCCGACGCGGCCGCGGTGGCCGCCGTCGCCGCGGCGGCCACCGGTCACGACCGGGCCTGGGTCGCCGCCTACGGCACCGGCGCGCTGGTGGCGCTGCACCTGTCCGCCCTGGGGGGCGTGCCGCCGGCCGGGATGGTGCTCGCCGCCCCGAGCTGCGGCGAGCCGCTGCTGCGGGCCCGGCCCGGGTACACGCTGGCCGACCTGCTCGCGACGACGGCGGACCGGCCCGCGGTCGTGCTGGACCCGGCGTGGGACCCGGAGGCGCCGCCCGGCGCGGTGGCCGCCGCCTGCCGGGCCGCCGGCGTGCCCCGGGTGCCGCTGGCCGACTGGCACCGGCTCTCCGGCGCCACGCGGGCGGCGATGGTCGACTGGCTGGACCGGCACGGCTCCCGGCAGGCTCCGTGACCAGGACCCGCTGACCCGCCGAGGAGGCACCCCGTGATCGACGACGTCGTCGCCCGCTGGCACCGCTACACGGCGAGCAGGGCGCCGGGCGCCCTCGACGAGCTGCTCGCCGACGACGTCGTCTTCTACTCGCCGGTGGTGTTCACGCCGCAGGAGGGCAGGGCGATCACCACCCGGTACCTGGAGGCGGCGGCCGACGCGCTGGCCGGCGACGGTCCCGACGGGACGTTCCGCTACACGAAGCAGGTCCTCGCGGGGGACACCGCGGTGCTGGAGTTCGAGACGAGCGTCGGGGGCAGGTACGTCAACGGGGTCGACATCGTGCGCTGCGACGACGCCGGCCGGATCGTCGAGTTCCGCGTGATGATCCGCCCGCTGCAGGCGATCCAGGCCGTCCACGAGCAGATGGGCAGGCGCCTGGCCGCGCCGCCCGGGGAGTCCCCGGCGGGCGCCGGCCGGTGACGGGGTTCGACCTCGCCCTCCCGCGGCGGGTCGTCTTCGGCCCGGGACGCGCGGACGACCTCGCGGACCTGCTGCCCACCCTGGGACGCCGGGTGCTGCTGTGCGCCGGGCGGGACCCTGCGCGTCACCGGTCCCTCCTGGGGGGCGTCGACCCGGTCGCCGTCGTGTCGGTCGCGCACGAGCCGACCGTCGACGGGGTGCGCGCGGCGACCCGGCGGGCGAGGGACGCCGGGGTCGACGTCGTCGTCGCGATCGGCGGCGGGAGCGTGCTGGACACGGGCAAGGCCGTCGCCGCCCTGCTCGGCAACGGCACCGACCCCCTGGACCACCTGGAGGTCGTCGGCCGCGGGCTGCCCCTGCAGCGGCCGGCCCTGCCCTGCGTCGCGGTCCCCACGACCGCGGGCACCGGTGCGGAGGTGACCGCCAACGCGGTGCTGGCGTCTCCGGAGCACGGCGTCAAGGCGAGCATCCGCGGTCCGCACCTCCTGGCGGCGGTCGCGCTGGTCGACCCGCTGCTCACGGTGAGCTGCCCACCGGAGGTCACCGCCAGCAGCGGGCTGGACGCGCTCACCCAGTGCCTGGAGCCCTACGTCTCACCCCAGGCCAACCCGGTGACCGACGCCGTCGCGGCGGCCGGGCTGGCGCGGGGTGCGCGGGCGCTGCGGGCCGCCCACGAGGACGGCGGGGACCGCGCGGCCCGCGAGGAGATGGCCCTGTGCAGCCTGTTCGGCGGCATCGCGCTGGCCAACGCGAAGCTGGGGGCGGTGCACGGGATCGCCGGCGTCGTCGGCGGCATGGTGGACGCCCCGCACGGCGCGGTGTGCGCGGCCCTGCTGGCGCCGGTGGTCGAGGCCAACGTCCGGGCGCTGCGGGAGCGCGAGCCGGCCTCGCCCGCGCTGCGTCGCTACGCCCGGGTCGCCCGGCTGCTGACCGGGCGGGACGACGCGACCGTCGAGGACGCGGTGGCCTGGCTGCGTGAGACGGTGGCCGCACTCGGCGTGCCGCCCCTCGGGGTGTTCGGCCTCCGCCCGGCCGACCACGCCGAGGCCGCCGCCAAGGCCGCGCGCTCCAGCAGCATGCGGGGGAACCCGGTACGGCTCACCGACGACGAGATCGGCGCGGTGCTGCGCGCGGCGTCATGACCTCGTGCGCAGCACCACCCGGGAACCCACGGCCGTGACCACGCGCCCGCGGCGGTCGGTCAGGTCTTGGCCCTCCGCGGGTGCATCAGCCGCTCCATCTCCCGGGTGGCCCGCTGCTTCTCCTTGCGCTCGCTGCGCTTGGCCTTCACGGACTTGCCCGACTTCTTCGCGGAGTGGTCGTCGTGGGGCGACTTGTCGGCCATCGGAGTGCTCCCTCGTCGACGGCGGGAGGCACTCTCTCTACATCCGGCCGCCCCGCCGCGCCAGGGAGTCCGGCGCGTCCGCTCGACCCGTTCGCGAGCCCGCCCCTGCTCGCGCGTCGGATCCGGCTCAGCGCGGCCGGCGCACCTCGATGCGGGTGACGGAGACCTCGATCCACACCCCGGTGGGACGCGGGGACAGCGCCTCCCGGGCCGCCTGCTCCAGGACCTGGCGGGCCGCCTCGGCGGCCCGGGCGGTGACGGCCGCCGCGACGGCGAGCGCCGACGCGGTGACCAGCGACCCGGCGGTCGTGCGGGACAGCGCCGGGAGCAGGGACCGCACCGCGGCCGGCACCGTGCCCAGGGCCGTGCGGCGCCGGGGCACCCGGCTGCCGTCCGCCCGGTAGATCTCGCTCGGCTCGATCGGCTGCTGCCCGGCCACGGCGCCACCCCTTCCGGTCCCGACGCCCGATCCTCCCACCGGGCACTCCCCGCGACGAGCGGACCGGACGGCACGCCACGCGACGGTGCGCTGCCGCCGACGGCGGTCCGCGGGCACCCGCGTCGATCCCGGTCGTCCTCGCGGGGACGGAAGACGCCCCGATCCCGGGGACGGGTCCCTACGCTGGCGTCGTGGGCAACATCGGCAAGGAAGTCCGCCGCATCGAGGTCCTGCCCGTGCCCGAGCCGCCCCTCGAGCCGGCCGCGCCGGAGCGACCCGAGCGGCCCCGGGATCCGTCGCCCGTGAAGTAGCGGCGGTGGATCCCTACGGTGGCTTCGAGCCACGTGTGGGACAGATCAGAGCGCTGCGCACCTTCCGGATCGGTCCGGACGGTGCCCTCTACCCCTTGTTCTCGAACGACCCCTGGCGCGACGGTGCCAACGAGGCGCGCTGCCTGAGGAGGGACCGCCCGCCGCACCCCAGCCCCGACCCGGACTGCACGTGCGGCTTCTACGCCTTCGGCGCGGAGCAGTGGGCCGGTGACCAGCCGCGCAGCCGTCACGTCCTCGCCGTGGTCGCCTGCTGGGGTCACGTCGTCGCGGGGACCCGCGGCCTGCGGGCCGAGCACTGCCGGATCGAGGCGCTGTGGCTGTCGGGCGCCGTGCCGGTGGACCTCACCGAGCGCGTCCGGCGGAACCACCCCTCCGTGGCGGTGTACGAGGACCGGTCCCGGATGCTCGCCGAGCACCCACCCACCGAACTGGACTGCTACGAGCCGCCGGGCCGGGGGAGTGGCCGCCCCGCCGGACGCCTGTGGTGGTCGGCCGCGATCGCGGCGGCCGTGCTGGGCGTCCTCCCCGCCGGCCTGCTCGGGGGTGCGCACGCCGCCGCGCTGCTGTCGGCCGTCCTGGGCACGGCCTTCGGCGTCGGTGCGCTGCCCCTCGCCCGGCGCGGCGCCGGCGACGAGGGGTCCGGCCGGCGCCTGCTGTGCCTGGCGACCTCGATGTGGCTGTTCGCCTCCTTCCTGGGTCCCCTCGGCGCGGTGTTCGTGCGGTTGCCCCTGCTGCAGGCGGCGTCGATCGTCGGGTTGCAGCACGTGTGCCTGCTCGTCGAGGGCCGCCGCATCCCGGACCGGATCGCCTGACCGCACGCCGTCGGCTCCGCCCGGCCCGCGTGCGGCGACCGCGGTACGCCGGTCAGCCGTCCTCCTCAGCCGCCCAGCTCACCGCGGCGGAACGCTCGGCGAGCGGGAAGGCGCGGGCCTTGCCGGGCCAGAGCACGGTGAACACCGTCAGGGCAGGCCGCGCCCACCGGGCGTCGGTGACGACCGCGATGCGCTCGAACGCGGTCGGGTGCCTGACGCCGAGCTCCAGGTCCTCCCAGACGGCGCCGCCCTCGTAGTCGTCGAACTCGCGGCCGAGCACGTGGACGAGGCGGACCTCGCCGTGCCGTGCGATGGCCTGCTCGATCGCGGGGAGGACCAGGTTCTCGTAGTCCTCCCGCTCGACGTCCTCCCGCTCGACGTCGTCGACGGCCTCGAGGCCCAGCACGCCGTCGGGCACGTCGGTCAGGAGACGGATCACCGGTGCCTCCGCGAGGGTCGCCGGGATCTCGGACGCCGGTCATCCTCGGTGGGCCGGGGCTCGTACCGACTCCCCTGGGACGGATGAGCCCGCCACCCGCGACGTGCCCGGTCCCGTCCGGACGCCTCCCCCCGCCCCTCGGATCCGGGCTCCGGTGCCGCCGCGTCCGCTCGACCGGGGGAGCGGCGTCCCGCACCCAGCCGTGTCGGGGCGGTCCGGCGACGTCGGCTACCCCGCACCGTCCGCCGCGTCGCGGCCGGGGACGGGCAGGCCCCGGTCGTGGTCCCGCCCGGGGCCGGGCGGTGGCCCGCCGGCCGGCTCGCCGTCGCTCCCCGGTGCGGTGCCTGCCGGCGGGGTCGCCACGCGCCGCCCACGTCGCCGCCCGACCCCGGTGGGGCGTCGCCCCGTGCGCTCGCCGCCCGACGCCCCGGCCAGCAACGTGCGGGCCCATCGACGCCCCGGGTCCTGGCCCACGAGCACGGCGTGGAGGAACAGCGTGAGCGGGACGGCGAGGATCGCCCCGAGCGGGCCCAGGACGACGGTCCACACGAACACGGACAGGAAGGTCACCGTCACGGAGAGCCTGACCACGTCCCCGACGACCACCGGCTGGATCACCGACTGCAGGACGAAGTTCGCCACGGTGTAGACCACCACCACGAGCAGTGCCGTACCGGGCCCGTGGACCAGGAGCGCGAGGAGCGTCGGCGGCGCCAGCCCGAGGAAGAACCCGATGTTGGGGATGTAGTTGGTCAGGAACGAGACCAGACCCCACAGCAGCGCGAGCGGGATGCCGAGGACGACGAGGGCAATCGTGTCCACCACGGCCACGGTGAGGCCGAAGACCGTGGTCACGACCACGTAGCGCCGGGTGTTCCTCGCGAACGCACCCAGCGCCTCGTGCAGCTGCGACGTGCCGGGCACCTCGGCCAGACGCGCGGGCAGTCCGGTCGCCTCGGCGGTCATGAACAGGACCGTCGCCACCACCAGGAACAGCGCACCGGCGGCTCCGGCGACACCCGACAGCACGTTCCCCAGGACCGCGGCGACCGTCTCGGGCTCGATCGAGCGCAGTGCCCGTTCCACCTGTTCCGGGCCGACCCCCCACCCGGCCAGGGTGGAGCGCAGGCCGTCCAGGAGCTCCTGCCACTCGTCGGTGTACTCCGGCAACACGGTCGCCAGCTGGCCGAGGGAGATCGCGAGGGCGAGTGCGAAGGCGATGATCCCCCCGTCGACGACGAGCACGGCCACCGCGATCGCGAGCCCCCGCCGCACCCCGCGGCGCACCAGCGCGGCGACGAGCGGATGGGCCACGACGGTCAGGACGAACGCCAGGACGACGGGTCCCAGGATCGGCGCGGCGGCGTGGATGCCCCACAGGGCGACGGCCGTGCCGGCCACCCCCAGCACGACGGTGAGCCACAACGGCAGAGCGCGTCGTTCCACGGGTTCGGACACACCGTCTCCCGCGGTCAGCCGACGCACCCGTCGGCGGTGGAGGGCAGGACCGCGCCGACCGCCGTGGCCGCTCCGAGGAGCCGCGGGGTGGCAGGTCCACCGGCCCGCAGCCGGTCCGCGCCGACCGTCGGCCGTACCGGTGGGGGAGATCCGGGAGTCGCGCTCACGACGTGCCTCCGGAGGGGGACGGACTCGTCGGACGCCGACGCTAGGAGGGCGGCCCGGACGCGCGACTCACCTCCGGCGGGTGATGCTGTGGCCCCCACCCCGGCGCGATCCGGTGCGCCGTGCGGGTCGTCGATGCCGGGTCCCCGCCGATCCCGGACAGGTCCTGACCGGTCCCGGGGACGGACGACGGCTGCTCCGGCCGGGGCCGCGCCGTCGCGGTGCCCGTCACGCCTGCTGGTCGGCGGGTGCGCGCGCGGCCGGGGGTGCCGGGGTCCGCGGCCGCGGTGCCGGCTCGGCCGCGACCGCCCGTCCCGCCGTCCGCAGGGCCGCCTCGGCCTCGGCGACGAGGCGGGCGACCAGCTCGCGGGCCGGGACGACGTCGTGGACGAGCTGGACCGACTGCCCGGCGAACGGCAGCAGGTCGTGGCCGCCGCCGGCCCGCACGCGGGCGCGCAGCTCGTGTCCCACGCGCTCCGGGTCGACCGTCTCCGGCGCCCGCTGCAGCCGGGAGACCAGCTCGGTCCGCAGCGCCCGCGGCGCGTACGGCTCCCCGAGCTGCGGGAGGGTGAACCGGGGCATCACCCGCTCGCTGTGCGGGACCTTGACCGCGTCGGTGGCGTCCGCGGCCACGATCCGGTCCTTCCACTCCTGGTCGACGCCCATCTCGGGGGTGGCGAGGAAGCGGGTGCCCAGGCTCGCGCCCTGCGCCCCGAGCGCGAGGGCGGCGGCCAGGCCCCGTCCGTCGGCGATGCCGCCGGCGGCGACCACCGGCACGTCCCCGGCCAGGTCGACGACGGCCGGCACGAGCACCAGGGTGCTGACCCAGCCGGCGTTGCCGCCGGCCTCCGTGCCCTGCGCGACCAGCACGTCGGCACCGGCCTCCAGCGCCGCCTCCGCGGCCCGCACGTCGCCGACCGCCTGGATCCAGCGGATCCCGGCGTCGTGCGCACGCGCGACGAGGTCGGCGGGGACGCCCATGTGGAAGCTGATCGCCGCGGGGGCGAACTCGAGCGTGGCGGCGAAGGCCTCGGGGTCGAACGGCCGCCCGGTGTGGTTGACCGCGAAGGGGCGGTCGGTGGCCTCCCGCACCCGCTGCCACTGCGCGCGCAGCTCCGACGGCCGGCGCAGCGCCGTGCCCAGGCTGCCGAGGGCGCCGGCCCGGCAGGCCTCCACCGCCAGCGCGGTCTCGTCCCAGGGCCCGAACGGCGCGACCACCACCGGCACGGCGATGTCGAGCAGGTCGCACAACCGGGTCCGCAGCATCGCAGGCTCCAGGGGGAGGCGGAACCCGAAGTGTGGCCCCCGGCGGTGACACGGGCCAGGGTGCCGTGCGCGCCGCGGGCCGAGGTGCCGACGGGGTCCCGGCAGAGGGGAACCTAGGGCCCTGTCGCGCGCTCCCGACGTCCCGACACTGGTCCCATGACCACCACGACGGGTCCAGGCAGCGTCCGGTCCACGGCGGCTCCGGTCAGCGACACCGCCGTCGCCGGACTCCGTGCCGCGCTGCGGGGCGAGGTCCTCACCGCTGCGGACGCCGGGTACGACGAGCACCGCAGGCTCTGGAACGGGTCGGTCGACGGACGTCCCGCCGTCATCGCGCGGTGCACGGGCGCGGACGACGTGCGGACCGCCATCCGGTTCGGACGCGAGCAGCAGCTGCCGATCGCCGTCCGGAGCGGGGGGCACAGCTTCCCGGGCCTGTCGACCTGCGACGGCGGCCTGGTCATCGACCTCCGGCGGATGAACGGCGTCCGGCTGGACCCGGACTCCCGGGTGGCGGCGGTGCAGGCCGGGACGCTGCTGGGCGAGCTGGACGAGCGGACCCAGGAACACGGCCTAGTCGTGCCGGCCGGGATCGTCTCCCACACCGGGCTGGCCGGGCTGACCCTCGGGGGTGGCATCGGCTGGGTCATGCGCCGGTACGGCCTCACCGTCGACTCCCTGCTGTCCGCGGACCTGGTGACCGCCGACGGCGAGTTCGTCCGGGCCGGCGAGGACGAGAACGCGGAGCTGTTCTGGGGGTTGCGCGGCGGCGGCGGCAACTTCGGGGTGGTCACCGACTTCCGCTTCCGCATGCACCCCCTGGGACCGCAGGTGGTGGCCGGGGCGACCTTCTGGTCCATGGACGACGCCGAGCCGGTCCTGCGCTGCTACCGGGACTGGGTGGCCGAGGCTCCCGACGAGCTGATGACGATCGTCGTCCAGCGGCTCGCCCCGCCCCTGCCCGTGGTCCCGCCGGAGCTGGTCGGCCGGCCGGTGGTGGCGGTGGCCGCCTGCTACGCCGGCGACGTCGAGCAGGGGCAGCGGGTCCTGGCGCCTATGCGGGGATTCGGGTCGCCGGTGCTGGACGTCGTGGCGCCCAAGCCGTTCCTGGCGCACCAGCAGATGTTCGACCCCTCGTTCCGGCACGGCTGCTGGTACTCCGTCCGCTCCTGCGACGTGGCGGCGCTCAGTGACGACGTCATCGACGTCGTCGTCGAGTACGGCCGCCGGATCACGTCGCCGCTCAGCAGCGTGGCGCTGTGGCAGATGGGCGGGGCGGTCGCGCGCGTCCCGGACGACGCCACCGCCTTCACCGGCCGGTCCACCGGCTTCACCTTCAACATCAACGGGAACACCGCCGGCCCGGACGGGTTCGAGGAGCAACGCCAGTGGGCGCGCGACTACTGGACGGCCCTGGCCCCGTTCCACACCGGCGTCTACGTCAACTTCCTCATGGAGGAGGGGCAGGCCCGCGTGCGGCAGGCCTACGGGGACGCCACGCTCCGACGCCTGACCGCGCTGAAGCGGCAGTACGACCCGACGAACGTCTTCCGGCGCAACCAGAACATCGACCCCGGATGACGTCGTCCGGTCCGGGCGGCCGACGCCCTGGCCGGTGACGCCGCGGCCGACGGCCCCGCCGGGACGGTGGTCACGCGACGGGCGCCGGAGAGGCGCCTCGTATCCTCCGCCGGCATGCGGACCCCGCCGGCGGTCGACTCGCTCCGGAGCTGGGCGATGGTCGCCGCGGCGTTCGCCGCGATGTTCGCCTCGTTCGGGATCGCCTACTCCTTCGGCGCGTTCCTCGAGCCGATGGCGGAGGAGTTCGGTGCCGGTCGCGGCACGACGTCGGTCTTCTTCGCCCTCACCTCGCTCACGTACTTCGGCCTCGGCGCCCTCAGCGGCATCGCGGTGGACCGCTACGGCCCTCGACGGGTGCTGCTCGTCGGGGGGATCGCTCTCGGCGCCGGGCTGGCGGCGACGTCCCGTGCCGGTGAGCTGTGGATCGGACTGGTCACCTACGGCCTGGGGGTCGGGATCGGGGTGGCCTGCGCCTACGTCCCGATGGTGGCCGTCGTCGGCGGGTGGTTCGAGCGGCGCCGCACGCTGGCGATCGGGGTGGCGGTCACGGGGATCGGCCTGGGCACCCTCACCGTCGCACCGGTGGCCGCCGCCCTGATCGGCGAGCTGGGGTGGCGGGACACCCACCTCGTGCTCGGCCTGGCGGGCGCGGCGGTGCTCCTGGCCTGCGCCGCGGTCGTCACCCGCCCTCCGGTGCCGGCCGGCCCGGCGGCGCTGACGCCGGCGGAGGCCGTGCGGAACCGCGACTACCGACGGCTGTACCTGGCGTCGGGTCTCGTGTCCGTCGCGCTGTTCGTCCCGTTCGTGCACCTGCCCGGCTCCGCCGAACAGGTCGGGGTGGACCAGGTCGCGGCGGCGGTGCTGGTCGGGGTGATCGGGGCCGCGAGCACTGCCGGCCGGCTGGTGCTCGGGGCGGTCGCTGCGCGGACCGGGGCGTTGCGCGCGTTCCGGTGGTGCTTCCTGACGATGGGCGCGAGCTTCGTGCTCTGGGGCCTCGCGGGCGGGTACGGCGTGCTCGTCGCCTTCGCCGTCGTGCTGGGGATCGGCTACGGCGGCTTCGTCGCCCTCGGGCCCGCGGTCGTCGCCGAGCGGTTCGGCACCACGCGCCTGGGTGGGCTGCTCGGGGTGCTCTACACCAGCGCCGGGATCGGATCCGCCGTGGGAGCTCCGCTCGCCGGGGCGGCCGTCGATGTCTCCGGGTCCTACGCGCCGGTCATCGCCGGGTGCCTCGTCCTCGGGCTCGCCGCCTGGCTGACCACGCTCACCGTGGCTCGCTGACGGGCACCGCGGCGCACCGTCCGCGCCCGCCGCTGACCGTCCCGGGCACGCGACGTGAGCCGTGGCCCCGCCCGAGCCCCCGGCCCGCGATGAGGACGCCGTCCGGTCCGGCCCGGGCGCCACCGCCCGGCCGGCCCTGCGCGGAGCCCGCGACGCCGCGACGACGTGCCGTGCGACGAGCGCCGTCGCAGGCTCGCTGACAGGGTGGGCGGCATGGCCAGCGTCCCTCCCGTCGTCGTGGTGACCGGTGCGAACGGGTTGGTGGGCACCGCGGTGTGCCGGGCGCTGGCCGAGCGGTCGGCGCAGGTGCGCGCCGTGGTCCGCCGCGCCGGCAGCGCGCCCGCGCTCGACGGGCTCACGGAGTTCGTCGGCGACTTCGCCGACGAGTCCCTCGCCCGCGCGGTGACCCGGGGCGCCGACGCGGTCGTGACGACGGTCCACCCGATGGGCTCGTCGCGGGAGGTCCAGCACCGTGTGGGCGTCGAGGGCACGTCGGTCCTCGCCCGGGCCGCCCGCGACTCCGGCGTCGCCCGGCTGGTGCACGTCTCCACGGCCGGGGTCTACGACCGCTCGGCCGGCATCGGGGACATCGCCGAGGACGGTCCCCTCCTGCCCGAGGGCAGTGGTGACTACCCCGACACCAAGAACGCCGCCGACGCCGCGCTGGCGCAGGTCGGCGGGCTCACCACCGTGCTGGTCCGTCCGCCGGCGATCCTGGGCGCCGGCGACACCTCGGTCTGGAACACGCTGCGACCGCAGGCGATCCGCGACGGCGGGGACCGCCGGGCCGACCCGTCGCGGACCTGGCCCTGGGTGCACGTCGAGGACCTGGCGGCCTTCGTCGCGGACGTCGCCACGGGTGCCGTCGCGACGTCCGACGACCCGGAGCGGGGTCCCGTGGCCGGCGGCACCACCCCGGTCATCGTCGCCGGCGAGCCCGCGACGTGGCGGGACTACCTCGGCACGGTGACCGACGCGCTGGGCGTCGCCCCCGAGTGGACCGACGAGCCGGTGTGGACCGGGCAGCTGCTCACCGACCGCGCGCGGAGGTGGGGCTGGGTGCCCCGGGTCGGCCTCGCGCAGGCCCTGGACGAGCTGCGGCGGGGCCTGACGCCGCGGGCGTGACGGACACCCCGGCGACCGGGACCGTCAGCGCGGGGCCACGCGGAAGACCGGCCAGCCGACCTCGGTCCGCCAGGCCGACGGGTCGGGGGTGTCGCGCGGGCCGGCCAGGTAGGTCTCCCGCACCGGCCCGGCCACCGCGAGCGCGTTGGCCACCACCCAGGCACCCAGCTCGCCGTAGGTGACGTCGATGTCGTGGTGTTCGCCGACGTGGATCGCGACCGCCAGCTCGGCGGCCGGCAGGGTCACCGGGTGCACACGGCCGCTGCGCGGGGGCCGGGCCGTCGGCCGGTACACGAGCGCGTGCCCGCGGCCGGCCTCGAAGAGCGCGTTGTCGTACAGCCCTCCGGGGACGCCGGTCGGCTCGCCGACGACGGCGTCCAGCTCGGCCATGGCGCCGGCGTACCAGGGGAGGAGCTGGTCGTGCGCCACGTCGTCCTCGACCGCGGCGACGGTCGTGGCCGGCTCCGCGCGCACCTCGACGTCCAGCGGGGCCGGCTCCGGTCGCAGCAGCCGGCGCAGCGACGCCACCGCGGCCCGGGTGCGGTCCAGTTCGGACTCCAGCCGCTGCAGGTGGCCGGAGACCAGGGCGGCACGGGTGCCCGGGTCGGGGGAGCGCAGGATCCGCTGGACGTCGGACAGGGGACGTCGAGCTCGCGCAGGCGGTGGATGACCTGGGCGGTCGGGATCTGGTCCGCGGTGTAATAGCGGTAGCCGGTCGCCTCGTCCACGGTCGCCGGCTCGAGCAGGCCCGCGTCGTGGTACCGGCGCAGGGTGCGCACGCTGAGGTGGGTCAGCCGGGAGAACTCGCCGATCGCCAGCACCGGAGCACTGTGCACCCTCTCCCGGGGGGAGGGTCCACCGCTCGACCCTCCCGCCCCGGGAGGACGCACCGTCGGGGCATGACCACCCCGACCAGCAGCCGGCCCGACCAGCTCCCGGCTCCGATCCGCGAGTACCTCGCCGCGCACGCGGCCCGCGATGCGGACGCCGCGCTGCGCGCCTTCACGCCCACCGCCGTGGTCGTCGACGACGGCACGACCTACCGCGGGACCGAGGAGGTCCGGCGCTTCCTGACGAGGTCCGGAGCCCAGTTCAGCTACACCTCCACGCTCGTCGCGACGGAGCGCACCGACGACGCGCACTGGGTCGCCACCCACCGGCTGGAGGGCGACTTCCCCGGCGGCGTCGTCGAGCTCGGCTACCGCTTCGCGATGGACGGCGATCTCGTCGCGGAGCTCGTCATCGCCCCGTGACGACCGCCGTCCGGCGGTCAGGCCTCGGCGCTCGGCAGGCTGTGCCAGGTGTCGTAGGCGACCGCGGCCGCCCCCTCCGCGTCCCCGGCGGCGCAGAGCCGGATCAACTCCTCGTGCCGGGTGACCGAGGCCCGGCCGCGGAGGGAGCCGAACCGCAACCGCTCCGCGCGGCGCACCGTGGGCGTGAACTGCTCGAGGACGCGCGCGAGCGCGCGGTTGCCGGAGAGGCGCACCGGCACGCCGTGCAGGTCGTCGTCGATCCGGAGGGCGGACTCGACGTCGCCGGAGTCGACCGCGGCGGCGAACCGGCGGTTGGCGTCGCGCATGGCGGCCAGGTCCGCCTCGGTGAGGACGGGGACGGCCTCGCGGACCGCGAGCTCGTGCATCGCCGCGACGACGTCGCGGGCGTCCCGGACCGCGCGGACGTCGAGCGGGCTCACGACCGTCGACCGGCCCGGCCGGGCCAGGACCAGCCCGCCCTGCGCGAGGCGCAGCAGCGCCTCGCGGACCGGAGTCCGGCTGACCCCGAGCCAGGTCGCGAGCTCCAGGTCCCTCAGTTGCTCACCGGGGGCGAACGTGCCGTCGACGATCGCGTCGCGGAGGCGGCGGTAGACGTCGTCGCGCAGCAGGCCGCGGTCGACGCCGGGGGCGGTCGAGGGGATCGGCACGGACGGACCTCCCGGGAACGCACGGACTGCGGAACGAGGAAGCGCGGAAAGGAGACTGTCCGCCCGCAGATCCAACATGCAATATATCGCATACCGGCCGTTCCGACGGGGACGCGTACAGGGCGGGCGACCGGACGGGCGACAGGGGCCGCCCGCCGACCGAGAGGGAGAAGCGATGACCAGCAGCACGCCCGACACCCGCACCGGTACGCAGCCCACGGTGGTCCTCGTCCACGGGGCCTTCGCCGACTCGTCGAGTTGGAACGGCGTGATCACCCGTCTCCGCGCGAACGGCTACCCGGTGGTCGGGGTGGCCAACCCGCTGCGCGCCCTGGCAGGTGACGCCGAGTACCTGCGCCACGTCCTGGACTGCGTGGACGGGCCGATCGTCCTCGCCGGCCACTCGTACGGCGGCAGCGTGATGAGCGAGGCGGCCGACGGGCACCCGCGGGTGAGGGCGCTGGTGTACGTCGCCAGCTTCCTGCTCGAGGAGGGGGAGAGCACCGGCGAGCTGGCCGGCAGGTACCCGGGCAACGAGCTCGGCCCCGCGCTGCGCCCGGTACCGGTCCGCGGTCCGGACGGGCAGACGGTCGACGACCTCCGCATCGAGCAGGAGGAGTTCCGGGAGGTCTTCGCCGCGGACGTGCCGGCGGACGTCGCCGCGCTGATGGCCGTCACACAGCGGCCGATCACCGGCGACGCACTGGAGGACAAGGCGACGAAGGCGGCCTGGAAGACCATCCCGTCCTGGACCCTCGTCACGCGTCAGGATCTGGCCGTCCCGGCGGAGGCACAGCGGTTCATGGCCGAGCGGGCGTCGTCGCACACCGTCGAGGTGGACGCGTCCCACGCCGTGACCGTCTCCCGGCCCGACGTCGTCGCGCAGCTGGTCGACGAGGCCGCCCGCGCGACGGCCGCCTGATCCCGACGAGCCCGGCAACCGGGCCGCCAGGAGGGAGCACGGAGGCCCCGCGGTCGGCGACCGAGGGGCCTCCTGCCGTGTCCGAGCGGGACCGTCCGGTGCGGCACCCGTCGGTCAGGTGCTACCCCTGGGTGTGCGGCGGGACGGGGTCGTGACGTCCGCGGACGGCAGGGCCCCGTCGGCCCCGCGGCTGCGCAGCTGCGTGACCAGGACGGCGGCCTGGGTGCGGCGCTGCAGGCCCAGCTTCGGCAGCATGTTGGTGACGTAGTTCTTCACCGTCTTCTCCGCCAGGCCGAGGCGATCGCCGATCTGCCGGTTGGTGAGCCCGTCGCCGATCAGCAGCAGCACGGCGCGCTCCCGCTCGGTGAGGCCGGCCAGTGGATCCGGTCGCCCGGCGCCGCCGCGGGGATCGAGCAGTGCGGTGACCTCGGGGGCGAACACGGTGCCACCCGCGGCCACCCGGCGCACGGCCGCCGTCAGAGCCGGACCGCGCACGTGCTTGACCAGGTATCCCGACACCCCCGCCCGCACGGCTGCCGCCACCGTCTCCGGATCGACGTACTGGCTGAGCACCAGGCAGCGCACCCCGGGGACGTCCGCACGCAGCCGGGTGCAGGCCTCCGCCCCGGTGCCGTCGGGCAGGCGCATGCCGATCACGGCCACGTCCGGGCGCACGGCCCGGCCCCGGGCCACCGCCTCACCGACGGAGGCCGCCTCCGCGACGACCGTCATCCCGGCGTCACCCGCGAGCACCTGGATCACGCCGCGGCGGACCACCTCCTGCTCGTCGAGCACGAGAACCCGTACGACAGCGGTTCGTGACGGCATCGGCATCAGCTCCCCGGGGGTCGAGGGGGCGGCACAGCGTCGTCGGCCTGCAGGTGGAACGCCATTCGGCCGCGTGGTAGTCCGGCACCCGCGTCGGCACCTCGCGGGTGGGGGCCCGAGACCACGGAGCGGACCCGGCCGACCGCCGGCGGTGCCCGGCCGGCACGGCGTCACCGGCGCAGGTGGCCCGGAGGGCGCGCCACGGCAACCGCCCTCGCGCGGCCCACCGACAGCGCCCCGGAGGCCCGGACGTGAAGCGCCCCGGGTCCCTGACCTGCAGGAACACCGGGGCGGTGCTGTGTCCGAGGGGGGACTTGAACCCCCACGCCCGATAAAGGGCACTAGCACCTCAAGCTAGCGCGTCTGCCATTCCGCCACCCGGACGAGTGCGGGACCGAGACTACCCGACGCCCTCCGCGGTCCGGCACGGGTACCCCGCCGTGTCGCATCGCCCGGTCGTCCGTCCCGATCGGAGGCCGGGGCGGGCCGTAGTGTCGCCGGGGTGGAGAACCGAGGTCCCGTCCAGGCCCAGGCCGAGGTCGCCGAGCTGCTCAGCGAGCTGATCCGGATCGACACGACCAACACCGGCGACACCGCCACCAGCGCCGGCGAGCGGACCGCCGCCGAGTGGGTCGCCGGCAAGCTGGACGAGGTCGGCATCGCCTCGCAGATCCTGGAGTCCGAGCGCGGGCGGGCCAGCACCGTCGCCCGCGTCCCCGGCGCCGACCGCAGCCGCCCGGCGCTGCTGGTGCACGGCCACCTCGACGTCGTCCCCGCGGACCCGGCCGAGTGGAGCGTGCACCCGTTCTCCGGCGAGGAGCGCGACGGCTACGTGTGGGGCCGCGGCGCGGTCGACATGAAGGACATGGACGCGATGGTCCTGGCGCTGGTGCGCGAGTGGGCCCGCACCGGCGTGCAGCCGCCGCGCGACGTCGTCCTCGCCTTCGTCGCCGACGAGGAGGCCGGCGGGAGGCTCGGTGCCCGCTGGCTGGTCGACGAGCACCCCGACCTGTTCGCCGACTGCTCCGAGGCGATCAGCGAGGTCGGCGGCTTCTCCATCACCGTCCGCGACGACCTGCGCCTCTACCTGGTCCAGACGGCGGAGAAGGGCCTGGCGTGGATGCGCCTGACCGCCGGCGGGCGGCCCGGGCACGGCTCGTTCGTCCACGACGACAACGCCGTCACCCGGCTGTGCCAGGCCGTCGCGCGGCTGGGCTCGACCCGGCTGCCCACCGTGCTCACCCCGCCGATGCGGCAGTTCCTCGCCGCGGTCGAGGACGCCTACGGCATCGAGATCGACCCGGACGAGCCGGAGGAGGCGCTGGCCCGGCTGGGCAGCATCAGCCGGATGATCGGCGCGGCGCTGCGCAACACCGCCAACCCCACGATGCTCGCCGCCGGCTACAAGACCAACGTGATCCCCGGGACGGCGAGCGCCACCGTCGACGGCCGCTTCCTGCACGGCCAGGAGGAGGAGTTCGAGCGGCAGCTCGCCTCCCTCGTCGGCGAGGGCATCCAGCGCGAGTGGATCGTCCACGACCAGGCCGTGGAGACGACGTTCGACGGCCCGCTGGTCGACATGATGACCGCGGCGCTGGAGGCCGAGGACGACGGCGCGCGGCCGGTGCCGTTCACGATGAGCGGCGGCACCGACGCCAAGAGCTTCGAGCGGCTGGGCATGCGCTGCTTCGGCTTCTCGCCGCTGCGGCTGCCCGCCGACCTCGACTTCGCCTCGCTGTTCCACGGCATCGACGAGCGGGTGCCGGTGGAGTCGCTGCGCTTCGGCGTCCGGGTGCTCGACCGCTTCCTCCGCGGCGTCTGACGCGGCCCGGGAGGGCCCGGGAGCGCCGGGCGGGCGCCGTGGTGTGATGCCGGGGTGACCTCTCCCACACCTCCCGGACCGGGTTCCGTCGCGCTGATCACCGGAGGGACCGGCGGCTTCGGCCGCGCCCTCACCCAGAAGCTGCGCGAGCGGGACGTCACCGTCGTCGCCGCCGACCTCGACTCCGAGCGCAACCGGTCGGTGGCCGAGGAGCTCGGCGCGCACTTCGTCGCCCTCGACGTCACCGACCGCGCCGCCAACGAGGCCGTCGTCGCGCAGGTGGAGGCCGAGCACGGCCGGCTCGACGCCGCCTACCTCAACGCCGGCATCTCCGCGGCCAAGAGCGACGACGCCCTCGACCTCGACGAGTTCATGCGCGTGGTCGACATCGACCTGTTCGGCGTCGTCTACGGCGTGCAGGCCGCGCGCCCGGCGATCAAGCGGGCCGGCGGTGGCGCGATCGTGGTGACGGCGTCGCTGGCGGGCCTGTCGCCGATGCCCACCGACCCCGGCTACAGCGTGGCCAAGGGCGGCGCGATCGCGTTCGTCCGGTCGATGGCGCCGCGGCTGACCCGCGAGGGCATCACCATCAGCGCGATCTGCCCCGGCTTCGCCGACACCGCGATCATCGACCGCATCCGGCACGAGTTCGAGGCCGCGGACTTCCCGGTCATCCCGGCCGCCGAGGTCGCCGACGCGATGGTCATGGCCTGGACCTCGGGCGAGCCCGGCGCCGCGTACGTCATCCAGCCCGGCGTCGGCACGGTGCCCTACAAGTTCAAGGGCGTGCCGAGCGCGAAGACCGCGACCGGCGAGACCGCCGTCGTCCCCGAGGCGCTGCGGCCGCCGTCCATGCTCTGAGCGCTCCTGCCGGGGGCCGGCGACCGGCGTCACCGGCCCTCTGGCAGGGTCGGGCGCATGCGTGCGTGGCGGGTACACGAGCTCGGCGACCCCTCGGAGGTCATGCGGCTGGAGGACGTCGAGGAGCCGACCCCGGCCGAGGGCCAGGTCAAGGTCCGCGTGCGGGCGGCGGCGCTGAACTTCCCCGACGTGCTCATGGCGCAGGGGCGGTACCAGGAGCGCCCGCCGCTGCCCTACACGCCCGGCATGGAGCTGTGCGGGGAGACCGAGGACGGCCGGCGGCTGATCGGCCCGCCGGCCGGCGGTCCCGGCGCCTTCGCCGAGTACGCGCTGATGGACGCCCGCGACGCCTGGCCGGTGCCCGACGTGCTGTCCGACGAGAAGGCCGCGGCGCTGTGGATCACCTACCAGACCGGCCACGTCGGCCTGCACCGCCGGGCGCACCTGCAGGCGGGGGAGTGGCTGCTGGTGCACGCCGGCGCGGGCGGCGTCGGCTCGGCGGCGATCCAGCTCGGCAAGGCCGCCGGCGCGAAGGTCGTCGCCACCGCCGGCGGCGCGCACAAGGTCGAGGTGTGCCGCGAGCTCGGCGCCGACCACGTCGTCGACTACACGACCGAGGACTTCGTCCCCGTCGTCAAGGAGCTCACCGGCGGCGAGGGCGCCGACGTCGTCTACGACCCGGTCGGCGGCGACGTGTTCGACAGGAGCCGGAAGTGCATCGCTTTCGAGGGCCGGCTGGTCGTCGTCGGGTTCACCAGCGGGCGGATCCCCGAGGCGCCAGCCAACCACGCGCTGGTCAAGAACTACAGCGTCGTCGGCCTGCACTGGGGGCTGTACAAGAAGAAGGACCCGGCCGTGATCGGGCAGACGCACGACGAGCTGGTCCGGCTGGTCACCGCGGGCGCGATCGACCCGCTCGTCGGCCAGGTCCTGCCGCTGGACCGGGCGCCGCAGGCGCTGGCCGCGCTGGCCGACCGCGGCACCGTCGGCAAGGTCGTGCTCGTCCCCTGACCGGACGCGCCGGGCGGCCGCGGGCCGCCCGGCGGACCGGGGTCAGGCGTGGCGGAAGACCGCCCGCTCCCGCCGCCGGAACGGGCGCCGGAGGACCAGACGCCAGACGGCCACGAGGGCCCGCCCGCGCTCCTGCCGCTCCAGGGCGGCCACGCCCTCCGGGGGCATCTCGTGCAGGACCCAGGCGACCAGGTCCAGCAGCCGCGGGGTGGTGTACGCGGTGTCGAAGAACCGGGCGCCGACCCACTCCCAGTCGGCCGGCTGCAGGTGGTCCTGCAGCACCCGCATGGCGTCGCGCTCCTCGTGGGCCAGGTGCCGGTCGACGTGGACGTGGGCGGACGTGACGGCCGCGGCCAGCGCCTCCCGTGCGGGCCCGTCGGCCACGCCCGCCAGCCGCGCGAAACCGTGCGAGCACTCCCCGAGCAGCGGGTCGATCGCCGCGTGCTCCGCCGCCATGGCCTCCAGGGTCGCCCGGCCCTCCGCGTCCCCGGCCGCGGCCGTCCGCTCGAGCAGCAGGGGCCACAGCCCGGCGTCCTCGGCGGTGTGGTGGTGGTGGAGGGTCGCGGCGAAGTACTCCCAGCGGCGGCGCAGCAGCTCCCACGTCCGGCGGTCCTCGAGCGGCGTGCGCTCGACCGCGCGGCCGAAGGCGGCGAGGTCACGGCGGAAGCCGTGGTGCATCACCCACATCAGGGTGAGGTCGACCGGGCCGTCCGGTGCGTCGGCCTGGCCGGGGAGGCGGAGCTGGGCCGAGGCCGGTCGGTGCGGGGTCAGGGTGGTGGACATGGCGTCCTCCGGTGGGTGGGGGTTCAGGCCGGCGTCCGCCGGTCGTCGGACGTGCCGGTCCCCGCGCCGCACTCGATCTCCTCGACCAGGCGGGGACCGGCGGCGTCGGCGCGGAGCCGGGTCCCGAGTGCCCGGGCGGCGCGCCGGTAGCGGGGGTCGGCGAGCAGCCGCCGCACGGCGGCCGCGATCCGGTCGGGTGAGGCGCCCGGCCGGAGGCTCAGGACCGCACCGTGCCGGCGGGCCCGGACGACGTTGTCCCGCTGGTCGCGGCCCATGGGCAGGCACAGCGCGGGGACGCCGGCCGCGAGGGCCTTCAGCAGCGTCCCGTGCCCGGCGTGCGTGACGACGACGTCGGCGACCGCGAACAGCGGGGCGTGTGCCGCCGACGGCACCACCACGACGCCGCCGGCCCCCGGGACGCAGGCGGGGTCGACCATCGGGCCGGTGGGGACGACGGCGCGCACCGGCAGGCGCCCGAGGGCGGTGGCGACGCGGCGCAGCACGTCCTCCTGGGCCTGGTAGGTGCTGGAGAACCCCGCGACCACCAGCGGCCCGTCCCCGGCCGGCGGTGCGACCGGCCCGGCCCAGACCGGGTCGTCGAGCACCGGCCCGACGTACCGCACGTTCGGCGGCAGCCGCGCGGGCAGGTCGAAGGCCGCGGAGGTGAGCACGAGCACCCGGGCGGCACGGTCCCACTGCGCCCACAGGTCGCGCAGCGGGGCCAGGCCGAGCCCGGCCCGGACGGCGTTGAGGTCGGGGAGACCCCGGTTCCACGCGCGCCGGACCAGGGTGTCGAGCGACCGGTCGCGCGCCCGGCCGAGGGGCCCGCGCGCCGGGGGCAGGCCCGACCCGAACGGCGGCAGGTCCGGCGTGGGCCGGGAGTAGGCGTTCGCGCAGAGCGCCACGGAGGGGGTGCCCGAGGCCTCCGCGGCCACCAGGGCGCCCAGGAGCACCCCGCTGGCCACGAGCACGTCGGCCGGCCGCGCCGCCAGTGCGGCCCCGACCTCAGCGGCGTAGGCCACGGCGGGGCCGGTGAGGACCCGGGTGAGCAGCCGGTCGAGCACCTGCAGCGGCGTCCGGCAGGTCGTGTCGTCGACCAGGTCCCGGTCGGCCGAGGACCGGCGGTGCGGCGCCTGCCGCCAGGGGCGGAACGCGGCCCCGGCCGCGCGGACCCCGGGCTCCAGCGTGGGATCGCCCAGGACGTCGACCGTGTGGCCCCGGGACACCAGCCGCCGCACGACCCCGACCTCCGCCGGCACGGTGCCGCCGCCGTCCCACAGCGCGACCTGCACGTGCACGGCACGCCTCCTCAGGACGGGGCGGTCGCGAGGGCGGCCCGGACGAGGTGGGTGAGGACCGCCGTGGTCTCGGCGCGGGAGTGCCCGAGGTCGCGGCGCAGCAGCTTCCACGCGTGCACGTCCGTGACCGCGTAGAGCGCGGCCAGCGCGCGTCGCCGGGCCCGCGGCTCGTCCGGCAGGTCCGGGGCGAAGGCCTGCTCGAGCAGCGCGCGGTGGTGGACACGGGCCCGGCCGACCGCCACGGCGAGGTCGGCGATGCGCTCGGCGACGGCCTCCAGGCGGACGTTGGCGTCGCCGAGCGCCTCGTACTGCCGCACCAGCCCGCGGACGAACCCGGGGACGTCCCCGGGGACGACGCGGCCGCGCAGTGCCTCCACCTCGGGCCGCAGCAGCTCGGCGACGGCGAGGAACAACCCCTCCTTGGACCGGAAGTGGTTGAGCAGCGTCTGCTGGGTCACGCCCGCCGTCGCGGCGATCTCGGCGATGCGGACCTCGTCGTAGGGCCGGTCCACGAAGCGGTCGCGGGCGACGGCGAGGACGCGCTCGCGGGTGCGCTCGACGGCACCCGCCCGCGTGCCGGACGTGCTCTGCGTCACACGCAGAGCGTGGCCCTCGTTTGACCTGTGGTCAAGCGAGTCCTTGACGTCGGCTCAAACGGGAGCCGGGGTCAGGTGACGGGCATCGGCAGGTAGGACAGCCGCGCGCGGCGCCGCAGGACGACCTTGCGGGTGCCGTCCGCGTGCAGCTGGAGGCGGGCCAGCTCCCACCCGCCGACGTCGGATTGGAGGCTCAACATGGTCGCCGCTGCGGAACGGGACGTGCCCGGGGGGATCCGCAGCGGCGCGTACTCCCAGTCGGCGGCGTTCACCCGCCCGATGTTGCCACGGTGGACACCTGCTGGTCACCCGGGCGGCGGCCCCCGGACTGCCGCTGCCGGGGACCGGCGGCAGGATGGACGGCGACCCGGTCCGCACCCGAGGGAGGACGACGTGACCGATCCCGGTTCCGCCACCGACGCCGACCGCGCCGAGCAGGAGGCCCTCCTCGAGCCCGCGGCCCCCGCCGGGGCCGGCGACGCGGGACCGGTCGGCGACCTCGACGCGAACGAGGCCGACGCGCTCGAGCAGCAGCTGGCGACCGCGCCGGGCTCGGCCGGCCCGCTGCGCCCGGTCGGCGACGTCGACGCCAACGAGGCCGACGTCCTGGAGCAGGAGGCGGACGTCCCCTTCGACGACGACGACCGCACCGCCTGACCGGGACCGTCGGCGGGGGCCGGTGGACCCCCGGCACGGCCGCGGTCCTGCGGGACGCCAGGTCCGAGGGCCGCGCACCGTCCCCACCACCACGCCGGCGACGCTCGCCTCCCGGGCGCACGAGCACCTGCGCCCGCTGCCCGCTCAGGCGCCGTCGAGCCCCGGGTAGTCCGCCCCGGGCGCCTCGGCGGGCGGCCGCAGCAGGGTCACCGTGGCCCACCCCTCCTGCAGCAGGGCGTCGTCGGTGCCCGGCACGGGCCCGTCGGGGGTCTCGCGGAAGGTGAGCGCCACGAAGTCCTCGCCGGTCTCGCCCACCTCGACCTGCACCGCGCCGAAGGACGCCAGCCGGGCCGGGCACAGCCCGCGCAGCCGCTCCGGCGGGACGTCGGGGACGTTGACGTTGACCACCACCGGCCCCGGCGGGTGCGCGAGGGTCCACCGCAGCGCCCGGCGGGTGACCTCCTCGGCGGTGGCCCACGCGTGCGCCGCGGTCGGGTCGGCGCTGCCGGCCAGGGACACCGCCAGCCCGGGGAGCCCGTGCAGGGTGCCGGTCAGCGCGGCGCCCACGGTGCCCGAGTGCAGCACCGCCGTCCCGGTGTTGGGACCCCGGTTGACGCCGGAGAGCACGAGGTCCGGCCGCGGCCCGAACGCGCCGCGCACCCCGGCGAAGGCGATGAGCGCGGGGGAGGCCTCGACGGCCAGGGAGCGGACGGCGCCCGCACCGGGCGGCCGGCGCTCCCGGACCGCCAGCCGGTCGCCCTGCAGCAGCGCGGTCAGCGACGCGCTGGACCCGCTGGACTCCCGGTCGGGCGCGGCCAGCGTCACCTCCAGGCCGGTCTCCGCCGCCACCCGGGCCAGCAGGTGCACACCCGGGCTGTCGATCCCGTCGTCGTTGGTCACCAGTGCGTGCACGCCGCCCCCTCCCGGTCGGGTCGGCGACCCGGTGCCCCGCGGGCGCGTCCGGCACACCCGTCCGGGGTGGCCACGTCCCCGGGCGGGCGCCCCCCGGCATGCTCGGCGGGTGCCCCTCGTGCTGGTGTTCCTGCTCCTCGTCGCGCTCGTGCTGCCGCTGCTGGCCTGGTCGCTGGCCGGCCGCCGGTTCTGGGCGGACCTGCGCGGCCCGGGCACCCGCGACCTGCGCGCCGAGGTGGTCGCCCGGCACGGGCTGAGCGGTGCCGAGGCCGACACCGTGCAGACGGCGGTGACCCGCGGCCGGGCGGTGGGCGACGCGCGGCTGCGCCCGGCGGCCGCCGACTGGGCCGGCACGACGCTGGCCGTCCTCGACGAGCAGTCCGCCGCGCACGCCCGCCGCGACCGCGCCGCGTCCGTCGTCCTCGGGCTGGCCGGGCTGTGCCTGCTGGCCGCGGTGGTCCTGGCCGTGGTGCTCGACGCCGGCGGGGTGGTCTACCTGCTGGTGGTGCTCGCCGCGGGGGCGATCGCCAACCTGGCGCTGCTCCCGGCGACGGTCCGGCGCAACCTGCGGCGGGCGCGCACCGCCAACGGGGGATGACGTTCCGCTTCCCCTGCGCCGGGAGTGTGGTTAGGCTTCCCTTACCGTCGTCCTGAAGGGGAGCCATGACCACCTGCCCGGGTTCTCCTGCGCTCTCCGTCGCCGGCGCCCCCGAACGGGCCCGCACCGCCGCGACCCGCAGCGCCGCGGCGCTGTGCGTCGCCGGCCGCGAGCCGAGCCGCCCCCTCGCGCACGCCACCACCGCCGCCGGGCAGGTGCTCGTGCTGGTCCCCGCCGACGGCGAGGTCGCCGCCGCGCTCGGGGCCGCGCCGGGCCGGGACGTCTCGGCGCTGCTCATGGTCAGCGACCGCGCGCCGGTGCCGCTGCGCGACCCGGTGCGGGCCACCCTGTGGCTGGCCGGCTGGCTCACCCCGGTGCCCGAGGTCGACCGGCGGGCGGCCGCGGTCGCCTTCGCCGAGGTCCGGCCCGAGGGCGCGCTGCTCGACGTCGGGACGGCGGCCACGCTGCTGCGCCTGGACCTCGCCGAGGTCGTGCTGCGCGAGGGCGACGCGTGCACCGAGGTGGCGCCGGGCGAGTTCGCCGCCGCCCGCCCCGACCCGCTCGCCGCCGTCGAGGCGCGGATGCTGCAGCACCTCGACCGCGACCACCCCGACGTGCTCGCCGTCCTGCGCAGCCGGGTGCCGGCCGCGCCGGGGGAGACGGTGCGCCCGCTGGGCGTCGACCGGTTCGGCTACCGGCTGCGCGTGGAGCGGCCGGGCGGGCACCGCGACGTCCGGGTGCCCTTCCCCCGGCCGCTCACCTGCCCCGGCCAGCTGCGCGCGGCGACGTCCCAGCTGCTGTGCGCCCTCCGCGCCGGCCTCACCCGCCGGGACTAGGGACCAACAGCGCTGCACGGGCCGTTCAGGCGTCCAGGTTCTCCTGGAGCAGCCGGGCCAGGCGGGTGCGCCGCGGGCGGACGTCGACCTCCCGCACCGCCCGCGCCAGCGCCGCGCCCGACGCGTGCACGATCGACAGGTGCTGCTGCGCCCGGGTGAGCGCGGTGTAGACCAGCGGCCGCGACAGCATCCCCCCGGCCTCCGGCGGCAGCACCACGACGACGCCCGGCCACTCCGACCCCTGGGCGCGGTGCACCGTGATCGCCCACCCGTGCCGCAGGTCGGGCAGCGCGTCGCCGGTCACCGTCACCGGGCCGGAGGAGAAGTCGACCGTCAGCGAGCCCTCGCCGGTGCCGGTGACCACGCCGACCTCGCCGTTGGCGAACCCGATCGGCTCGAGGTCCAGGTGGTTGGCGGTGGCCACCACCCGGTCGCCGACGTCGAAGCCGAACACCGTGCCGTCGCCGGGGTTGAGCCGCTCCTTGAGCGCCTTGTTCAGCTCGATGGTGCCGGCCGGCCCGCGGTGCACCGGCGTCACCACCTGGACGTTGCGCGGATCGATCCCCAGCGCCCGCGGGATCGAGTCGGTGACCAGCTGCACCACCCGCCGGGCCGCCTCGCCGCTGCCGGCCGCGGGTACGACGACGACCTCGCGGTCGGGGGAGTCGACCGGCGGCAGCTCCCCGGTGCGCACCGCCGACGCCAGCCGGGCGATCGCGCCGCCCTCGGCCTGCCGGTAGAGCGTGGTCAGCTCGGTCACCGGGACGACGCCGGAGTCGATGAGGTCGCCGAGCACGTGGCCGGGGCCGATCGAGGGCAGCTGCGCGGGGTCGCCGACGAGCAGCAGGTGGGTGCCGTCCGGGCAGGCCTCCAGCAGCGCGGCGGTGAGCTCGACGTCGAGCATCGAGGCCTCGTCGACCACCACGACGTCGGCGTCCAGCGGCCACTCCTCGTTGCGGGCGAACCCGCCGCCGAAGCCCTGCGCGCCGAGCAGCCGGTGCACGGTGACCGCGGGGTGGTCGGTGAGCTCCTCCAGCCGCTTGGCCGCCCGGCCGGTGGGGGCGGCCAGCGCGACCTCGGTGCCCTTGGCCCGCAGCAGCCGCACGATCGCGGCCACGGTGCGGCTCTTGCCGGTGCCCGGGCCGCCGGTGAGCAGCGAGACGCCGGCGCCGAGCACCTGCGCGACGGACCGCTTCTGCGCCTCGTCGAGGCCCTGGGACACCGAGCGGACGGCGGCCGGGTCGGCGATCCGCCCGGCGGTGGCGGCCAGCCGGGCCACGCCCTCGGCGACGGCCTCCTCGGCCATCCCGAACCGGCCCAGCGACAGCATCCGCAGCGCCGGGTCCGGCTCGGGCGGCTCGGCGTCAGGAGCGCTGTCGGAGGACTCGTCCCACTCCGGCTCCGGCGGCTCGTGGTCGAGCACCTCGCCGGACTCGACCGCCGCGACGATCGCCGCCGCCGAGTCGGCGACGCCCTCGGCGCGCAGCGCGGCCACGACCAGGTCGGCGGGCAGCACGGTGTGCCCGTCGCGGCTGGCCGTCCGCAGGGTCATGACGACGATCGCGCGGCCGCGGCGGGAGTCCTGCCGGTCGGCGCCGGGCAGCAGGGAGATCGCCAGCCGGTCGGCGTCGGTGAGGCTGACGCCGTGCAGGCCCAGCAGCGCCCACGGGTCGTCGCGCAGCCGGCGCGCGGCGTCGTCGCCCAGGGCGTCGGCGGCCGAGGACGCCAGCTTCGCGTCCAGCCCGGCCCGCACCAGCAGCTCGACGACGCCGTAGGTGGGCTGCGCGGACAGGAACGAGGAGAACAGCCGCTCGGCGCGCTGCTTGCCGACCCGCGGCATCTTCAGCAGCTTCGCGGCGGTGACGTCGTCGGGGGAGGTGATGCCGGCGGCGGGCAGCTCGCCGGCCGCCCGCTTGCCCAGGCCCGGCCACAGGCCGGCGGCGACGAAGGCGGCGAAGACGGGGTCGGGGGCGGGAGCGGTGCTCACGGGGGTGGTGGTCATCGGGCGGTGCGCTGGTCCGGGTAGGAGAAGTGCGGCGCGGAGACGTCCTCCAGCGCCGTGCGGATGGCGGCGGGCAGCCGCACGCTCTCGGCGTCGAGCGAGGCCTGCAGCTGGACGGCGGTGCGGGCGCCGACGACGGGCGCGGCGACGCCGGGCCGGTCGCGCACCCAGGCCAGCGCGACCGCCAGCGGGGTGGTGCCCAGGCCGTCGGCGGCCGTGGCGACCGCCTCGACGATCCGGTCGGCGGTGGCCGAGCGCAGGTCGTCGATGAACCCCGCCCACTGCGGCGAGGCGCCGCGCGAGCCCTCCGGCGTCGCCGCCCGGTACTTGCCGGTGAGCAGGCCCCGGCCCAGCGGGGACCAGGCCAGCACGCCGAGCCCGAGCGCCTCGGCGGCGGGCACGACCTCCCGCTCGACGCCGCGCTGCAGCAGCGAGTACTCGACCTGGGTGCTCACCAGGGGCGTCCGGCCGGGCCAGGCGCGCTGCCAGGTGGCGGCCTGCGCGGTCTGCCAGCCGGTGTAGTTGCTCACGCCGACGTAGCGGACCCGCCCGCTGGCGACGGCGGTGTCGCAGGCGGCGAGGGTCTCCTCGACGGGGGTGTGGTCGTCCCAGGCGTGCAGCTGCCACAGGTCGACGTGGTCGACGCCCAGCCGGGCCAGGGACGCGTCGAGCGCGGCCAGCAGGTGCCCGCGGGAGGCGCCGCGGCCCAGCGGCCCGGGCCCGGTGCGGCCCACGGCCTTGGTCGCGACGAGCACCTCCGACCGCGGGACGACGTCGGCCAGCAGCCGGCCCAGGGTCCGCTCGCTGTCGCCGTCGCAGTAGACGTCGGCGGTGTCGACGAGGGTGCCGCCGGCGTCGACGAAGGCGGTGAGCTGCAGCGCCGCCTCGTCCTCGTCGGTGTCCCGGCCCCAGGTCATGGTGCCCAGCGCCAGCCGGGAGACGACCAGGCCGCTGCGTCCCAGCGCCCGTTGTTCCACGACCGGCCAACCTACCGTCGCGGGACGACACCGGCCGGTGGGCGCGGCGGTGTGAGGACGGCGACCCGCGTGGTGGCGGGCCGGCCCCGGCGACCCGACCTAGGCTGTCCTCCCGTGCTCCGACGGAACCCGCGCACCGCGTCCCGCCCGACCCCCGGAACCCGGGGCTGAGCGCCGGTGGGGTGGTTCGAGGCGGTCGTCCTGGGGCTGGTGCAGGGGCTGACCGAGTTCCTGCCGATCTCCTCCAGCGCGCACCTGCGCGTCGTCGGGGAGGCCGCGGGCTGGGGTGACCCGGGCGCGGCGTTCACCGCGATCACGCAGATCGGCACCGAGGCCGCGGTGCTCCTCTACTTCCGCAAGGACATCGCGCGGATCGTCGTCGCCTGGCTGCGGGCGCTGCGCGACCGGTCGAAGCGGTCGGACCCCGACGCCCGGATGGGCTGGCTGATCATCATCGGCAGCATCCCGATCGTCGTCCTCGGCCTGCTGTTCCAGGACGACATCGAGACGACGTTCCGGGACCTGCGGATCGTCGCCATCTCGCTGGTCGCGTTCTCGCTGGTCCTGTACTGGGCCGACCGGGTCGGCCGCAAGCGGCGGGAGCTGCGGCAGCTCACCGTCCGGGACGGGCTGCTGTTCGGCCTGGCCCAGGCGATGGCGCTGGTGCCGGGCGTGTCCCGCTCCGGCGGCACGATCACCATGGGCCTGTTCCTCGGCTACACCCGCGCGGCCGCCGCCCGGTACTCGTTCCTGCTGGCCATCCCGGCGGTGCTCGGGTCGGGCTTCTTCCAGGTCTACGAGGCGCTCACCGGCGACGTCGCGGGGGAGACCGTCTCCTGGGGGCCGACCCTGCTGGCCACGGTCATCGCCTTCGGCGTCGGCCTGTCGGTGATCGCCTGGCTGCTGCGCTACCTCGACCGCGGCACGTTCACGCCGTTCGTCGTCTACCGCGTGGTGCTCGGCCTGGCGCTGCTCGCGCTGGTCGGCGTCGGGGTGCTGGCCCCGCGCTGACGCCTAGGCTCGGGCGTCGTGACCACCGTCATCCTCCTGCGGCACGGCCGGACGACGGCGAACGCCGGCGGCGTGCTGGCCGGCTGGACCCCGGGCGTGCGGCTCGACGAGACCGGGCAGGAGCAGGCGGCCGCGGTGGGCCGGCGGCTGGCGCCGGTGCCGCTGGCCGCGGTGGTCAGCAGCCCGCTGGAGCGCTGCCGGCAGACCGCCGAGGCGGTCCTCGCCGACCGCGACCTGGAGCTGCAGGCCGACGACCGGCTCGGCGAGGCCCGCTACGGCGACTGGACCGGCCGGAAGCTCGAGGAGCTGGTCGAGGACCCGCTGTGGAAGGTCGTGCAGCAGCACCCCTCCGCCGCGGTGTTCCCCGGCCCGGAGGGGGAGGGGCTGGCGCAGACCCAGGCGCGCGCGGTGGCCGCCGTCCGCGAGTGGAACGCGCGGCTGGGGCCCGACGCGGTGTGGCTGGCGTGCAGCCACGGCGACGTCATCAAGGCCGTCCTCGCCGACGCCCTCGGCCTGCACCTGGACGCCTTCCAGCGGATCGTCGTCGACCCGGCGTCGATCTCGGTGGTCACCTACACCGAGACCCGGCCGTTCGTCGTCCGGGTGAACGACACCGGCGGCGACGTCGCGGCACTCCTCCCGAAGGAGCGGAAGGCCGACTCCGACGCCGTGGTGGGCGGCGGGGCCGGGGCGGCCGCGACCTGAACGCAACCGTCCGCCTCCCCGCGTAACCTGGGCGCGTGCCTCGCCAGGTCTTCCGCTTCGACCGCCCGTCCCGGTTCGTCGCCGGGACGGTGGGCCAGCCCGGGGACCGCACCTTCTACCTGCAGGCGTCCGACGCCGAGGGGCGCGTGGTCAGCGTCGCGCTGGAGAAGTCGCAGGTGCAGGTCCTCGCCGAGCGCATGGACGAGCTGCTCGACGAGATCTCCACCCGCCCCGGCACCGCCGTCCCGCCGACCGCCGACGTCGACGACCTCGAGCCGCTCACCGCGCCCGTCGACGAGGAGTTCCGCGTCGCCGCCATGGGCCTGGCCTGGGACGGCGAGGCGCAGGCCGTCGTCGTCGAGGCCGTGGCCGCCACCGACGAGCCGGTCGACGAGGAGGCCATCCTGTCCGACGCCGAGGAGGGCCCCGACGCGCTGCGGGTGACCATCACCCCCGGCGCCGCCCGCTCGTTCGTGGCCCGCGCCCGCCGCGTCGTCGCCGCCGGCCGGCCCTCCTGCCCGCTGTGCTCGCTGCCGCTGGACCCGACCGGGCACGTCTGCCCCCGGCAGAACGGCTACCGCCGCTGATCCCCGGACGACGGCGATGAGCGAGCCCGCGGAGGACCTCCGCGCCCCGGCCACCGCCGCCGAGGCGCGCGCCCTGCTGCGCGAGGGCGAGATCGACGTCGAGGGCCGCATGCTCGACGCGAGCAACGTGACGCTGTTCGGCACCGTCCGCACCGGCACGCTCGAGGCCGAGTGCGTCTACAAGCCGGTCGCCGGCGAGCGGCCGCTGTGGGACTTCCCCGACGGCACCCTCGCCGGGCGCGAGGTGTCGGCGGCGCTGGTCAGCGAGGCCACCGGCTGGGACGTCGTCCCGCCCACCGTGCTGCGCGAGGGCCCGTTCGGCCCCGGCATGGTGCAGCTGTGGATCGACGGCGACCCCGACGTCGACCTGGCCGCGTTCGTCCGCTCCGACCACCCGGGGCTGCGCCGCATGGCGGTGTTCGACGCCGTGGTGAACAACGCCGACCGCAAGGGCGGGCACATCATCCCGACGACGTCGGGCCACGTGTACGGCGTCGACCACGGCATCTGTTTCTCCACCGACCCGAAGCTGCGCACCCTGCTGTGGCGCTGGGCGGGCCGGCCGCTGCCGCTGGAGGCGCTGGCGGTGCTCGAGCGGCTGGCCGACGACCTGCGCGGGGACCTCGGCGCGGCGCTGCACGAGCACCTGACCCGGCGCGAGGTCCGCTGCACGCAGCAGCGGGTGGCCGAGCTCCTGCGCACCCAGCTGCACCCCGAGCCGTCGGGGGACTGGCCCGCCCTGCCCTGGCCTCCCTTCTGACCGGTCGCGGCGCCCGACCCGGGCACCGTCGTACGCCGGCGGCCCACTCGGGTGCCGGAACGGGCCGTGGGCGTTCGACGGTGTGCGCTGACGCCGCACCCGGGACGCCGGAACCCCGCGTCGGCGCACACGCTCACGCGCCGGCGGGCCGTCGGGTGGGCCCGGACCGGGTCAGGTCAGGTCGACCGCGGCGATCATCGCGGCCGCCTGGAGGCCGTCGCCGTCGACGGTGAGCACCTCCAGCGGCACCCGCCGCCAGCACGCCAGCAGCAGGTCACCGGCGGTGCCGCGCAGCGTGGCCACCGGCTGTGGCCGGGTGCCGGCGAACAGCGTCCGCTCGACGCCGGCGTCGATGGCGTGCAGCACCACCGGGTGCGCGCCCTCGGGCGGGCCGTCGGGCAGCGCGCCGGGCACCATCACCTCCAGCCACTCGTCGAGGCCGTCGAGGCCGACGTCGGTGGGGATGGGCCGCACGTCGCCGAGCACCTGCTCGACGTCGACGGTGTGGACGACGGCCTCCTGCACCTGGCGGCGCAGCACGAAGGCGACGTCCTGCCGGGGCGCCCAGGTCCACACCCGCTCGGCGGGGTCGGCGCCGGCCAGCGCGGCCTCCAGCTCCGCGGACTGCCCGGACGCCCAGCCCAGCAGCTCGTCGTCGGGACGGCGGTGCGGCTGCACGTACCCGCCGGGGTCGGCGGCGCGGGTGCGCACCACCCACGCCCAGAAGTGCTGGACCTCGCCGAGGTGCCACACCAGGTCGGCCAGCGTCCAGCCGGGGCACCCCGGTACCGGGGCGGTCCAGCCGCCGGCCAGCACGGCCTCGGCGGCGGCGTCGGCGAACCGGGCGTCGGTGCGCCGCAGCACCGGCAGGTAGCCCGACAGCTCCATCGCGGCCTCCTCGCGCGGGGACGGGCCCCGACGCTAGCCGGTCAGCGGGCCCACAGGGCCGGCACCGGGCGGGGCGCGGCCCGGCGCAGCAGCAGCGCCGCGGCGGTGCGCTGGTCCAGCACCAGGTCGGTGACCAGCCCGCCGGCCAGCGCCGCGGCCAGCGCGGTGACCTTGCTGACGCCGGCGACCGCGCACACCCGCCGCGGGATGCGGCGCAGCGCCGGCGGGACCAGGCCGCTGGTGCGCGTGTTGATCGGGATGCCCTCCCAGGTCCCGTCGCCGCGCAGGAAGACGGTGCACACGTCGCCCACCACGGAGGCGGCGGCGAGGTCGGCGCGGTCGGCGGGGCCGAGGTAGCCCTCGGCCCAGACCCGGCTCGGCACCGGGCCGGCCATCGCGCCGACCCCGAACAGCGCGACGTCGGCGGACTGCTGGATCGCCAGCACCCGGCGCACGCTGCGCTCGCGCCACATCGCCTGGCGGGTCTCGGACCGGTCGAAGAACGCCGGCACGGGGAAGTGGTGCACCTGCGCGTCCCAGGCGGTGCCGAACCGGCCGAGGACGTCGCTGCCGTAGCCGACGCCGCTGCTGTGGGTGTTCATCGCGCCGTTGAGCTGGACGACGTGCGCGTCCCGCAGCGGCCGGGCCCGCAGGTGCTGGCCGACGGCGCTGGTGGTGGTGCCCCACGCCAGCCCGAGGGTCATCCCGTCGCCCATCGCCTCGTCGAGGACCGCCGCCGTCCGGTCGGCCACCAGCTGCAGCCGGGCGACGTCGGGGGCGTCCTCGGGCACCGTGACCACCCGGGCCGTGACGCCGAACCGGGCGCCGAGCTCGCCCGCCATCGAGGCTGCACGTCCGTGCACGGCGCTGACCGCGACGGTGACGATGCCGAGCGCCCGGGCGGCGTCCAGCATGCGGGACACGGTGGACCGCGAGACCCCCTCCTCGGCGGCGATGTCCTCCATCCGGACGCGGTCCAGCCAGTACCGACGGGCCACCCGCTCGAGGTCGTCCTCGGACGCCACGCCGCCCTCCCTCCCGACGCGGGCGACACCCCGCGGTCGGCGTCCACGCTAGGCCGGTCGTGCACGGAGGTGCAGGTGGTTGCCCTGCGAGCCCAACAGGTGCAGGTTGACCCTCGTCCTCGGGTGCCGGCACCCCGCCGGCGCCCCGCACCACCCCCGCACCACCTCAGGAGTGCCCGGTGTCCACAGCCCTCTCGCCCGAGGTCCGCACCTCCGCCCTCGACCGCATGTCCCGGGACGTGCTGGACGTCCTGGTCATCGGCGGCGGGGTCACCGGGGCCGGGGCCGCGCTCGACGCGGCCAGCCGCGGCCTGACGGTCGGCCTGCTCGAGCAGCGCGACTGGGCCTCGGGCACCTCGAGCCGGGCCAGCAAGCTGGTGCACGGCGGCCTGCGGTACCTGGAGATGCTCGACTTCGCGCTGGTCCGCGAGGCGCTGCACGAGCGCGGCCTGCTCGTCGGCCGGCTCGCCCCGCACCTGGTCCACCCGGTGCCGTTCCTCTACCCGATCCGGCACCGCGTGTGGGAGCGCGCCTACATCGGCGCGGGCATCGCGCTCTACGACACCCTCGGCGGCCTGCTCGGCCGCCGCGACGGCCACGGCGTGCCGCTGCACCGGCACCTGTCGAAGAAGGGGTTGCGGCGGGCCGCGCCCTCGCTGAAGGACGACGTGGCCGTCGGCGCCATCCGCTACTGGGACGCCAAGGTGGACGACGCCCGCCTCGTGCAGGTGCTCGTGCGCACCGCCGTCGGGCACGGCGCGCTGGCCGCCAGCCGCACCCAGGTCACCGGCTACCTCGAGGAGGACGGCCGGGTCGCGGGCGTGCGCGCCGTGGACCTCGAGACCGGCCGCGAGCTCACCGTCCGCGCCCGCCACGTCGTCGGCGCCACCGGCGTGTGGACCGACGAGACGGAGGAGCTCTTCCGCGCCCAGGGCCTGACCGTGCGCGCCTCCAAGGGCGTGCACATCGCCGTGCCGCGCGAGGCGATCGCCGGCGAGGACGGGTTCATCCTGCGCACCGAGAAGAGCGTCCTGTTCATCATCCCGTGGCCGACGCACTGGGTGATCGGCACCACCGACACCCCGTGGGACCTGGCCAAGGACCACCCGGTCGCCTCGGCCGCCGACGTCGACTACCTGCTCGACCACGCCAACGCGGTGCTCGCCCGCCCGCTCACCCGCGAGGACGTCCTGGGCGTCTACACCGGCCTGCGCCCGCTGCTGCAGCCGGTCGGGGAGGAGGCCGGGGGGACGACGCGGGTCTCGCGCGAGCACACCGCCGCCACCGTCCGGCCCGGCCTGACGATGATCGCCGGCGGCAAGTACACGACCTACCGCGTCATGGCCCGCGACGTCGTCGACATGGCCCTGGCCGACCGGGCACCCGGCGAGGACCCCGACGCGCCGATCCCGTCCTCGCTCACCGAGGAGCTGCCCCTGGCCGGCGCCGACGGCTACCGCGTGCGCTGGAACCGCAAGGCGCACCTGGCCGCCGCGCACGGCTGGACCGAGAAGCGCGTGGAGCACCTGCTCGACCGCTACGGCAGCCTGGTCGACGAGGTGCTCGCCCTGGTCGACGCCGACCCGGAGATGGGCCGCCCGCTGGAGGGCGCGCCGGACTACCTGCCGGCCGAGGTCGTCTACGCGGTCACCGCCGAGGGCGCCCTGCACCTGGAGGACGTGCTCACCCGCCGCACCCGGCTGTCCTACGAGCAGGCCGACCGGGGCACCGCCTCCGCGCGGGCCGCGGCCGACCTCATGGCGCCCCTGCTCGGCTGGGACGACGCCCAGCGGGAGCGGGAGATCAGCACCTACCTGGCGCGGGTGGAGGCCGAGCGCGCCGCCGAGGCGATGCCCGACGACACCTCCGCCGAGCGGGCGCGCCTGCGGGCGCCGGACATCCGGCCCTTCGCCGGGGCCTCCTGAGACCGCGGGCCGGCGGGGCGTCCCGCCGGCCCGACCCGACCGCCGCTCCCGGAGAGGAGGTGGACGCAGGGCACGGCACGTCCCGCCCGGACCGGGCGGGCCCCCATCACGGCACATCCGGACACAGAGAGGTGTCTCAGCGTGTCACTGACCTCCGTCTTCTTCTCCGAGGTGCTCGGCACCGCGGTCCTGCTGCTCTTCGGCGTCGGCGTCGTCGCCAACGTCCTGCTCACCGACTCCAAGGGCCACGGCGGCGGCTGGCTGCTCATCAACTTCGGCTGGGGCCTGGGCGTCTTCGCCGGCGTCTACGCGGCCTACCGCAGCGGTGCCCACCTCAACCCGGCGGTCACCGTCGGGCTGTGGGCCTCCGGGGCCGACGAGTACGCCCCCGGCGTGGACGTCACGTTCGGCAGCACCCTGGTCTACTTCGCCGGGGAGTTCGTCGGCGCGTTCCTCGGCGCCGTCGTCGCCTGGCTCGCCTACCAGAAGCACTACGCCCGGCACGACGAGCCCGGGGAGATCCTGGCGACCTTCTCCACGGGCCCGGCGATCCGCAGCCTGCCGTGGAACACGGTCACCGAGGCCATCGGCACCTTCGTGCTCGTGTACATCATCCTGAGGTTCGGGAACACGCCGAGCGAGATCGGCCCGATCGCCGTCGCCCTGCTGGTCATCGGGATCGGCAACTCGCTCGGTGGGCCCACCGGCTACGCGATCAACCCGGCCCGCGACCTCGGCCCCCGGATCGCGCACGCGGTGCTGCCCATCCCGAAGAAGGGCGGCAGCGACTGGGGCTACGCGTGGGTCCCCGTCGTCGGCCCGCTCGTCGGCGGTGCCCTGGCCGGCCTGCTCGCCCAGGGCTTCTGACGGCCCGGCCGTCCCGCCGGCCACCCGTCCCGACCGTCCGCACCCGTCCCCTGCACCGTCCCCCTGCAACGTCGCACCCGGAGGAACCGTGAGCAGCTACATCGCCGCCATCGACCAGGGCACCACCAGCACCCGCTGCATGGTCTTCGACCACGACGGCGCCGTCGTCGCCGTGGCGCAGAAGGAGCACGCGCAGATCTTCCCGCGCGCCGGCTGGGTCGAGCACGACCCGGTGGAGATCTGGAGCAACGTCCGCGAGGTGGTCGGGCAGGCGCTGGCCCGCGCCGACCTGGTCGGCTCCGACCTCGCCGCCGTCGGCATCACCAACCAGCGCGAGACCACCGTCGTGTGGGACAAGAACACCGGCGAGCCGGTGTACAACGCGATCGTCTGGCAGGACACCCGCACCGACCGCATCGTCACCGAGCTCGGCGAGCTCGGCGGGGGAGCGGACCGGTACAAGGAGAAGGTCGGCCTGCCGCTGGCCACCTATTTCGCCGGGCCGAAGGTGACCTGGATCCTCGACAACGTCGAGGGCGCCCGCGAGCGCGCCGAGCGCGGCGACCTGCTCATGGGCACGATCGACAGCTGGCTGCTGTGGCAGATGACCGGCGGGACCGACGGCGGCCTGCACATCACCGACGTCAGCAACGCCTCGCGCACCATGCTCATGGACTACAGCACCCTGGCGTGGGACGAGTCGATCGCCGCGGACATGCGCATCCCGGTGTCGATGCTGCCGGAGATCCGGTCCAACTCCGAGGTCTACGGCGAGGGCCGCAAGGCCGGCGCCCTGGCCGGCGTGAAGATCGCCGGCTCGCTGGGAGACCAGCAGGCGGCCACCTTCGGCCAGGTCTGCTTCCAGAAGGGCATGGCCAAGAACACCTACGGCACCGGGAACTTCCTGCTGCTCAACACCGGCGAGGAGGCGGTGTCGTCGCGCAACGGCCTGCTGACGACGGTCTGCTACCAGATCGGCGGCCGCAAGCCGGTGTACGCGCTGGAGGGCTCGATCGCCGTCACCGGCTCGCTGGTGCAGTGGGTGCGGGACAACCTGCGCCTGATCGGCGGCGCCGGGGAGATCGAGGCGGTGGCCCGGTCGGTGGACGACAACGGCGGCGCCTACTTCGTGCCGGCGTTCTCCGGCCTGTTCGCCCCGCACTGGCGCTCCGACGCCCGCGGCGCGCTGGTCGGGCTCACCCGCTACGTCAACCGCGGCCACCTGGCCCGGGCGGTGCTGGAGGCCACGGCCTACCAGACCCGCGAGGTCGTCGACGCCATGAACGCCGACTCGGGGGTCGCCCTCACCGAGCTGCGGGTCGACGGCGGCATGGTGGTCAACGAGCTGCTCATGCAGTTCCAGGCGGACATCCTCGGCGTCGACGTCGTCCGCCCGAAGATCGCCGAGACGACGGCGCTGGGCGCGGCCTACGCCGCCGGCCTCGCGGTCGGCTTCTGGGCCGACGAGGAGGAGCTCACCAGCCAGTGGGCCGAGGACAAGCGGTGGAGCCCGGACATGGACCAGGCCACCCGCGACCGGTACTACCGCAAGTGGCAGAAGGCGGTGAGCCGGACCCTCGAGTGGGTCGACGACGACGACCAGTAGCCGGCGACCGGTAGCCGGCGACCAGCAGGCAGCCGGTCCCGCGGGCGCCGTCCCCAGGTGGGGACGGCGCCCGCGGGCGCGCCGGGAGCGCAACTAGGCTCGACGACGTGCTCAGCTGGCCCGCCCCGCTCCTGCCGACCCTCCCGGGCTCCGGTCCGGTCCTGCGGCTCTACGACACCGCGCGCGGGCAGGTCGTGGACACCGAGCCCGGCGCCGTGGCGCGGATGTACGTCTGCGGGATCACCCCCTACGACGCCACCCACCTCGGCCACGCCGCCACCTACCTGGCCTTCGACCTGGTCAACCGGGTGTGGCGGGACGCCGGCCACGCGGTCCACTACGTGCAGAACGTGACCGACATCGACGACCCGCTGCTCGAGCGCGCCGAGCGCGACGGCGAGGACTGGGTCGTCCTCGGCATGCGCGAGACCGCGCTGTTCCGTGAGGACATGACCGCGCTGCGGGTGCTGCCGCCGGAGGACTACGTCGGCGCCGTCGCGGCGATCCCGATGATCGTCGCCCACGTGGAGACGCTGCTCGACGCGGGCCTGGCCTACGTCCTCGACGACGGCACCGGCGACGTCTACCACGACGTCGCGCAGGCGCCGGGCTTCGGCGAGGAGTCCGGGTACGACGAGGCCACCATGCTCGCGCTGTCGGCCGAGCGCGGCGGCGACCCCGACCGCCCGGGCAAGCGCAACCGGCTCGACCCGCTGCTGTGGCGCGGCGCCCGCGAGGGCGAGCCGTCCTGGCCCGGCCCGCGCGGCATCGCGGGCCGGCCCGGCTGGCACGTCGAGTGCGCCGCGATCGCGCTGGACACCATCGGCATGGGCTTCGACGTGCAGGGCGGCGGCAGCGACCTGGTCTTCCCGCACCACGAGTACTCCGCCGTCCACGCCGAGGCGCTCACCGGGACCAAGCCCTTCGCCCGGGCCTACGTGCACGCGGCGATGATCGGCCTGGACGGCGAGAAGATGAGCAAGAGCCGGGGCAACCTGGTGTTCGTCTCCAAGCTGCGCGGCGAGGGCGTCGACCCGATGGCGATCCGGCTGGCGCTGCTGTCGGGTCACTACCGCACCGACCGCGCCTGGACGCCGGACCTGCTGGCCACCGCCGAGGCGCGGCTGGCCACCTGGCGGCAGGCCACCGCCCGCGACGCCGGCGCCCCGGCCGCGCCGGTGCTGGCCGCGCTGCGCGACCGGCTGGCCGACGACCTCGACAGCCCCGGCGCGATCGCCGCCGTCGACGCCTGGGCGCAGGCGACCCTGGCCGGGGACGGGGAGGCCGAGGACGGCGCCCCGGCGATCGTCGCCGACGCCGTCGACGCGCTGCTCGGCGTCGAGCTCGACACCGCCCTGCGGGAGGCCTGATGCCCCCGGGGTTCTGCTTCACCGACCGCGCCGCGCGCGAGCGGGCGGAGCAGGACCTCGCCCCGGCCGCCGCCCGCTCGGCGGCCACCCGCGGCCGCGCCGTCGACGAGCCCGAGGACCCGCTGCGCACCGCCTTCGAGCGCGACCGGGACCGCATCCTGCACGCCAAGGCCTTCCGCCGGCTCAAGCACAAGACGCAGGTCTTCCTCAACCCCGACGGCGACCACTTCGTCACCCGGCTCACCCACACGCTGCAGGTCACCCAGGTCGCCCGCGCCATCGCCCGCGCGCTGGGGCTCAACGAGACCCTCGCCGAGGCGATCGCGCTGGGCCACGACGTCGGCCACTCGCCGTTCGGCCACATCGGCGAGGACGCGTTCGACCCCTACGTCCCCGGCGGGTGGCACCACGCGGCGCAGGGGGTGCGGATCGTCGAGGTGCTCGAGCACCTGAACCTCACCTGGGAGGTGCGTGACGGCATCCGCGCGCACAGCTGGAAGATCAGCCCGCCGCCGGCCACCCGCGAGGGGGAGTGCGTGCGGTACGCCGACCGGATCGCCTACCTCTCCCACGACGCCCTCGACGCCGTCCGCGCCGGGGTGCTCCGCGTGCCCGACCTGCCGGCCCGCGCCTGCGAGCTGTTCGGCGAGCCCGGCAGCGCGATGGTGGGCGCGATGGTCGACGCCGTCGTCGCCGGGTCCCTGGCCGACGGCGGCGCGGTGGTCATGGCCGACGGGCCGCTGGCCGCGATGGACGAGCTGCGGACGTTCATGTTCCGGCGGGTCTACCTGTCCGAGACCGCCGCGGGGCAGAAGCAGCTGGCGGTCGACGTCATCCGGCGGTTGGTCGACCACCACCTCGCCGCGCCCGGCCTCATCCCGGCGTCCTACCGGGACACCGAGGCCGACGTCGTCACCCAGGTCGTCGACTACGTCTCGGGGATGACCGACCGGTACGCGCTGGCCACCCACGACCGCCTGTTCGGCGACGACGCCGCGGCCCGCATGGCCCCGCTGCTGCGCCGGGAGTGATCGTGCCGGTCGCGGTCGTCGGCGCCCGCCTGAGCGCCCGTCAACCGTTATCCCCAACTCCGCCGCCCCAACTCCGCCACGGTCTCGGCCGCGGGCACTGCTGCAGGGAGAGCCGGTGGGGTGAGGCGGCGAGATCACGTGATCTCGCCCAGCGGACGGGTCCGGGACGTGCGAGATCACGTGATCTCGCCCACCGGACGGGTCCGGGACGTGCGAGATCACGTGATCTCGACGGGGAGAGGCGGCCCGCTCAGTTGGGGGAGGAGCCGCGGCGGCGGAGGTAGCGCTCGAACTCGCGGGCGATCTGGTCGCCGTCGGCCTGGGACAGGTCGGTCTCGGTGGCGCGCTCCTCGAGCGAGCGCACGTACTCCACGACCTCGGCGTCCTCCTGGGCCATCTCGTCGACGGTCTTCACCCACTCGTCGGCCTGCTGGGGGAGCGCGCCGAGCGGCACGGCCAGCTCCAGCACCTCCTCGACCCGCTGCAGCAGCGCGACGGTCGCCCGCGGCGAGGGCGGCTGGGAGACGTAGTGGGGGACCGCCGCCCAGAAGCTCACCGCCGGCAGGCCGGCCTGCACGCACGCGTCCTGGAAGACGCCGAGGATGCCGGTCGGCCCCTCGTAGCGGGAGGTCTCCAGGCCGTAGGCGCGCGCGGACTCCTGGTCGTAGGCCGAGCCGGTGACCGGGGTGGGCCGGGTGTGCGGGGTATCGGCGAGCAGGGCACCCAGCGCCACCACCGTCTGGACGCCGAGCTCCTCGCACAGCTCGATCAGCTCGGCGCAGAACCCGCGCCAGCGCATGTTGGGCTCGATCCCGCGGATCAGGACGACGTCGCGGTCGCTGCCCGGCGGGCGGGCCACCGAGACGCGCGTCGTCGGCCACTCGACGCGCCGGCTCACCCCGCCGACGAGCGAGACGGTGGGCCGGTTGACCTGGAAGTCGTAGTAGTCCTCGGGGTCGAGCGCCGCCAGGGGCGTGGCGTCCCAGATGAGCTCCAGGTGCTCGAGCGCCCCGGTCGCGGCGTCCCCGGCGTCGTTCCAGCCCTCGAAGGCGACCACCGCCACCGGCCGGTCCAGCTGGGGCAGGTCCTCGGGAGCGGACTTCGGGTCGATCACCCCTGCGAGCCTACGTCGGTCGGGCCGCCTGACCCGGGTGGAGCGGGATGGGAAGATGTCCCGGACGTCCCGGGTTGCTCCTCGGACCACCCGGCTCCGGTGTCGGGCACGCTTGCACAGGAGTTCCCGGCACCGTTCCGAACGCACCCCGAGGATGCCCGTGACCGACGCCCCCGACCTCCGGCCCGACGCGACGGCGGAGCTCACCGCCCTGCTGGAGCAGCGGATCCTCGTGCTCGACGGCGCGATGGGGACGGCGATCCAGCGGGACCGCCCGAGCGAGGCCGGCTACCGCGGGGAGCGCTTCGCCGACTGGCCGGTCGACGTCCAGGGCAACAACGACCTGCTCGTGCTCACCCAGCCGGAGCTGGTCGCGGGCATCCACCGCGAGTACCTCGACGCCGGCGCCGACCTGGTCGAGACCAACACCTTCAACGCCAACGCCGTCTCGCTGGCCGACTACGGCATGGCGGAGCTGTCGCGGGAGATCAACGTCGTGGCGGCCCGGCTGGCCCGCCGGGAGGCCGACGCGGCCACCGCACGCACCCCCGGGAAGCCCCGGTACGTCGCCGGCGCGATCGGCCCCACCACCCGGACGGCGTCCATCTCGCCCGACGTCAACGACCCCGGCGCCCGCAACGTCACCTTCCCGGAGCTGGTCGAGGCCTACCTCGAGCAGGCCGGCGGCCTGGTCGACGGCGGCGCGGACCTGCTGCTGGTCGAGACGATCTTCGACACGCTCAACGCCAAGGCCGCGATCGTCGCGCTGGAGACGCTGTTCGAGCAGCGGGGCCGCCGCTGGCCGGTGATGATCTCCGGCACGATCACCGACGCCTCCGGCCGGACGCTGTCGGGCCAGACGACCGAGGCGTTCTGGCACTCGGTGCGCCACGTGCGGCCGCTGGTGGTCGGGCTCAACTGCGCGCTGGGCGCCGAGGAGATGCGGCCCTACGTGGCCGAGCTGGCGCGCGTCGCCGACGCGTTCGTCTCCTGCTATCCCAACGCCGGGCTGCCCAACGCGTTCGGCGAGTACGACGAGGCGCCCGCCGACACCGCCGGCGTGTTGCACGGCTTCGCCGAGGACGGCTTCGTCAACGTCGTCGGCGGCTGCTGCGGCACCACGCCCGAGCACATCGCGGCGGTCGGCGCGGCCGTCGACGGGCTGCCGCCGCGCACGCCGCCGGCCGTCCGCCCGGCGCTGCGGCTGTCGGGGCTGGAGCCGCTGACGGTCGACGCCGACTCGCTGTTCGTCAACGTCGGCGAGCGCACCAACATCACCGGCTCGGCCCGCTTCCGCCGGCTGATCCGCGACGGCGACTACCCGACGGCGCTGGCCGTCGCCCGGCAGCAGGTCGAGGCCGGCGCGCAGGTCATCGACGTCAACATGGACGAGGGCATGATCGACGGCGTCGCGGCGATGACCCGCTTCACCCGCCTGATCGCCGCCGAGCCCGACATCTGCCGCGTGCCGGTGATGGTCGACTCCTCCAAGTGGGAGGTGATCGAGGCCGGCCTCCAGCAGCTGCAGGGCAAGTCGATCGTCAACTCGATCTCGCTGAAGAACGGCGAGGCGGAGTTCGTCGAGCAAGCGCGGCTGTGCCGGAAGTACGGCGCGGCCGTCGTCGTCATGGCCTTCGACGAGGACGGGCAGGCCGACACCCTCGAGCGCCGGCAGCAGATCTGCCGCCGCGCCTACGACATCCTGGTGGACCGGGTCGGCTTCCCCGCCGAGGACGTGATCTTCGACCCCAACGTCTTCGCCGTCGCCACCGGCATCGAGGAGCACGCCCGCTACGGCCTGGACTTCATCGAGGCCACCCGCTGGATCAAGGAGAACCTGCCGGGCGCGCTGGTGTCCGGCGGCGTCTCCAACGTCTCGTTCTCCTTCCGCGGCAACAACCGCGTCCGCGAGGCCATCCACGCCGTCTTCCTCTTCCACGCCGTCGGCGCCGGCATGGACATGGGCATCGTCAACGCCGGCGCGCTCGAGGTGTACGAGGAGGTCCCCGAGCGGCTGCGCGAGCGCATCGAGGACGTCGTCCTGGCCCGCCGGCCCGACGCCACCGAACGGCTGCTGGAGATCGCCGGCGAGTACGCCGCCTCCGAGGCCGCCGAGGAGGCCGCCGCCGAGGAGTGGCGGGCGCTGCCGGTCGAGGAGCGGATCACCCACGCGCTGGTGAAGGGCATCGACGACTTCGTCGAGGCCGACACCGAGGAGCTGCGGCTGGAGATCGCCGCGCGCGGCGGCCGGCCGATCGAGGTCATCGAGGGCCCGCTGATGGGCGGGATGAACGTCGTCGGCGACCTGTTCGGCGCCGGGAAGATGTTCCTGCCGCAGGTGGTGAAGTCCGCGCGGGTCATGAAGAAGGCCGTGGCCCACCTCGTGCCCTTCATCGAGGCGGAGAAGCAGCCCGGCGACGCCGACCGCAGCAACGGCACCGTGGTCATGGCGACGGTGAAGGGCGACGTCCACGACATCGGCAAGAACATCGTCGGCGTCGTGCTGCAGTGCAACAACTACGACGTCGTCGACCTCGGCGTCATGGTGCCGGCGCAGAAGGTGCTCGACACCGCCAAGGAGGTCGGCGCCGACGTCATCGGCCTGTCCGGGCTGATCACCCCGTCGCTGGACGAGATGGTGAACCTGGCCGGCGAGATGGAGCGGCAGGGCTTCGAGGTGCCGCTGCTCATCGGCGGGGCGACGACGTCGCGGGCGCACACCGCGGTCAAGGTCGCGCCGCGCTACCACGGCCCGGTCATCTGGGTGAAGGACGCGTCCCGGTCGGTGCCCGTCGTCGCGGCGCTGCTGTCCGACGAGCAGCGCCCCGGCCTGCTGGCGGCCACCGAGACCGAGTACGAGACCCTGCGCGAGCGGCACGCCGCGCGCACCGACACCCGCACGCTGCTGCCGCTGGCCGCCGCCCGCGCCGCCGCGCCGGCGCTGGACTGGTCGGCCTACACCCCGCCGCGGCCGCGGATGCTGCTGCAGCAGGCCCGCGACGTGTGCACCGGGCCGGCCTGCGACCACGCGCACGGCGACGCCGAGGTGGGGTACACCCGCGTGCTGCGCGACTACCCGCTGGAGGAGCTGCGCGGGTACGTCGACTGGCAGCCGTTCTTCACCGCCTGGGAGATGCGCGGCCGGTTCCCCGACCTGCTGCACAACCCGGCCACCGGCGAGGCGGCGCGGCGGCTGTACGCCGACGCGCAGCAGATGCTCGACCGGATCGTCGCCGAGCGCTGGCTCACCGCGAACGGCGTCCTCGGGCTGTTCCCCGCGGCCCGGGTCGGCGGGGAGGACATCGAGGTCTACACCGACGAGTCCCGCACCCAGGTGCGCGCCGTGCTGCACCAGCTCCGGCAGCAGACCGAGGGCCGCGACGGCGCCTCGCGCAAGTCGCTCGCGGACTTCGTCGCGCCGAGGGAGACCGGGCTGCGCGACCACGTCGGCGCCTTCGCCGTCACCGCCGGGCTCGGGTCGGCCGAGCGGGTCGCGGCGTTCAAGGCCGCCCACGACGACTACTCGGCGATCCTGCTGGAGGCGCTGGCCGACCGGCTGGCCGAGGCGTTCGCCGAGCGGCTGCACGAGCGGGTGCGCCGGGAGTTCTGGGGCTACGCCGCCGACGAGCGGCTGGACAACGACGCCCTGATCGCCGAGCGCTACCGCGGCATCCGCCCCGCGCCCGGCTATCCGGCCTGCCCCGAGCACACCGAGAAGCAGACGATCTGGGACCTGCTCGACGTCGAGGCCTCGATCGGGCTGCAGCTGACCGAGTCGATGGCCATGTGGCCCGGCGCCGCGGTCAGCGGGCTGTACTTCTCGCACCCGGAGGCGCGGTACTTCAACCTGGGCCGGATCGGCCGCGACCAGGTCGAGGACTACGCCCGCCGCAAGGGCTGGACGCTCGCCGAGGCCGAGCGCTGGCTCGCCCCCAACCTGGGCTACCGCACCGACGAGGACTAGAGCGCCTTCGTCGCGCTAATGGCTCCCGGGGGCACGGTCCGGGACGGTGATCCTGTACTGGGCGATCTTGCGGTAGAGGGTCGCCCGGCCGATGCCGAGCTCCTCGGCGACGCGGGTCATCGTGGTGCCCGGCTCGGTCAGGCACCGCACGATCTCGTCGCGCTCGAGCCGCTCCAGCCGGGACAGCGGGCGGGCGCCGCCGTCGAGCACCTCCGGTGCGAGGTGGTGCACGTCGACGACGTCGGTGCGGGTCGCCGCCTCCCGCACCACCCGGCGCAGCTGCGCGACGTTGCCCGGCCAGCCGCAGGCGGCCAGCGCCCGGGCCGCGCGCGGGGTGAACGACACGTCCCGGTGCCGCTCCTGCCGCGCGGTCCAGGCCGCCAGCGGCAGCACGTCGTCGACCCGGTCGCGCAGCGGCGGCACCTCGACGACGGCGTCGGCCAGCCGGGCGATCGGCTCGGGCAGCGCCGCGTACTCCGGCGCGGTGAGCACCGCCGGCTGCGGGCGCCCGGCGCGGCGGACCGCGGCCAGCACCTGCGCCAGCTCCCCGGCGGCCCAGGCCGGCAGCCGGTGCAGCCCGGAGACGATCACGCACGTGTCGGCGTCGCGCAGCTCGGGGGTCCACAGCTCCAGCCACGGGGCGACGTCCCCGGCCTCCGGCGCCCGGGCGTGCAGCAGCCGCTGCCGGCCGGGCAGTCGCCGCCGGGCCAGCGCGGCCGCCGTCGCCTTGCCCGCGCCCGCCTCGCCGACGACGACCGCCAGCCGGCCCGAGGAGACCGCGACCCCCGCCCGGTCGACCGCCGCCCGCCAGGAGGCGGAGACGCACGGGTCGCCGTCGTCGGGGGCGAGTGACCCGCCGACCACCCGGAACACCTCGCCGCGCGGCGCCGGGCGCAGCAGCCGGCCGCCCGAGCGGACCGCCATGAGGGCGCTGGTGGCGCTGGCCGCCGTCTGCGCCAGGCCCAGCAGCAGGTCGGAGGAGGAGTCCGACCAGGTGGTCAGGTTGATGCTGCCGGCCAGCTCGCCGGTGACCGGTGCGAGCACCGGTGCGGCGGCGCAGGTGTAGCCGCGCAGGTCGCTGACCCAGTGGTCGCCGGCCCGCACCAGCGACGGCGCCCGGTCGGCCAGGGACAGGCCCAGGCCGTTGGTGCCGGCGTTGCGCTCGGCGTAGGAGAAGCCCGGCGCCAGGTGCACCCGGTCCAGCGCGCGCTGGATCGAGGTGTCGTCGCCGAGGCGGGCCAGCACGAACCCGGCGGGGTCGGCGACCATGAGGCTCACCGGCTCGTCGGCGATCGTGGTCTGCAGGTCGGTGAGCACCCGGTGCGCGCACTCGTAGAGCAGCGACCCGGTGTCCGGCGTCCCGGTGAACACCGGCACGACCTCGTCGGGCGGCACGCCGTAGCCCTGGCTGCGCCGCCACGACGCGCGCACCCGCGGGGCGCTGCCCCGGGCGCCCAGTGCGGGGTCGGGCAGCGGCTCCGGGGGACCGACCAGCTCGTCCACGGTCACCTCCGGACGGCAGGACGCCTGTGTCCCGTGTCACGGGAAGGTACCCGTCCCGGCGGCGGCTGCGGCGTCTCAGAGTGAGACACCGGGACCGTTCGCGGTGGCCGCGTCCCGCCCTAGCGTCGGCGGCGAGAACGTGACCCAGCTCACGACCGGAGCCGACGGAGGCCGACGGATGTACACCAGGGACGGCGAGCAGTACTACGTGGTGGACGCGCACATCGCGCTGTGGGACGCGCGCCCGGAGAACCAGCGCAACGTGCACGGCAAGCAGTTCATCGACTGCTTCTACGACTACCACCGCAACCTCAGCCCGGAGTCCGAGACCTGGGGCTACGAGGAGTACCTGTACCAGGGCGGCGAGCGGCTGATGCGGGACGTGTTCGTCGACGGCATCGTCGACCACGCGGTCTTCCAGCCGGCCCGGCTGGCGGAGTTCTACCACCGCGGGTTCGGCCAGACCGAGGAGGCGTTCGCCCTCGCGCAGGCCCACCCGGACAAGCTCACCTACAACCACTACTGGGACCCCCGCGACGGCGAGGCGGGCCTGGACGCGCTGCGCGCCGCCGCCGACCGGATGCACCTCAAGGGCGTGAAGCTCTACACCGCCGACTGGCACGGCGAGTCCCGCGGCTGGAAGCTCACCGACCCGATGGCCCGCCGCTACCTGGAGCTGTCCCGGGAGCTCGGCATCACCAACATCCACATCCACAAGGGCCCGACCATCCGGCCGCTGGACCGGGACGCCTTCGACGTCGCCGACGTCGACCACGTGGCCACCGACTTCACCGACCTGACGTTCGTGGTGGAGCACTGCGGCCTGCCGCGGCTCGAGGACTTCTGCTGGATCGCCACCCAGGAGCCCAACGTGGTCGCCGGGCTGGCCGTGGCGATGCCGTTCATCCACACCCGCCCGCGCTACTTCGCGCAGATCATGGGCGAGCTCCTCTACTGGCTCGGCGAGGACCGGATCCTGTTCTCCAGCGACTACGCGCTCTGGACGCCGAAGTGGCTGGTCGAGCAGTTCGTGGACTTCCAGGTCCCCGAGGACATGAGCCCGGAGTACGCGCCGATCACCGTCGAGCAGAAGAAGAAGGTGCTCGGCCTCAACGCCGCCCGCCTCTACGACCTGCCGGTGCCCGAGCACCTGCGGCTGCCCGAGGCCGACGAGACCCAGACCGGCCCGCGCGAGCCGGCCGCGGCCGACCTCGCGGGTGCCCGGTGACCGCCGTCCTGCCCGACCTCGTCGCCGAGGTCCGCGCGGCGCTCGGCACCGTCGTCGACCCCGAGCTGGACGAGCCGATCACCGACCTCGGGTTCGTCCGCTCGGTGGCCGTCGACGACTCCCCGGACGGCGGGACCGCCGAGGTGCACCTGCGGCTGCCGACGTCGTTCTGCGCACCGAACTTCGCCTGGCTGATGGTCTCCGACGCCCACGACGCCGTCAGCGCCGTCCCCGGGGTGGCGCGCGGGGGGGGGGGGGGGGGGGGGGGGCGCGCGGCGGCCGGGGGGCCCCCCGGGCGGGGCCCGGGGGGCCGCGCCGCGGGGCGCGGCGGGGGGGGGGGCGGGGGGGGGCGCGCGGGGGGGGGGGGGGGGGGGCGGGGGGGGGGGGGCCGGCGCCGCCCCCCCCCCCCCCCCCCCCCCACGACTCCGACCTCATCAACCGGGGGCTGGCCGCCGGGCTCGGCTACCGCGGCACCTTCGGGCACGAGGCGGAGGAGTCGCTGGACGGGCTGCGGGCGACGTTCACCCGCAAGGCGCACACCGCCGCGATGGAGCGGGCGCTCGCCGCCCTGCTCCGCAGCGACCCGGCGGCCGACGTCACGGGGGTCACCCTCGGCGACCTCCCGGCCGACGCCGCGGCCGCCCTGCGCCGCCGGCGCGCGGCCCTCGGCCTGCCCGTCGACGACGCCGCCCCGGTGCTGCTGCGCGAGGACGGCACCCGCCCGGGCCCCGACGACGCGCCGACGGTGCTGCGCCGGGCCCGCTCGGTGCGGATCTCCGTCGACGGCAACGCGCACTTCTGCCGCGGCCTGCTCACCACCCGCTACCCCGGCTCCGAGGCCGACCAGACCCCCCGTCCCGACGAGCGTCCGCTCATCCCCCTGGAGGTGCTGCCATGAAGGCCGTCCGCGTCGTCGGCTACCACGAGCCGCTGCAGATGGACGACGTCCCGAAGCCCGAGGTGACCGGCCCGCACGACGTGGTCGTGCGGATCGGCGGGGCCGGGGTGTGCCGGACCGACATCCACATCCTCGAGGGGCAGTGGGCGGAGAAGTCGCAGGTCACGCTGCCGTACACGATCGGCCACGAGAACGCCGGCTGGGTCGACGCGGTGGGGGACGCGGTGACCAACGTGGCCGTCGGGGACAAGGTGATCCTGCACCCGCTGGTCACCTGCGGGCTGTGCCGCGCCTGCCGCGCCGGGGACGACGTGCACTGCGAGAACTCGCAGTTCCCCGGCATCGACACCGACGGCGGGTACGCCGAGTACCTCAAGACCTCGGCGCGCAGCTGCGTGAGGATCGACGAGTCGCTGGAGCCGGCCGACGTCGCCGCGCTCGCCGACGCCGGCCTGACCGCCTACCACGCCGCGGCCAAGGCGGCCCGGCGGCTGCGCCCCGGGGACCGGTGCGTGATCATCGGCGCCGGCGGGCTGGGGCACATCGGCATCCAGGTCATGGTCGCCCTCTCACCCGCCGAGCTGATCGTCGTGGACCGGAACCCCGAGGCGCTCAAGCTGGCGCAGTCCGTCGGGGCCGACCACACCGTGCACGCCGACGGCGGCCAGGTGGAGCAGGTCCTGTCGCTCACCGGCGTGGCCGGGGCGGAGGTCGTCATCGACTTCGTGGGCGAGGGCGGGTCCACCGCCGAGGGCCTGGCGATGACCCGGCGGGCCGGCGACTACCTGGTGGTCGGCTACGGCGAGAACATCGACGTGCCGACCATCGACCTGATCTCCAGCGAGATCAACATCCTGGGCAACCTGGTCGGCAGCTACAACGACCTGGTCGAGCTCATGGCGCTGGCCGCCCAGCAGAAGGTCACCCTGCACACGCAGCGGTACGCGCTCGACGACTACCAGACCGCGATCGACGACCTGTCGGCCGGACGGGTACGGGGACGCGCGATCCTCGTGCCGTGAGCGGGCGCGGCCCCCGGCCCGCCCCGGCCGGGGGCCGCGTCCCCACCCGACGTCCTACCGCTCCGTGTCCTACCGCTCCGTGTCCTACCGCTCCGTGTCCTGCCGCTCCGTGTCCATCCGCTCCGTGTCCATCCGCTCGATGTCCATCCGCTCGATGTCCATCCGCTGCACGAGGTCGCCGGTGAACCGGTAGACGTGGCGCACCGTCTCGCGCGCGAGCACCGTGCCGCCCGGGTCGCGCACGGTCATCGCCACGGTGACCGCGACCGAGCCGTCCGGGCGCTCCTCGACGCCGGTCGGCCGCACCAGCGGGCGGATCCGTGCCCACTGCCGCTCCCAGTAGTCCCGCACCCCGTCCCGGCCGAGCACCCGGCCGCCCTCCCAGCCGTTGGGCCAGTCCACGTCCGGCGCCATGGCGGCCACCACCGCGTCGACGTCGCGGGCGGTGAAGGCCCGGTAGAGCGAGTGCAGCAGGGCAGGGCGGTCCGGGGCGGTCACGGGGCGCACGGTGGCACACCGGACCTCTCTCCGGGGGAGCCGCGCGCACGCGCGATGCTGGTCCTCCGCCCACCCGACAGGAGTGACCATGACGCTCGCCGCCCCGCGGCCCCCCGCCACCGGCTCGGACGACGCCGCGCTGCGCGAGATCGAGCAGCGCGTGCTGTGGCTGGCGACGGCGATCGTCGACCACGCCAACCGGGTGCGCCCCAACCCGAGCGGCCTCAAGGTGGGCGGGCACCAGGCGTCCAGCGCCTCGATGGTCACGATCATGACCGCGCTGTGGCTGGAGCAGCTCGCCGCCGACGACCGGGTGAGCGTCAAGCCGCACGCCAGCCCCGTGCTGCACGCGCTGGAGTTCCTGCTCGGCCAGCTGGACGCCTCGTGGCTGACCACGCTGCGCGAGTTCGGCGGGCTGCAGTCCTACCCCTCGCGGCTGAAGGACCCCGTGCCGGCGGACTACTCGACCGGCTCGGTCGGCATCGGGGCCACCGCGCCGATCTGGGGCGCGCTGGCCCGCCGCTACGTCAACACCCAGTTCGGCGCCGGCGGCACCGGGCGGCAGTGGTCGCTCGTCGGCGACGCCGAGCTCGACGAGGGCGCCGTCTGGGAGGCCGTGCTCGACCCGATGGTCGCCGAGCTCGGCGAGGTGAACTGGATCGTCGACCTCAACCGGCAGTCGCTGGACCGCGTCGTCCCGACCATGGGCGCCACCCGGCTGCAGGGCATGTTCACCGCGGCCGGCTGGCAGGTGCTCACCGTCAAGTACGGGGCGCTGCTGGAGGAGCTGTTCACCCGGCCCGGCGGGCCCGCGCTGCGCGACCGCATCGACGGCATGAGCAACGCCGAGTACCAGCGGCTGCTGCGCCGCACGCCCGCGGAGGTCCGCCGCGAGCTGCCCGGGGACGGCCCCGGCGCGGCCGCGATCGGGGAGCTGATCGCCGGCGTGCCCGACGCCGACCTGGTCGCCGCCGTGCGCAACCTCGGCGGGCACGACGTCACCGCGCTGCGGACCGCCTTCGCGCAGATCGACGACACCCGGCCCACCGTCGTCATCGCCTACACGCTCAAGGGCTACGGGCTGGCCACCGAGGGGCACCCGCAGAACCACTCCGCGCTGCTCACCGAGGCCCAGCTGCACGAGCTGGCCGCCCGCGTCGGCGTCGACCCGGCGCGGCCGTGGGCCGGGTTCCCGGCCGGCGGCCGCCCCGCCGAGCTGCTCGCCGCCGCGGCGCGGCGGCTGGCCCGGCCGCCGGTCGACGACGCCGTCGCCCCTCCCGTGCCGGCCGACCTGGGCCGCACCCCGTCGGGCACCGCCACCACGCAGGCGGCGCTGGGCCGCACGCTGCTCGACCTCAACCGGGCCGCCCCGGAGGTGGGCCGGCGGGTGGTCACCGTCAGCCCCGACGTGTCCAGCTCGACCAACCTCGGCGGCTGGGTGAACAAGGTCGGCGTGTGGTCGCACGAGGACCGCCGCGACTGGTTCGCCGACGACGCCGAGACGATCCTGCACTGGCGGGAGAAGCCGTCGGGGCAGCACGTGGAGCTCGGCATCGCCGAGACCAACCTGGTCGGCGCCATCGGCGAGCTCGGCGCCACCTGGTCGCGCTGGGGCCAGTCGCTGCTGCCCATCGGCGTGCTCTACGACCCGTTCGTCGAGCGGGCGCTGGAGCCGTGGTCGTTCACCATCTACGCGGGCGGCCAGTCGCTGCTGGTCGGCACGCCGTCAGGGGTGACGCTGGCGCCCGAGGGCGGCGCGCACCAGTCGGTCACCACGCCGTCGATCGGCCTCGAGCAGCCCGGCTGCCTCACCTACGAGCCGGCCTTCGCCCTGGACACCGAGTGGTGCCTGCTCGCCGCGCTCGGCCAGATGGGCCGCCCGGGCGGGCAGTCGGCCTACCTGCGGCTGTCCACGCGTCCGGTCGACCAGGCGCTGGCCGCGGTGCCCGCCGACGCCGCGGCCCGCGAGCGGCGCCGGCGGCAGGTCGTCGCCGGGGCGTATCCGCTGCGCCGGGTGCCGCGCCCGGCGGTGACGCTGGCCGCGATGGGCGCCGTCGTCCCCGAGGCCCTGGCCGCCGCCGAGCGGCTGGACGGGCTCGGGTTCCCCGCCGACGTCGTCGTGGTGACCAGCCCCGGGCTGCTGTTCCGGGCGGTGCAGGCCCGCCGCGGCCTCGACGACGCCGCGCCGTGGGTGCTCGACGGCGCCTTCCCCGCCGACCGGGCCACGCCGCTGGTCACCGTGCTCGACGGGCACCCGCACACCCTGGCGTTCCTCGCCGGGGTCCGCGGGGTGCCGGCGGCGCACCTGGGCGTCACCCGGTTCGGCCAGAGCGGCGACCTCGACGGCGTGTACCGGTACCACGGGCTCGACGTCGACTCGCTGGTCGGCGCGGCGCTCGACCTCGTCGACTAGACGAAGGACCCCGCTGCCCCCCGCCACTCGCAGGCCCGCGGCGGGACCCTGCAGCGGGGCCGGACCGGTCCCGGCGCCCGGGGAGGTGGTCGTCGACGTCGAGCGGGTCGGCGTGTGCGGCACCGACGTCGAGTTCTGGACCGGCGAGATGGCCTACCTGCACCAGGGGCACGCGGCCTACCCGATGCGGCTGGGCCACGAGTGGGCCGGCACGGTCGCCGCGGTGGGGGAGGGGGTGGACCCCGGCTGGGCCGGCCGGCGGGTCACCGGGGACACGATGCTCGGCGACGGCACCTGCCGGCGCTGCCGGCGCGGGCAGCAGGACGTGTGCGCGCAGCGGCAGGAGGTGGGCATCCGCGGCGGGCGGCCCGGCGCGCTGGCCGAGCGGCTCGCGGTGCCGGCGCGGTCGCTGCACGCCCTGCCGGACGCGGTCGACGCCGGGCTCGGCGCGCTGGTCGAGCCCGGCGGCAACGCGCTGCGCGCGGCCCGCGCCACCGGGGCCGGGCCGGGTGACCGGGTGCTGGTGGTCCGGCCCGGCACCATCGGCCTGCTGACGGCGGTGTTCGTGCGCGCCGCCGGCGCGGAGGTGCACCTGCTCGGCGTCACCCCCGGGTCCCTGGCCTTCGCCCGGGACCTCGGGTTCACCGCCGCCGACACCGTGCCCGGCGGGCCGTTCGACGCCGTCGTCGACGCCTCCACCGACGCCGGCGCCCCCGCGCGGGCGCTGGGGCTGGTCGAGCCGGCCGGGCGGGTCGTCTGCGTCGGGCCGGCCGGCCGCCCGAGCGCCGTCGACACCCGGGCGCTGGTGCTCGGCGACGTGACCGCCGTCGGCGTGCTGTCCGCCTCGCCGGGGCTGGCCGACACCGTCGCCGCGTACGCCGCCGGCACCGTGGACCCGCGGCCGCTGGTGGCCGCCACCGTGGGGCTCGCGCAGGTGGGCGAGGTGCTCGCCGGGCGGCGGCCGGAGGGGTCCGGGCCCGGCCCCGAGATCCAGGTCGACATGACGTCCTGACGACCGGGGTGCCGCGCGCAGCGGCGGCACCCCGGTGTGGGAGCGTTGACCCTCGTGATCGGACACGAGGACCTCGCCGTGCGGACGCTGGGTCCGTGCCGCATCGACTCGCCGCTGGCGGAGCGGCTGGCCGCGCGGGAGACCACCCAGCACTCGGTGGAGGAGGACGACCGGATCCTCTTCGACGACACCCTGTCGATGGCCGGCAGCCGCGGCGTCCCGGTCGACCGGCTGCCCAGCCTGGAGCCGGGCGGGCCGCGCAAGCGCATCTACTTCGACCCGGCCAAGACCCGGGTCGGCATCGTCACCTGCGGCGGGCTGTGCCCCGGCCTCAACGACGTCATCCGCGGGCTGGTCCTCGAGCTGTGCCGGCACTACGGCGTGCGCCGCATCGTCGGGTTCCGCAACGGCTACCGCGGCTTCATCCCGCACTACGGCGAGGACGTCGTCGACCTCTCGCCCGAGGTGGTCCAGCACATCGACGACGAGGGCGGCACCATCCTCGGCACCTCGCGCGGCATGCAGGACCCCGAGGAGATCGTCGACGCCCTGGAGCGGCTGGCGATCAACGTCCTGTTCGTCATCGGCGGCGACGGCACGATCCGCGGGGCGATGGAGGTCGTGCGGGTCGTCGAGGAGCGTGGCCTGAAGATCGCCGTCGTCGGGGTGCCCAAGACCATCGACAACGACATCCCCTACATCGACCAGAGCTTCGGCTTCCAGACGGCGATGTCGGAGGCGACCAAGTCGATCCACGCCGCCAGCGTGGAGGCCCGGTCGGCGCCCGGCGGCGTCGGCCTGGTCAAGCTCATGGGCCGGCACTCGGGGTTCATCGCCTGCTACTCGACGCTAGCCAAGGACGACGCCGACTACGTGCTCATCCCCGAGGTGCCGTTCGCGCTGCACGGCGAGCACGGCTTCCTCGAGCACCTGCGCCGCCGGGTGGAGGAGCGCGGGCACGCCGTCGTCGTGGTGGCCGAGGGGGCCGGGCAGGAGCACATCGAGGAGCACGAGCCCGGCCGCGACGCGTCGGGCAACGTCCGGCTCGGCGACATCGGGCGGCTGCTGCGCCGGCTGATCACCGAGCACCTCGACGACGCGAAGGTCGAGAACAACGTCCGCTACTTCGACCCCAGCTACGCCATCCGCAGCGTGCCGGCCAACCCCTACGACAGCGCCTACTGCCTGCGGCTGGCGCACGCCGCCGTGCACGCGGCGATGGCCGGCCGCACCGAGGTGATCGTGGCGCGCCGGCGGCGGCGGTTCGTGCACCTCCCGATGTCCCTGGCGGTCAGCCGGCGCAACCACGTCGACCCGCTGGGCGACCTGTGGATGTCGGTGCTGGAGGCCACCGGGCAGCCGGTGCGTTTCGAGTAGGCCTCACCCGCCCGGGTGGCGTCCGGCGGCCGCGCTGGAGGACCGCCGGGTCCCTGCCGATGGTCCCGTGTCAGGTGCACGATGCCGCCCACACGAACGGGACGCCATGGACAGGACAGGACCGACGGCCGAGCGACGCGGGCGGACCCGCCTCGCGCGCGGGCTCGCGGCGACGGCGGCCGCTGCCGTCGTCGCCCTGACCCCCGGGGTCGCCGCGGCGGCACCGGACCGCTCGGACCCGCCGGACGTGGTGCCGCTGGTCGACTGCGTCGTCCGGCACGCCGACGGCACCTGGACGGCGGTCTTCGGCTACGACAACCGCACCGGGGAGACGGTGGAGATCCCGGTGGGCCCGGCCAACCAGGTGACGCCGGCCCCGCTCGGGGAGCCGCAGCCGACGACCTTCGCACCCGGGGTCCGGCACGCCGTGTTCGCCGTGACCGTCGGGAACGGCGGCGGGCCGATGTGGCACCTGGGCAGCACGAACCTGGCCGCCCGCAAGGCCGATCCGGCCTGCCCGCCGGCCACGCAGATGCCGGCCGAGGGCAACGGCGCCGGGCTCGCGATCGGCGTCGCCGTGGCCGGCGGGGTCGGCGCGGTGCTGCTGCGCCGCCTGCGCCGCCGCACCGCCTGACCTCGCTCCCTCGTCCGCGGCGGGTGACGCGGCCGGAGCCCCTGCTGCGGAGGCTGGGCCGCGGGAGCGCCCTCGTCGCGGCCCGCCCTCCCGGCGACCCGCGCCGCCCGGGGGCGGGAGGGACGCGGTGGTGCGATGGACCGCACGGTCGACCGGACCCGGTCCGGCACCCCGGAGAGCTACACCTGGCCGCTGCTCACGGTCGTGGTGGTCATCCTGCTGCAGGTCCTGATCCCCGCCGGCTACCGGGTGGGCCCGCCGCTGCTCGTCCCGGTGGTGGAGGGGATCGCGCTGCTGGTGCTGCTGGGCATCGCGGCCCGGCCCGGGCCGGTGCCCCGCGGCGCCCGGTCGCTGGTGCTCGCGCTGTTCGGCACCCTCGTGGTCGCCAACGCCGGCGCGGCCGCCCGGCTCGTGGTCCTCGTGCTGGACGGCGGCGAGGTCGACCACGTCCCGCTCACCGCCGACCGGCTGCTCGTCGCGGCGGCGCTGGTCCTGCTGGTCAACGTGGTCACCTTCGCGCTGGTCTACTGGCAGCTGGACGGCGGCGGGCCGGCCGGCCGGGTCGCGGAGCCGCGGCCCCACCCCGACTTCCAGTTCCCCCAGACCGACGCGCCCGGCCTCGCCCCGCCGGGATGGCGGCCCCACTTCGGCGACCACCTGTACGTGGCGTTCACCAACCTGGTCGCCTTCAGCCCGACCGACACGATGCCGCTGACGCTGCGGGTGAAGGGCCTGATGGCGCTGCAGTCGCTGATCTCCCTCGGCGTCCTCGTGGTGGTCCTCGCCCGGGTGGTCAACACCCTGCCCGGCTGATCCGCCCGGTTCCCCGCCCGGCACCCCCGGGGCCAGGATCGACCCGCGCCCGGCGCCGCCGGGTGCGGGGAGGAGACCGCCATGGCCAACCACGTGTACCGGCTCACCGAGGTCGTCGGCAGCAGCCCGACCGGCATCGACGACGCGATCCGCACCGCCGTCGGCAAGGCGTCGCAGACCATCCGGCACGTCGAGTGGTTCGAGGTCCAGGAGGTGCGCGGCCAGGTCGTCGACGGCGACGTCGCGCACGTCCAGGTGACGCTGAAGATCGGGTTCCGCGTCGAGGACTGACCGCCCCCGTGCGGGCACCGGCCCGGCCCGGGACGGTGGGACACTGGGGACGTCGGCCGGCGCGGGCCGTCGTGCCCCTGCCCTCTGCCCGAGAGACCTGCCGTGACCCTCCCTGCTCCTGATCCCCGCTCCGGCCTGCGCGCGGTGCTGTTCGACATGGACGGCACGCTGGTGGAGTCCGAGCAGCACTGGGGACACGCCCTGTTCGCCCTCGCCCGGCGCCTCGGCGGTGAGCTGAGCGCCACCGCCCGCGAGGCCACCGTCGGCACCAGCATGGCGACGTCGATGCGGATCCTCCAGGCCGACCTCGGGATCGAGCGCACGCCCGGGGAGACGAGCGCCGACGTCGCCTGGGTGGAGGAGACCGTCGCGGGCCTGCTCGCCACCGACCTGCACTGGCGGCCCGGCGCGCGCGAGCTGCTGGCCGAGGTGCGCGCCGCCGCGCTGCCCACGGCCCTGGTGACGACCACGCCGCGCCGCCTGGCCGACGTGGTCCTCGCGCAGGTCGAGGCCGCGTTCCCGGACGTGCCGCCGTTCGACCTCACCGTGTGCGGCGACGAGGTGCCCGCCCGCAAGCCCGACCCGGCGCCCTACCTGCAGGCCGCGGCCGCGCTTCGCGTGGACCCGGCCGACTGCGTCGTCGTCGAGGACTCCGCGGCCGGGGTGGCCGCGGGGCTGGCCGCGGGCGCCACCGTCCTCGGCGTGCCCGCGCTGCAGCCGCTGGCGCCCGCGCCGGGCCTGGTGCTGCGCGACACGCTGGCCGGCGTCGGGCTCGCCGACCTCGAGGGGCTGCTGCTCGGGCGGGACGCCGCACCCCGCCGCTGAGCCCTCACCCGGCCGGCACGACCTCCCGGCCGCGGGAGACCACCAGCCGCACCCGCTCCAGCGCGGCGACGTCGACGGTGGGGTCGCCGTCGACCAGCAGCAGGTCGGCGTCCAGGCCGGGCGCCAGCCGTCCGGTGCGCCCGCCGAGGCCGCAGGCGGCGGCCGCCGCGGAGGTCGCCGTCGCCAGCGCCTCGGGGGCGGGCACCCCACCGCCGACGAGCGAGGCGACCGCGCGCGGCAGGAGCCCGTGCGGCTTGCCGGGGCCGATCCCGGAGTCGACGCCGCTGACCACCCGGACGCCCGCGCGGTGCATGCGGGCCGCGTCGGCGGCGCGCGCCTCCTCGGTGATGTCCATCCGGTCGAGGAGCTCCTGGATGCGGGGCGGCGGCACCGCGCCGTCGGCCAGGCCCAGCGTCGGGCAGACGGCGGTGCCCGCCCGGGCGAGCTGGGCGGCCAGCGCCGGCGGCACGCCCCAGCCGGTGGCGGTCTGGCACGAGCAGTGCTCGATGCCGTCGACGCCGGCGGCCAGCACCTGCCGGACGGCGCTCAGCGCGTGCGCGTGCGCGGTGACCGGCAGGCCCAGCCGGTGCGCCTCGTCGACGACGGCGCGCACCTCGGCGGTGGTGAACTGGCAGGCGGTCATGTCGGTGCCCGCGGTCATCACGCCGCCGCTGGCCATCAGCTTGACGACGTCCGCACCCCGCTCGGCGCGCTCGCGGACCGCTCCCCGCAGCGCCTCGGTTCCCCGCACCACGCCGCCCATCCCCGCGCAGTGGCCGGCCGGGCAGGTGAGCGGCGGGCCCGAGGCGACCACCGTCGGGCCGTCGGCGGGCGCCCGCTCGACCACCGCCCAGCCGACGTCGCCCAGGTCGCGGACCGCGGTGACCCCGGCGGCCAGGTGCTGCCGCAGGGCGGCGGCGACGATCGCGTCCACCTGCGCAGGCTCCAGCTCGGGGAGCTGGTCGAGGGCGCGGGGGCCGTTGTCGCCGCAGAGGTGCACGTGCGTGTCGACCAGCCCGGGCAGCAGCGTCGTCCCGGGCAGGGCGGTGACGGGCACGCCGTCGGGCGGGGCGGCCCCGGCGGGCTCGACGGCGACGATCCGGCCGTCGTCGACCAGCACCAGGGCCCCGTCACGCAGCACCCGCTCGCCGTCGAAGGCGCGGTCGGCCCGGTAACCCCGCATGCCGGTCCTCCTGGGTGGCGGGAGCAGCCGACGCTAGGGCCGGCCGCGCCGGCCGGTCGACGGGGACCGGTGCGTCTCGTTCGCCCCCGCCGTCGCCGGCGGTGACCGTTATCCCCAACTCACGCGCCGACCGCGCCAGCCGACCGGTCCGCGGAGGGGCGGCGGCTGCGCGGGGACACGCCCGGACCGGTGTCCCGCGACCACGGGGTCCGGGTGGCGACACGCCACGACCGCTCGGCGCGTCGCCACCGCGGCTCCCTGATCGTCCCCACGGGGCGGGGCAGGGCAGGACGGGCAGGCGCGTCAGTCGCGCTCGACGATCGGCAGCGTGGCCCAGCCGGCCCGCGCCGCGGCCTCGGCCGGGAACGGCGGGGGAGTGCCGCCGAAGGAGGGGCACAGCGCCTGGTGGTCGCACCAGGCGCACAGCCGCGTGCGGTTGGGCCGGAAGTCGCCGGTGGCCACCGCCCGCTCGATCGCCGCCCAGATCGCCAGCAGCGTCCGCTCGAAGCGGACCAGCTCGGCCTCCTCGGGGGCGTAGGTCAGCGCGTCGCCGTCGCCGAGGTAGATGAGCTTGAGCTGGGAGGCCACCACGCCGCGGGTGCGCCACAGCACCAGCGCGTAGAACTTCATCTGGAACAGGGCCTTGGACTCGAACGCCTCGCGCGGCATCGAGCCGGTCTTGTAGTCGACCACCCGCAGCGCGCCGTTGCGGGCGACGTCGAGCCGGTCGACGTAGCCGCGCAGCAGCAGCCCGTCGGGCAGCGTCACCTCGACCAGCTGCTCGCGGCCCTCGGGCTGGATGCGGGTGGGGTCCTCCAGCCGGAAGTAGGTCTCCACCAGCGTCCCGGCCGAGTCCAGCCAGGCCTCCAGCGACGGCGGCTCCGCCCCGTCCTCGCCGGCGGTGAACAGCGCCTCGACCTCCGGGTCGGCGCGCAGCTCGTCCCACGCCGGCGCCACCAGCCCGCGGGCCGCCTCGACGGTCCGCTCGGCCGGTGGCAGGTCGTAGAGCCGCTCCAGCACCGCGTGCACGAGCGTGCCGCGCACCGCCGCGGCGCTCTTCCTCTCCGGCAGCCGGTCGATGGTGCGGAAGCGGTAGAGCAGCGGGCACGTCTTGAAGTCCGCCGCCCGGCTGGGCGACAGCGAGGGCCGGCGCGGCGCCTTCTCCCCGTCGGGGGCCTGCCCGCCGCCGTCGGACGCCGTGCCGGGGAAGACCGTGCCGCTGTGCGCCGGGTCCTGCGCCACTGCCGTCATGCACCCGACGCTACGACGCTCCTCCGACAGTTCCGAGTGCCCGCGCCGGGCGGGCCCGTCCCGCGGCTCGCCTAGGCTGGCCGCCCGTGGAACCGCAGCCCGAGCCCAGCCAGAACGCGACCGCCGCCGCCCCCGCCGCCGAGCCGCTCCCCGCGGACGACGGGCCGCCGGCCGCCGTCGCCGCCCCGGTGCCGGGCGCCTTCGCCGTCGGCGACCGGGTGCAGCTCACCGATCCCAAGGGCCGGCTGCACACCGTCGTCCTCGAGCCCGGCAGGCAGTTCCACACCCACCGCGGCGCCATCGCCCACGACGACCTCATCGGCGCACCCGAGGGCTCGGTCGTGCACTCCACGGCCAACACCGGGTACCTGGCGTTCCGGCCGCTGCTGGCCGACTTCGTGCTGTCCATGCCGCGCGGCGCCCAGGTCGTCTACCCCAAGGACGCCGCGCAGATCGTCGGCAGCGGCGACGTCGGGCCCGGCATGCGGGTCCTCGAGGCCGGCGCCGGGTCGGGCGCGCTCACCTGCTCGCTGCTGCGCGCCGTCGGCGCGTCGGGCCGGGTCACCAGCTACGAGCGGCGCGAGGACTTCGCCGACGTCGCCCGCGGCAACGTGGGCGCCTTCTTCGGCGGGGTGCCGGAGAACTGGGACCTGCGCCTGGGCGACCTCGCCGAGCACCCCGCGGACGAGGTCGTCGACCGGGTGGTCCTCGACATGCTCGAGCCGTGGGCGGTGCTGCCCACGGTGGCCGCGGCGCTGCGGCCCGGCGGCGTGCTGATCGGCTACGTGGCGACCGTCACCCAGCTGTCCACCTACGTCGAGGCGCTGCGCGCGCAGGGCGTGTGGACCGAGCCCTACGCCTGGGAGTCGCTGGTCCGCCCGTGGCACGCGGTGGGCCTCGCGGTGCGCCCCGAGCACCGCATGGTCGCGCACACCGCGTTCCTCGTGACCGCCCGCCGGCTGGCCGAGGGCGTGGTCGCGCCGGTCCGCCAGCGGCGTCCCCAGAAGTAGCCGCGCCGGGGCGCGCGGACCCCGCGAGCACGCGGGCGCGGCGTCGGCAGGCGTGTATAGATTTGCCTCCTGGCTCCCCCCGATGTGCGGAGGTGCGCGATGGGCCCCGGTCCTGTCAGCGGTCCCGACGAGTTCCGAGCGCGGCGCGAACGTGACGTCTCCGCCCTGCTCTCCCAGATCTCCTACCTCGAGGAGGAGATCGCTCTCCTGCGCCGCAAGGTGGCCGACAGCCCCCGGCAGGTGCGGGTGCTCGAGGAGCGGATCGCCGAGGCGGAGGGCCGCGCTGCCTTCCTCTCCGAGCGCAACGACAAGCTCGCCGGCACCCTGCGCGACGCCCGCGAGCAGCTGCTGACGCTCAAGGAGGAGATCGACCGGCTCGGCCAGCCGCCGTCGGGCTACGGCGTCTACCTGGGGCGGCACGACGACGGCACGGTCGACGTCTTCACCGGCGGCCGGAAGCTGCGCGTCTCGGTGTCCCCGGCCGTCGAGGCCGAGGAGCTGCGGCCCGGCCAGGAGGTCATGCTCAACGAGGCCATGAACGTCGTCGAGGCGCTCGGCTTCGAGAAGCAGGGCGACGTCGTCATGCTCAAGGAGCTGCTGGAGCCCGTCGACGGCGTCACGCCACGGGCCCTGGTCATCGGCCACACCGACGAGGAGCGGGTGGTCTACCTGGCCGACTCGCTCACCGACCAGCCGCTGCGGGTCGGCGACTCGCTGCTGCTGGAGGCGCGGTCGGGCTACGTGTACGAGCGGATCCCCAAGAGCGAGGTCGAGGAGCTCGTCCTCGAGGAGGTCCCCGACATCGACTACTCCGACATCGGCGGCCTGGCCCGGCAGATCGAGCAGATCCGCGACGCCGTCGAGCTGCCGTTCCTGCACGCGGACCTGTTCCGCGAGTACGAGCTGCGCCCGCCGAAGGGCATCCTGCTCTACGGCCCGCCCGGCTGCGGCAAGACGCTCATCGCCAAGGCGGTGGCGAACTCGCTGGCCAAGAAGGTCTCCGCGGTGAAGGGGGAGGGGCAGGCCAAGTCCTACTTCCTCAACATCAAGGGCCCCGAGCTGCTCAACAAGTACGTCGGCGAGACCGAGCGGCACATCCGGCTGGTGTTCCAGCGGGCCCGGGAGAAGGCCAGCGAGGGCACCCCGGTCATCGTGTTCTTCGACGAGATGGACTCGATCTTCCGCACCCGCGGGTCGGGCGTGTCCTCCGACGTCGAGTCGACGATCGTCCCGCAGCTGCTCAGCGAGATCGACGGCGTCGAGGGCCTGGAGAACGTCATCGTCATCGGCGCCTCCAACCGCGAGGACATGATCGACCCGGCGATCCTGCGGCCCGGCCGGCTGGACGTGAAGATCAAGATCGAGCGGCCCGACGCCGAGGCCGCCCGCGACATCTTCAGCAAGTACCTGACACCGTCGCTGCCCATCCACGCCGACGACCTCGCCGAGAACGGCAGCAGCGCCGAGGCCACCATCCAGGCGATGATCCAGCGCACCGTCGAGCGGATGTACACCGAGAGCGAGGAGAACCGCTTCCTCGAGGTCACCTACGCCAACGGTGACAAGGAGGTCCTGTACTTCAAGGACTTCAACTCCGGCGCGATGCTGCAGAACATCGTCGACCGCGCCAAGAAGATGGCCATCAAGGAGAACCTGGAGACCGGCACCGCCGGGCTGCGGGTCGGCCACCTCATGCAGGCCTGCGTCGACGAGTTCAAGGAGAACGAGGACCTGCCCAACACCACCAACCCCGACGACTGGGCGCGGATCTCGGGCAAGAAGGGCGAGCGGATCGTCTACATCCGCACGCTCATCAGCGGCAAGGGCAACGACTCCGGCCGCGCGATCGACACCGCCACCAACACCGGCCAGTACCTCTGAGCCGGGCCGGCCGCCCCGCCCGCGCGGGGGGGGCGGGGGCCCGGGGGGGGGGCCCCGCGGGGGCGGCCCCCCAACTCGTAGGCGCGGACCACGCGCCCCGGGGGGGGGGGCCCG
>NZ_JBJGZB010000020.1:0-83581 GCF_054050295.1 Geodermatophilus sp. SYSU D01045
GGACCCGGTCACCTTCGGGCAGGTCGTGCAGCAGAAGCGGGTGCTCGACGGCCGCAACGCCCTGGACCGGGAGGCCTGGACCGCCGCCGGCTGGACCCACCGCGCCCTCGGCCGCCGCGCCGGCTGAACCGGTGTGACCCGACGGACCCCCGGCCGGACCCCCGCGGCACCTAGGCTCGGCTGGTGACCTGGCTCGTGACCGGCGGCGCCGGCTACATCGGCGCGCACGTGGTCGTCGCCATGCAGGCGGCGGGGGAGCGGGTGGTCGTCCTCGACGACCTCTCCACCGGCGACGCCGACCGCGTCCCCGGCGTCCCCGTGGTCGTCGGCAGCGTCCTCGACGGGCCCCTCCTCGGCCGCGCGCTGCGGGAGCACGGCGTCACCGGCGTCGTCCACGTGGCGGCGAAGAAGCAGGTCGAGGAGTCCGTCCGCCGCCCGCTGCACTACTACCGCGAGAACGTCGAGGGCCTGCGCGTCCTGCTCGAGGAGGCGACGGGCGCCGGCGTCGACCGGTTCCTCTTCTCCTCCAGCGCGGCCGTCTACGGCATGCCCGACGTCGACCTCGTCGACGAGGACACCCCCTGCCGCCCGGTGAACCCCTACGGGACGACGAAGCTGGTCGGGGAGCGGATGGTCGCCGAGGTCGCGGCCGCCACCGGCCTCCGCCACGCCAGCCTGCGCTACTTCAACGTCGCCGGGACCGCGGCGCCCCAACTCACCGACCGCGGTGTCTCCAACCTGGTCCCGATGGTCTTCCAGCGGCTCCAGGACGGGCAGCCCCCACTCGTCTTCGGCGACACGTACGACACCCCCGACGGCACCTGCATCCGCGACTTCGTGCACGTCGCCGACATCGCCACCGCCCACGTGGCCGCCGCGCGCGGCCTCACCGACGGCCGGGTGACCGCGCTGACGGCGAACGTCGGCCGCGGCGAGGGCGTCTCGGTCCGGGAGATGGTGCAGATCGTCCGAGAGGTCACCGGGACGGCGGGGGAGGCGTGGTCCGAGCCGGTCGTCGTCCCGCCGCGCGCCGGGGACCCGGCCCGGGTGGTCGCCTCCGCGGACCGGATCCGCGCGGCGCTGGGCTGGACGGCGCGGCACGACGTCCGCGCCATGGTGTCCTCGGCGTGGGAGGGCTGGACGGGCGCTCAGCGCCGGTAGACCGCGCCCTCGTGCGGCTGGAGGGTGACCTTCGCCGGTGCGGGCTCCCCGGTCGCCGTCCGCAGCCCCGGCGGGACGGTCAGGGCGACCTTGCGGCGCTTGCTCTCGTTGAGGTTCACCCCGGCCCAGCCGTCCTCGAACTCGCGCCACCACGCGTTGCCGCGCTGCTGGGGCCGGCCGAGCGGGGCGCCGAGGTCCCATTCGAGCTCGGGCCGGAAGGGCGTCCCGCTGTACCCGTCGTGGTCGGTGGCCGAGTAGTACGCCCGCTCCTGCGGCCCGAAGACGAACAGCGCGGCCAGCCCGTAGAGGAAGTTGGGGTGGTCGTCCCGGCCGTCGGTCGCCGTCCGCACGACGGTGATCCCGGGGCCGGCCAGCTCCTCCATCTGGGCGAGGGCGCTGACCGGGTCCAGGAAGTCCCCCGGCCCCCAGGCGAGGAAGACCTCCTCGAAGCCCCCGCCGTACGCGGCGTGCCGCGCCCAGCGCCCCGGGTCGCGCCGGGACTCGGCGATGTTGGGGACCAGCAGCTTCCCGACGTCGTTGAGCCGCTTGCCCGCCTGCGGCACGAACTCGTCCATCGTGCGGCGCAGGTCGGCCATCGTCCGCCCGCCCTCGATCGGCGGCCGCAGCCCGTAGTAGTCGTCGAAGACGTCGTTGTCGGCCATGACGCCGTCCCACGGGGTGTCCTCGAGGAAGTCGACCACGTCGTCGCACCACCGCTCGCGGTAGTCCGGGTCCCACACCGCCATCTGCCAGTGGCCGGGGTAGGTCGCCCACTCGATGCGGCTGCCGTCCTCGCGGTGGGCGAACCACTCCTCGCCCGCCTCCTCGGCCTCCTCGAGGCTGACCCCGGAGGTGAAGACCGGGCCGGTCTCGAAGTCGCGCACCGAGGACAGGCACTTGTAGGCGAGCACGGTCATGTCCGGCCGCTGCTCCTTCAGCCGGGCGGCCGCCGCGGACTCCCAGGGTTGCAGGATGGCGACCTGGTAGTGCTCGACCGCGAAGTCCAGCTGCTCGTCCGACAGGGGGTCCTGGTACCGGATCCAGGCGCCGCGGCGGGTGACCATGCCAGCAGCCTGTCAGGTGCGCCGCGCCCGGGGCAGGTCAGCCCACGGTGAGGACGTGCCGGAGGTCGTTGCGGCCGGTCGCCGGGTCCCACAGCCCCTCGTTGGCCAGCCGGACGGCGTAGGCCGGGTCCGCGGCCAGGGACGGTGCCGCGTCGGGCAGCGCCAGGGCGAGCGTCCACGGGCCCGGCACCGTCGGCACCGCGACGTCGAGGGCGAACGTGCGGGTCGTCCCCGGCGTGAGGCTCCGGACCTGTACGGGGACCGGGCGGACGATCGTCTGCGCGCCCTGGCCGAACACCACCTGCACCGGCCGGTCCGACATCGGGACGGCCCAGCCGTCGTTGACCAGCGTCAGCGTCAGGCGCACCGTCCCGCCCGGCTGCGCCGTGGCCGGGAACGAGCCGGACACCAGCCGCAGCCGGTACCCCAGCGAGCGGGCGGCGGTCGTCAGGCCGTCCCCGCCCCACGAGTCGAGGACGTCCCGGTGGAAGTCGGCGTTGAGGAAGGTCCAGTGGTAGCGGGCCAGCTCCGTGGCGGCGGTGGGCCACTGCGAGCGGGTGCCGTACGTCCCGCACGTCTCGCCGCCGACCGGCACCGTCGCCGACTCCGTGGCCAGCCAGGTCCGGTCCCCGTCCGAGGCGAACGTGCCCATGTCGGTGTCACTGGCCAGGAAGCAGTCGTTGTGCACCCCGACCCGCGCCGCGTCCGCGCCGCTCACCAGGCGCTGCTTGATCGTGGGGTAGCGCACCTGCACCGGGATGTCCGGCGACGTCGCGTCGAGGAGGGCGCCGAGCACCTGGCCCCGCCGGGCCCAGTCGGCGTCGGTGAGGACCCAGGGGTTCGCGGGGTCGGAGGCGTACTGCTCGGAGTAGTACCACTCGCCCCAGCGGCCCACGAAGCCCGCCTGCAGCACCGCGACGACGTCGGAGCCGGAGTTCAGCACCGGCGCGAGCTGCCGGACGTGCGAGACCGCGCGGTCCGGGGGTGCGTCGTGGCCGCTGTCGGGGGAGTAGGCGAAGCGGACCACCAGCTGCACCCCCGCGGCACGGGCGGCGTCGAGGTCGGCGGCGACCTGCGCGAGGAACCGGGCGTCGACGGTGTCCTGGTCGGCCAGCCCGCCCAGGTAGAACACGCGGTAGACCAGCGTCACCGCCTCGGTCGTCCGCCATGCCGTCAGCGTGCCGACGTCCAGCGGCGCGTACGCGCCGCCGTCGGGGGACCAGCGGGTCTCGGTGTAGTGGGTGAAGCCGCGCTCGGGGTTGGCGATGACCGCGTCGGTGGGCGCGTAGGTGACGCCGACGGGCGCGGTCGCGGCGGGTGAGGCGGTGACCGGGGCCGGCGTCGTCGTGACGGGTGCCGCCGTGGTGGGCGCCGTCGTCGCGGCCGGGGACGGCGCCGTCGTCGCGGCCGGGGACGGTGCCGTCGTCGCGGCCGGGGACGGTGCCGTCGTCGGGGCCGGCGCGGGCGGGCGGCGACGGCCCGGGCTGAGCGCGGCGGCGGTGGCGCGGAGGGCTCCCCGGACGCAGGGCGTGCGGTCGGCGCAGCGCGCGTCCAGCGAGGAGCGGGCGGCTGCCTCCGTGGCGACGTCGGCGGGCGCGGAGGGCGCCACCGTCACGGTCACCGCCAGGACCAGCGCACCGACCCCTCCGGAGAGCCAGCGCAGGCGACGACCGCTCCTGCGCCGGCGGAGCCGCGCCTCCGGACCGTCCGCCGCGTGCGCGCCCACCCGCCACCTCCCGCCAGGGGACGGGCCGGCGCCGTCCCGCGGGGAGGGCGGAGGACCGGTCCGTCCGTGTGCGTGGAGTAGTCAAGCAAGCACACAGCGCTGCGTCTACCAGGCAGTCGCAGCCGCCCCACGCGCCACAGGGGAGGTGGTCAGGCCTCGAGGGCGGGAGCGGGCTGCCGGGCGGCCGTGCGGGAGGGCAACGGGGAGGACTCGCGCCACCACTCGTCGGGGTCGGCCCACGGTCGCACCGGCTGCTGGACGGGAGGGGTCCAGGCGGGCGTCCCCGTGCGCGGTGCGGAGCCGGGACGTGCCGCCAGCAGCCAGGGGACGACGAGCAGTGCACCGAGCAACAGCAGAGAGGCCACGGGAGCTCCATCGGCACGTCCCGTGCGGTGCTTGACCGCACGCCCGTCACCGTCGACGGGCCCGGCGATCTTAGGTGGCCGGACGCACGCCGAGGAAGCCCGGACGCGACCGGCGGGGACGGTGGACGACGTCCGTGCCCGCCGGGACCTCCCGGACCACCGGCTCGACCGCGGGCGCGCTCCCCGGCCCGGGGCCGGCGACCGCTGCCGCGTCCCGGGTCGGCAGGCCGCCGAGCTCGCGGTAGAGGTCGTTGTAGGCCCGCATGGCGTCGACGAGCTGGAAGAAGTCCTCGACCCGGCCCCGGGCGTTGCGGGCGTACTCGGCGTACAGCGCCGGGTCGCCCATCAGCCGGGCCAGTCCGTCGGCGAGCTGCGCGGCCATGTTCGGCGCCTTGTGCAGCGGGTCCACGAGCACGCCGCACGGTCCCCACGTGTGCCCGGACCCGCTGGTCAGCGGGTCCTCGACCAGCTGCGCCATGCCACCCACCTCGGTCCCGACGGTCGGGATCCCGGCGGTCATCGCCTCGAGGACGACGATCGGCTGGCCCTCGTTGTAGCTGGGCAGCACGAGCAGGTCGTAGTTCCCGATCTCGGCCTTGACGTCGACCACGCCGCGGAAGGTGACGTGCGAGGACAGGCCCAGCCGCTCCACCTTCTCCAGGCAGGCCGCGTAGTACTCCGGGACGTGGTCGGTGGGGCCGAGCGCGTCGAGGTGGAAGTCCGTGACGCCGCGCTGCAGCAGCAGGTGCACGGTGTCGAGGAGGTCGAGCATGCCCTTGATGGGGACGACGCGGGCGATGTAGGCCAGCCGCCACACGCGGCCCTCCGGCGTCCGGGCGATGTCCTCGAGCGCGCGCAGCCGCTGCTGGTACGCCGGCTCCACCGCCGCGGGCACCATGCCGTTGGGGATGACCACGCTCTTCTCCACCGGCGCCCCGAGGTCGGCGGCCTCGGTGATCGCCTTGGGGTACAGGTAGGTGATCACCTCGGCGCTCGGGTAGCAGAGCCGGCCCATCTCGATCCACCAGGTCATCCACGCGCGCTGGGTCGGCGGGACGTCGAAGGTCCGCCAGTCGGTGGCGGTCACCGGCAGCGCCATGTCGCGGTCGAGCAGCAGGTTCACGGTGTCGCGGACGTAGAGGTTGTGCTCGGTGAGCAGGAACCGCCCGCCGTTCTGCCGGGCCGCCGCCGCACCCATCAGCGTGGCGTAGCCGGTGGTGTGGGCGTGGTAGACCCGCGCCCGCGGCAGGTCGTTGCCGAGGACGGCGCAGGCGAGGGAGAAGAACTCCCGCATCAGCCAGAACGTGTCCACCAGCGACAGGCCGAGGCCGGACCACCGCTGCTGCAGGACCTGCATGAACTCCTGCGTCCCGAGCAGCGCCCACAGCGGGTAGCGCCGGGTGCGCGGGTTCATCCCCTCGTCGTAGAGGGACCACACGGGGTCGGGGTCGCCGGCGACGACGGACTCCAGGGCGTCGAACAGGCGGTGGGCCAGGGCCCGGCGCCCCCGCGCGGACATCCCCAGGTCCCGCGGCGTCAGGTCGCGGAAGTCGGCCTGGTGCTCCTGCATGCTCAGGTAGAGCGGGTGCACCCAGCGGACGTTGGAGGGCATGCCGTAGAGGTCCTCCTGCGGGCTGGCGGAGTCCCAGGTGACGTGGATGATCCCGAAGGTCAGGTCGGGGTTCTCCACCACGATGTCGTGGACGACCGCGGAGACGCCGCCCTTGAGGTAGGGGTAGGTCGACTCCATGACGATCGCGACGTCGACGTCTTCGTAGGCGGGCTGGGATGCCATCCCTGCAGGGCCTCCTCGTGCTCGGTGCTGGTACCCGGTGCGCGGCGGTGGGTCGGAGGGTCGGGGGAGGGGGTCACCAGGACGTCGCGTGGCGCCAGAACAGGCTGTACTCCGGCCGGCCCCAGTGGCGCAGGCAGCTGCGCAGGGCCACGGCCAGGAGCACCAGCTCGACGCCGGCGAGCGCGAGGTAGACGGCGGGACCCGGGGGCAGCAGGAGGAACGCCGCGACGCACGCGGCCAGGTGCAGGGCGCCGAGGCCCTGCGCGAGCGCCCGCTGCCCGACGTAGTCGAGCTTGTAGGAGACGACGGTCGTCATCATGAACGTCCAGGACGCGACGGCGACCGCGGCGGTCAGCCCCGCGGCCCGGGGCTCCCAGGTGACGACGCCGCCGGTGACCACCAGGACGAGCGCGGCGCCGGCGAGCCCGGTGGACAGGATCGCGGAGGTGACCGCGCCGGCCAGCCGGGACGAGTGGCGGTGCAGCCGGTCCAGCGGCTCGTCCTCCATCGCCGCCCGCAGCCGGCCGACCTCCCGGTCGAAGCGTGGCGCGAAGAGGACGAAGTAGGCGTTGTAGGCGAGGATCGCCGGCAGCAGGGCGAGGAACACGGTGTCGACGGCGAAGTCGCGCCCGGCCGCCAGCAGGAAGACGTACTTGTCCGCCCACAGGACCGCACCGAGCAGCAACCCGCGCACCAGGTCCGCGACGACGTCCCGGCGGTCGAGGACGAGGGGGTCGGCCAGCTGCCGGACGTGGCGGCACAGCGGGACCAGCAGCACGGCGATCCCGGCCAGCGGCGGCAGGATCCACAGCGTCGGCGCGGTGAAGAGCGCGGCGGCGTACGCGGCCCAGGCCGCCGCCCACAGCCCGCGGTGGTCGGGCCGGTTGGTGAGCACCAGGAGCTGCACGAAGAGCAGGTGCGCGACGGTGAGCGCGAGGTAGGCGCCGAGCACCTCGAGCGGCCAGTCGAGGACCAGTTGCACGGGGACGGCGAACAGCGCCACCACCGACAGCGAGCGCAGCGCGATCAGCGGCCAGGCGCGGCAGAAGGCGACCAGCAGGGCGTCGGGGTCCGACCGGTGCAACGTGTCGCCGATGCCGCGGTACAGCGGCATGCAGACCGACTGGCTGAGCCAGGGGACGGTCATCGAGGAGGCGAGGACCACGCCGGTCAGGCCGACGCCGCCGATCCGGGCGGCACTGATCTCCTCGTCGACCAGCGGGAACACGGTGCTGAGCAGCAGGACCGGGGTCAGGTGCAGGACCAGCTGGCCGACGGTGCCGAGGGGCCGGCCGCCGGCCTCCCTCGGCCAGGCGAGCGCCAGCCCGCCGACGACGAGCACCCCGACCGCCACCGTGATGCCGAGGACCAGCCCGCGGTCCTGGATCGAGGGGAGCAGCAGCGTGCCGGTCAGGAGGGCGGCGACGGCCACGACACCCGGGCCGTATCGCCACGCTCCGTGACCGGAGTGGTCGCCGTGACCGGCTCCGCGGACGTGCGTGGGCATGGCGTCGAGCACTGTCGGACCCCCGTGGGAAGAGCTGCCGGTCCTCACCCGTCAGCGCTGACACGGAGGTTGCCGCGAGTCTGGCACGCATCTCCGGACGGCCGGGTCGCGCGGAAGCGACCGGAGAACGGTCCGCGACCGATGCCCTCCGGGCCGTGACCGGCACGCCTCGCCGGCGGCTCGGATGTGGTGAACGCCACTCTCGAAGCGGTCCGGGGGCCCTGGTGCGCCGCCCGCCGGGACGTGGCGGCGACCACACGCGGTCACGACGGAGCGGTGTCGCCTCACCCGTCAGAGTCGGCCCACCGGCCCCGTCCACCCCTGTGGTGTGACCGGACTGTCACGTCCGGACCCGGACCTGCCGATGCTGCGCACGTGTGGACGTGGATCGTCGGCGTACTCGCCGCGTGGGTGGTCGTCGCCGTCGTGCTCGGCGTCGTCCTGGGCCGGGGCATCCGGCTGGCGGACCGCCGCTCGCCGGGCACCGGGGTCGAGGAGCCGCTGATGCCCGCGGTGCTCGGTGGCGCCCGGGCCGCCGCGCGGCCGGCCGCCCGCCCGGCCCGCCGGCGCGTGCCGCTGCCGCCGGTCGGCGTCGGCCTGGCCGGTCTGGCCGTGGCGCTGGAGGCGGTCGGCTACGCGCTGCACCTGCGCGGGACGACCGGCCAGGTCGCCCGGGTCCTGTCCATGGACGCCCCGTACTCGCTGCCGCGGATGTACGTCGCGGCCCTGTTCGCCGCCGCCGCCCTGGCCGCGGTCGCCGGCGCGGCGCGCAATCCCGGCCGGCGCACCTGGTGGCTGGCCGTCGGCGCGGTGGCCGGCGGGATCGCCGCGGTCAAGGCCGGCAGCACCGTGCACGTCGATGCCGTACAGGCGCTGTCGGCCGTCGTCTCGCCCGGGGGCGCCGTCGTGGTGAGCGTCCTCGCCGCCGGGGCCGTGCTGGCCGTCCTCGCGTTCCTCAGCCGCGCCGAGCGCCGCGACCGGCGCCGGGTGCTGAGCACCCTCGGCCTCTACGCCGTCGCCGCGGTCGGGCTGTCCGCCGTCTCGGGCTGGGTCGGCGCGCGGTGGTACGCGATGGCGACCTTCGTCGAGGAGTCCGGCGAGGCGCTGTCCGCCGTCGCGGTGCTCATGGCCGTCCTCGTCGGTGTGGCGCCGCGCCTGGTGCTCCCGGCGTCCTGGCTGCGCCGCCGCGACGACGCGCTGTCCCTCGAGGCGCCTGCGCAGCGGGTCCCCGCCGCGCAGGACTGAGCGCCGCGGACGTCAGCCGGCCGCGAGCCAGCGGGCGGCCGGCCGGAGGCCGGTGCGCGAGTGGGCGTCGGCAACGGGGGCGCCCCGGTCGGCGACCTCGGCGTGGTGCAGGGCCCGTCCGAGGACGACGGCGACTGGCAGACCGAACGACAGCCACGCCACGCAGATCAGAGCGACGACCACGGCCACTCCTCGAGACCGCTCGGTTCCCCCGGGCCGACCTGACCCCGACGCGGCCGTTCCCCGACGGGGCCGTTCCCAAACACGGCCGTTCACCTCGTGTTCCCCGGCCGGTCGGGGAACACGAGGATGCGGACGTGCTGCCGGTGCTGACCGACTCCCGGGAACGGGCCCGCGCCGCGCTCCCGTCCGAGGTGTGGGACTACTACGAGGCCGGTGCCGGCGACGAGGTCACCCTGGGCGAGGCCGAGGCGGCGTGGCGGGACTTCCGGCTGCGGCCGCGGGTGCTGCGCGACGTGTCCGGCGTCGACCTGACCACCCGGCTGCCGGGCGCGGAGGCCGCCTCGCCGTTCGCCGTCGCGCCGACGGCCTTCCACGCGCTGGCGCACCCGGACGGCGAATGCGCGACCGTGCGCGGCGCCGGCGACGCCGGGTGCCTGACCGTCGTCTCCACCCGGGCCTCCCGGACGCTGGAGGACGTCGGCGCCGCCGCGACCGGCCCGTGGTGGTTCCAGGCCTACCTGATGCGCGACCGCGGGCTCACCGAGGCGCTCGTGCAGCGGGCCGCGGCGGCCGGGGCGCGCGCGGTCGTCCTCACCGTCGACACCCCGTACGTCGGCCGCAAGGACCGGGTGGCCGGCGTCCGCATCGCGGTCCCCGACGACGTCTTCCTCGTCAACCTCGCGCAGCACCTGGTGCCCGGGGCCGTGGCCCGCGAGGCGGCCGAGCAGGACCCGTCGGCGACCCCGGACGCGATCGGCCGGCTGGCCGGGGTCTCGGGGCTGCCGGTCCTGGTCAAGGGCGTGCTGCGCGGCGACGAGGCGGACCGCTGCGTCGAGGCGGGCGCGGCCGGCGTCGTCGTCTCCACGCACGGCGGGCGGCAGCTGGACCGGGTGGTGCCGAGCGCGCACGCGCTGCCCGACGTGGTCGAGGCGGTCGGGGGCCGGGTGCCGGTCCTGGTCGACGGCGGGATCCGCAGCGGTACCGACGCCCTCGTCGCGCTGGCGCTGGGCGCCGACGCGGTGCTGGTCGGCCGGCCGGTGCTGTGGGGGCTGGCCGCCGACGGCGCCTCCGGGGTCACCGCGACGCTGGAGGCGCTGGCCGCGCACCTGCGGCACGTGCTGGCGCTGGCCGGTGCGACCTCACCGGCCGACCTCGGGCCGGACGTCGTCGTCCGGCGCTAGCCCGTCGTCCAGTCGAGCAGCTCGTCGGCGGTCCAGGTGTTGACCACCCGGTCGGGGTCGACGCCGGTCTCGACGGCGCGCTCGCAGCCGTTGCCCTGCCAGTCCAGCTGGCCGGGGGCGTGCGCGTCGGTGTCGATGGCGAACTCGCAGCCCAGCTCGACGGCGAGGGACAGCAGCCGCAGCGGCGGGTCCAGCCGCTCGGGCCGCGAGTTGATCTCGACGGCGGTGCCGTGCTGCACGCAGGCGGTGAACACGGCCTCGGCGTCGAAGGCGCTCTCCGGCCGCGGCCGCTGCCGCCGTCCCTCCCGCTGCTCGCGGGGGATGAGCAGCCGCCCGGTGCAGTGCCCGAGCACGTCGGTGTGCGGGTTCGCGACCGCGGCCAGCATCCGCTCGGTCATGGCCGCGGACTCGGCGCGCAGGTCGGAGTGCACGCTCGCGACCACGACGTCGAGCCGGCCGAGCAGCTCGTCGGTCTGGTCGAGGCTGCCGTCGACGTCGATGTCGCACTCGATGCCGGTGAGGATCCGGAAGGGCGCGAGCTCCGCGTTGAGCTCCGCGACGACGTCGAGCTGGCGCTCCAGCCGCTCCGCCGTCAGCCCGTTGGCCACGGTCAGCCGCGGCGAGTGGTCGGTCAGTGCCATGTACTCGTGGCCCAGCCCGATGGCCGCCTCGGCCATCTCGCGGATCGGGCTGCCGCCGTCGGACCAGTCCGAGTGCGTGTGCAGGTCGCCGCGCAGGGTGGCGCGGAACTCCGCCACGTCGTCGGCCAGCGGGACGAGCTCGGAGTGGGCCTCCTCGAGCCGGGCCAGGTACTCCGGCACCTCGCCGGCGTGCGCCTGCACGATCGCGGCGCCGGTCTTCGGTCCGATGCCCCGCAGGTCGGTGAGCGTGCGCGTGCGGATCCGCCGGTCGAGCTCCTCGGGCCCGATCGTGTCGACGACGGCCGCCGCGGTCCGGAACGCGGCGACCCGGTGCGTGGGCTCGCGGGCGCGCTCCAGGAGGAAGGCGATCCTCCGGAGCGCGGCCGCGGGTCCGAGGGGGGTGCTCAGCTGGCCTTCCTCGCCTTCCTGGCGGCCTTCTTCTGCGCCTTGGCCGCGCGCCGGGTGGCCTTCTCGTAGCCCTTCTCCGTCGACTCCGCGGCGCGCCTGGCGGCGCGGCGGGCCCGGTAGCCGACCGACGGGCGGCCCTCGGTGTCGACGGCGGCGATCAGCAGGCCGCCGAGCAGGCCGGCGTTCTTGAGGAAGTTCGAGAGCTGGCCGAAGCGCTCCTCCGGGTCCTCGTGCTCCCAGAAGCGGTGGCCGGCGAAGGTCGTCGGGACGATGCTCCCGGCCAGCGCGAGCGCGCTCAGGCGGGGCAGCTTGCCGAGCGCGAGCAGGGCGCCCGCACCGACCTTGATGCCGGCGTCGATCTTGACCCACTGCTCGGTGTCGCGCGGCACCTGGACCGGCAGTTGCTGGTCCGCCGTCCGGGTGATCGTGTCCACCACCGGCTGGGCCCCCGGCACGCGGGTCTGCGGGTTGCGCAGGGTGTCGACGCCGCCGTAGAGGAACGACGCGGCGAGCAGGGGCCGGGCGATCCGGCGGACCAACATGGATGACCTCTTCCGTCGATGGGACCTTCCGCGTGCCCCGTGCCCGCCCAGCGGTCCGGGACACCCTGATCGGAACCTAGTGATCGGCGTCTCCCCGCGCTCGGTCAAACCTCCCCGGGCCGGGGGTGCGGGAGGATCGGCCGGTGCACCCGACGGCCCGCTCCGAGTGGCGGCCCGCGTGGTGGGTGCTCCTGCTCGGGCTGGTCGCGGTCGTCCTCTTCGGCGCGGCCCTGGTGGTCCGGCTGCACTGCGGGGCGGGGCCGTGCGCCGGGTCCCCCGTGGGCCGGCTGCTCGACCTCGACGCGGTCGGCGGGCTCCCGCGGCTGTTCACCACCGGCGTCTTCGTCACCGTCGCGGCACTCGCGGGGCGCGCCTGCCGACCGGTCGCCGGCCGGGCCCGGCTCTGGTGGGCTGCGGTCGCGGCAGCCGGGCTGACGCTGGCGGTCCTCAAGCTGGACAGCACGCACTCGGTGGCGGAGGCCGGGACGTCCCCGTTGACGGCGCTGCTCCTCGGTCTCGCCGTCGCCGCGCCGTCACTGGGGCTGCTGGCGGTGGCCGGACGGGCCTGGCGCGTCGCCGCGACCGTGCCGGTGGTGGCCGCGCTCGCCGGCTACGCGGTCGCCGCGCTGGGCCTGGACGCCGTGACGCACCTGGTCGAGGCGCTCGCGGGCGGCGCCGGGGCGGCGGCGACGTTCGTCGAGGAACTCGGCGAGGCGCTGGCCGCGGTGGCGGTCCTGGCCGTGGTCCGCTCCGGGACGGCGGCCGGTCGTCCGGGTCGCTGAGGGCGCAGAGGCCCGCCCGCGGCACGGGGGTCAGGACGTGCGGCTGCAGTACACCGTCAGCGGCGCGCGCTTGCCGAACACGAACGACGACGACGCGGCGCCCGTCTCGCCGTCGTAGGCGACGCGCTGCGGGCCCGACCAGAGGTGCACGTGCAGCTCCGGCGTCGCGAAGGTGGCGTAGCCGGAGCTGCGGTCGCTGACCCCGAGCAGCGCGCCGAGCACCGCCCGCGTGCGGCTGAACGGCACGTCGGCGCGCAGGTACTGCACGTCGAGCAGGCCGTCCTCCAGCCGCGGCCGCCACGCCGGCGCCAGGCCGCGCGGGGTGTAGCGGCAGTTGCCCACGAACAGGATCCAGACCTCCACCGGCCGCCCGTCGAGCACCATCGACACCGGCGTCCCGGTGCGCAGCACCCGCGCCGCCGCCACGGCGGTCGCGGTCCACCGGCCCAGGCGGCCCTCGAGCGCGTCCCGGCGCCGCACGAGGTCCGGGTAGACGCCGATGCTCGCGGTGTTGAGGAACGGCACCCCGTTGACGTCGGCGACGTCCACGCACACCGCCTGCCCGGCGGTCACCGCGTCGGCGGCGTGCTCGAGCGTCTCCACCCCGAGGTCGCGGGCGAAGTGGTTGAGCGTCCCCGCCGGCAGGACGGCCAGGGGCAGCCCGGCCTCCAGCGCCACCGCCGCGGCGGCCGCCACGCTGCCGTCGCCGCCGGCCACGCCGAGCGCCGTCGCCCGCCCCGACCGCGCCGCCTCCTCGAGCAGGTCGCCCACGCCGCACCCCTCTGACGCGCTCAGCACCTCGGCGCCCGGCAGGAGGCGGCGGATCTCCTCGACGGGGTCGTAGCCCTCCGGTCCCGACCGCGGGTTGACGGCGACCACGAGGCCCTTCCCGTCGGGCAGGGCGGGCGCGCTGCGCGCGGGCCGCACGCGCGCCGGCTCGGTCGGGCGCACGGGCCACCACCGCCGGCCGGCCAGCGCCACGCCGGCCCCGATGGCCAGCCCCGAGACGACGTCGCCGGGGTAGTGCACGCCCACGTGCACCCGCGAGTAGCCGACCGCCACCGCCAGCGGGGCCAGCGCGGCCCCGGCCAGCGGGTCCTCCATCGCCACGCCGGTGGCGAAGGCGGCCGCGGACGACGAGTGGCCGCTCGGGAAGGAGAGGGTGTGCGGCGCCCGGTGCAGCCGGCGGTCGGTGGCCAGGTTCGCCAGGTCCGGCCGCACCCGGCCGAACAGCCGCTTGAGGACGGCGTTGACGATCCCGCTGGCCACCGCCAGCGACCCCACGCCCCGCAGCGCGCCCCGCCGCAGCGACCCGCGGCGCAGCCCGAGCACCAGCGCGATCGCGAACCACAGCTTGCCGTGGTCGGCCGCCCGGGTCAGCCGGCGCAGCCAACGGTCGGCCGGGCTCGCGGGCAGGGCGCCGACGGCGGCGTGCAGCCGGGCGTCCCAGTGGCGCAGCCGCAGCGGGGTCACCCGCCGGACGCTAGTGGAAGGACCCCTCTGTCCCCACCGCTCGCAGGCTCGCGGCGGGACCCTGCACAGGGGCCTCAGGCCTTGCGGCGGGCCCGGTAGGCGGCGACGGTCGAGCGGCTGGCGCAGGTGTTCGAGCAGTACCGGCGGCTGGCGTTGCGCGAGGTGTCCACGTAGACGTCGTCGCAGCCCTCGGCCGAGCAGACGCCGAGCCGCTGCCACCCGTGCTGGGCCACCACGTGGGACAGCCCCATCGCCACCGTCGTCGTCAGCTGCTCGAGCGCGGAGGCGTCGGGGCGGGCGTAGTGCAGGTGGAGCTCGCCGTCGTGGTCGGTGGCGTAGGGGTGCGGCCGGGCCAGGGCGAGCAGCTCGTTGAGCCGGGCGATGACGTCGTCCTGCGACCCGGCGACGGCGACCGCGCGGACCAGGTCGGCGGTGGCGGCGGCGCGGCGGGCCTCGGCGGCGGAGAGCTCCAGCGCGGTCTCGGGGGTGAACCACTCGTCGTGGGTGCGCAGGAACGCGGTCCAGTCCGGGTCCGCCGCGCGGTCGGCGTTGGCCAGGTCGATGGCCAGCTCCACCGCGTTCGACCCGTAGGTGTCGTAGTCCATGTGACTCCCTACCGCCCTGCTATCGTCGTAGGGGGTCAACGGGATTTGACCCCCTACTGTTCCCCTTGCGATCAGCTAAGTGAGTTCGTCGTGCGTTCGTACCTGTCCGTCTGGCGCCTGCCGTCCGCCCCCGTGCTGCTGCTCGCCGGCTTCGCGGGCCGGCTGCCCTCGGCGATGGTCCCGCTGGCGCTGCTGCTCATGGTGCAGCAGCAGACCGGTTCCTACGCCGCCGCCGGCCTCGCGTCGGCGACCTACGGCCTCGCGATGGCGGCCATGGCGCCGGTGCTCGGCCGGCTCGCCGACCGGCGCACCCCGCGCCCGGTCCTGCTCGCCCAGGCCGGCGCCTACCCCCTGCTGCTCGCCGTGCTCGTGGCCGTCGTCCTCGGTGGCGCGCCGGTCGCGGTCGTCGTCACCGCGTCGGCCGCGGCCGGTGCCGCGACGCCGTTGGTGTCGGGCACCGTGCGGGCGCTGTGGTCGCGGGTGGACCCGCGGGTGCGCGGCACCGCCTTCGCCCTCGACGCGACCGCCACCGAACTGGTCTTCGTCGCCGGCCCCACGCTGGTCGCCACGCTCGCCGTCCTCACCGGCCCGGCGTGGGCGCTCGGCGTCGCCGGCGTGCTCGCGGTGGCCGGCGCGCTGGGCATCGCGACGTCGCGGGCGCTGCGCGACTGGGCGCCCGTGCCGGCCGCCCAGCGCACCAGTCCCTTCGCCACCGTGCTCGCTCCCGGCATGCCGCGGGTGCTGGTCAGCGGCTCGGCGCTGATGCTCGGCTTCGGCGCGCTCGAGGTGGCCATCCCGGCGTTCGCCGACGCCGCCGGCTCGCCCGGGATGTCGGGGCTGCTGCTGGCGCTGTGGTCGCTGGGGTCGGTCGCGGGCGGCCTGTGGTTCGGCGCCCGGGTGGTCAGCGCCTCGCTGCCGCGCCAGTACCGGTGGCTGCTGCTCGGCGTCACCATCGGCCTGGCGCCGCTGGCCGCGGCGTCGAGCCCGTGGGTCCTCGGCGCGCTGCTGTTCCTCGGCGGGACGGCGATCGCGCCGACCCTCACCGTGCAGAACTCGCTGGTCGGCTCGCTCGCCCCTGCGCACGCCACCACGGAGGCCTTCACCTGGCTGTCCACGATGGCCACCGGCGCCTCGGCGGTCGGCGCGGCGCTCGGCGGTGCGCTGATCGACGGCCCGCACGGGGTGACCGGCAGCCTGGTGCTGGCGGTGGCCGGCGCCGCCGCCGCGGTGCTGGTGACCCTGCTGCCGGGCCGGCGCGCGGCGTCGTCCCCGCGGGAGCGGGTGGCCGTCTGACCCCGCGCTCCCGGCGCGGACCCCGGGCCGGGAGGGCCGCGGAGGCCGCTGGTAGTCTCTGCTCCGGTGGTTCCGGGGGAGACCCGGACCCCGGGAGGCTTCGCCTAGTCCGGTCTATGGCGCCGCACTGCTAATGCGGTTTGGGTTAACCCCCATCCCGGGTTCAAATCCCGGAGCCTCCGCGCACGACAACTGCACAGCACGCACCCGCAGCCCGACGGGCGGAGCCCCCCGGCTGCGGACCCCGTGCTCAGCGCGACGCCCGGTCCCCGGACCGGGCGTCTCTGCGTCCACCCGCCCTCGCGGGCGGGTGCCGCCGTCGCCCACGCCTCCCGGCAGAACCGACGCCTCATCCCCGGCGGGGGAGGCGCGACGCCGCCCCGGGCGCTGTCATGGCGCCATGTGCCGCTGGCTCGCCTACTCAGGGAACCCGGTCCTGCTCGAGGACCTGCTCTACCGGCCGGCGAACTCGCTGGTCGTGCAGAGCCTGCACTCACGGCTCGGGGTCGAGACGACCAACGGTGACGGCTTCGGGGTGGGCTGGTACGACGGCCGGCCCTCGCCCGGGCTGTTCCGGAGCACGGACCCGGCCTGGAACGACCGCAACCTGCAGGAGCTCTCCGCGCACGTCGAGGCCCCCCTCGTGGTCGCCCACATCCGGGCCTCGACGGGGACGGCGGTCCAGCAGACCAACTGCCACCCGTTCCGCCACGGCACCTGGCTGTGGGCGCACAACGGCGCCCTGGCCGACTTCCACCGGGTCAAGCGCGACCTGGCGCTGGCCGTCGCCCCGGAGCTGTTCCCCGAGATCGAGGGTTCCACCGACTCGGAGCTGTTCTTCCACCTCGCCCTCACCTTCGGCCTCCAGGAGGACCCGCCCGCCGCGGTGGCCCGGGCCGTGGGGCTCGTCGAGGAGGTCGGCCGACGGCACGGGGTCGACTTCCCGGTCCAGATGACCGTGGTCACCACCGACGGCGAGACGCTGTGGGCCTTCCGGTACTCCAGCGAGGGGCGGTCGCGCTCGCTGTTCACCAGCACCGACGTCTCGACGTTGCGGGCCCAGTACCCGGACAACCCGCTGCTGCACCGGGTGACGGACGACGCCCGGCTCATCGTGTCCGAGCCGCTGGGTGACCTCCGGGGCGCCTGGCACGAGGTCCCCGAGTCCAGCTGCGTGGTCGTGCGCGGCGGCCGGCAGGAGCTGCTCCCCTTCACCGTCGCCGCCCCGGCGATGGCGTGAGCCCGGCCCCCGCGAGGAGTCCCCGTGACACGGTGCCGGCCGGCCCGGCGGTCCCGGTGACGTCGTCCCCGGTGCCGGTCACCCCGCCGACCGGGAGCGCGGGCGCCGCCGGGATCCCCCACGCGGCGGCGACGACCATGGGCGTCGAGGAGGAGTTCCTCCTGCTCCGGCCGGACGGCTCGACCGTCTCCCTGGCGCCGGACCTGCTGCGCTCCCTGCCCGGCGAGGTGCGCCTCCAGCCCGAGCTCATGCAGTTCCAGGTCGAGAGCACCTCCCAGACGCGGACGGACCTGCGCGACGTCGCCGCGGACCTCGTCGGCACCCGGCGCGTGGTGGCCGAGGCGGCCGGGGAGCGCGGCGCCCTCCTGGTGGCCAGCGGCACCCCGCCCTCCGGCGTGCCCGGGCGCGTGGCGGTCACGGCCTCGCCGCGGTACCGGTCGATGCTCGACCGGTGGAGCCCGGCCGGGGAGGACGTCACCTGCGCGACGCACGTGCACGTGGGTGTGCCCTCCCGGGACCTCGGGGTGGCGGTGGTCGAGCGGGTGCGCGGCTGGCTGCCGGTGCTGCTGGCGCTGGGGGCCAACTCGCCGTTCTGGCGCGGCCGGGACACCGGCTGGGCCAGCTACCGGCACGTGGTCCTGCGGGCGTGGCCGACGGCCACGCTGGCGCCGCGGCTGCCGGACGCGGCGGCGTGGGACGGGGCGGTCGCCGAGCGGATCGCCGCCGGGGACGCGCTGGACCCGGCCAGCGTCTACTGGTTCGCCCGGCTCTCGCCGCGCTACCCGACCGTCGAGATCCGGGTCGGCGACGCCGCGCTCACCGTCGCCGAGGCCGTGCTGCTCGCCGGCCTCTGCCGTGCGCTCGTGGTCACCGCGCTGCGGGAGGCGGTCGCCGGCTGCCCGCAGCCGCCGTTGCCGGACGCGACGGTGGCGGCCTCGGTCGTCGCCGCTGCGCGGCGGGGGCTCGGCGGCCTGCTCCTCGATCCCACCAGCGGGCGGTGGACGCCCGGGCGGGACGTGCTGCCCGGCCTGCTCGACCACGTCGGGGCGGCCCTCGAGGAGGCCGGGGACGCCGACCTGGTGTGCCGGCTGCTGGAGGCGCGCCTCGCCGCGCGCTCGGGGGCCGCCCGGCAGCGGGCCCTGCGCCGGCGGGTGGGACCGCCGGGCTTCGTCCCGGCCCTCGCCGCCGCGACCCTGGCCGGTGACCCGGTCGGGTACGAGCCCCCGACTCCCCGGACCCCGGCCGACTGAGCCGGCCGGCCGCGGAGCCCGCTGCCCCGAGCCGCTGGTGCCCGCCGTCACGGGCAGGCCCCCGACGGCGGCCGTGCGGCACCCGCTACACTCGTTCCCGTGCCGCTCGCGCGGTGCCGCACCCGTAGCTCAACGGATAGAGCATCTGACTACGGATCAGAAGGTTAGGGGTTCGAATCCCTTCGGGTGCACGTCTGGTTGAGACAGCACAGCGACCCCGTCCTCTCCCGAGGGCGGGGTCGTCGTGTGTCCGGCCCCCGTGGTCAGGAGCCGGTGCGGGCGGGTCGGCCGGCGGTGGCGCGGCGGCCGTGGCGGGCCCGGGCCCGCGCGTGGGCGCGGGTCAGCAGGTCGCGCACCGTCGCCTCGGTCCGCGGCCCCGGGTCGACCACGCAGACCCACCCCAGCTCGCCGTAGACCGGGTGTGCCAGCACGGTGTCGGCCGCGTCCGGGGCGGGCTCGTCGTCGCCGACCGGCTCCCGCGGCGCCCGGCCGACCAGCGCGGTGAACTCCTCCCGCCCCACCCCGACGTCCACGCGGAACGTCCCGGGCCGGTCCAGCCGCGAGGACCGGTCACCGGGCAGGTCCTTCGTCACGACCGTCGCGAACGGCTGCGTCCGCGGCACGACGCCGTCGGGCGCCCAGTAGAGGAAGACGTCGCCCCAGGCCGCCTCCGGCGAGCCGTCGCCCGGGCCCGGCCGCAGCACCAGGACGCCGCCCAGCGAGGTGACGTGCCCGATGATCTCGTCGATGTCCACGCCCTCGAGCGTGGCATTCAGGTGCACGTGGAGGGTCGGGCCCGAGAGGACGGGGAGGGACCGGTGCGGAGTCTCCAGTCGGCCCTGCGGACGGTCGACGTCGCCCGGCGGGCCGGGTGCTCGGTCCAGCACGTGCGCGACCTCGAGGCCGCGGGCGTGCTGCCCGCGGCCGGGCGCACCGCGTCGGGGTACCGCGTCTTCACCGAGGAGCACGTCCGCGCCGCGCTGGCCCACCGCGCGCTCGCGGGCGCCGTCGGCCCGGTGCACGCCGCGGAGCTCCTCCGCACCGCCCACCGCGACCCGCCGCGGCTGCTCCGCCTCCTCGACGCCGCCCACGCCCGGCTCGACGCCGAGCGGCGCGACCTGGCCCTCGCCCGGGAGGCCGCGGAGCTGATCGCCGGCGAGCCGATCCGGGACGTGCGGCCCTCGGACGCGATGGGCGTCGCCGAGCTCGCCGCGGCCCTGGGCGTGCGCCCGTCGACCCTGCGGCACTGGGACGCCGAGGGGCTGGTCAGCCCGCGGCGGGGAGCCGGCGAGGCCCGCCGCTACTCGCCGGCCGACGTCCGGGACGCCCGGATCGTCCACCAGCTCCGGCGGGCCGGGTACCGCATCGGCCCGCTCCGGGAGCTGGTGCCGCGGTTCCGCGAGGCGGGGCGGCACGACGACGTGCTCGCCGCGCTGGCCGCCCGGGACGCCGACGTCGACGCCCGCTCCCGGGCGCTGTTCGAGGGGACCGCCGCGCTCGCCGCGCTGCTCGGCGCGGGCGTCGCGGGAGGAGGTCGAGGGGCGGGGGGCCGGTCCTGACGGTCTGGCCGCGTTGGTCGGTCCACCGAGCTGTCGGTGGCCACTCGATTGCCGGCTGCCCCCGCCCACGTCCACTGTGAGCGCCGTCACAGGAGGCGTCAACCCCGCCCGGGCGTGTCTCTCAGCCCTCCGTGCCGCGGGGGACGACGACCACCGGGACCGGCGCCGCGCGCACGATCCGGGTCGCCGTCGAGCCGAGGAACACCCGCGCCAGGGGGCCCAGCCGGGACGAGCCCACGACCAGCAGGTCGCCGTCGGACCACCCCGCGGCGGACACCGCGCCCGGCCACCCCGCGCCCCGCGCCACCTCCGTCTCCGGCGGGCCGGGCAGGCCGGCGGCCACCCGGTCCAGCTCCTCCCGCGCCTGCCGGGCCCACGCGGAGCTCACCTCGCGCTCGACGTGCAGGCCGGTCTCCGAGGGCAGCAGCGGGTCGCGCTCGGGCGCGAAGGTGACCAGGCGCAGCGGCACCTCCCACGCGGCCGCGGTGCGCCGCGCCCAGGCCAGCGCCGCGCGGGAGCGGTCGGTGCCGGCCCACGCGCAGGTCAGCCGGGTCACCCGCCCACCCGGCGCGCCCGCCCGCGCGGCCAGCGCCAGCGGCACGGGGGAGGAGCGCAGCAGGTGCTCAGGCACCGCGCCCTCCCGGCCGAGGACCAGCAGCGTCCCGCCGACCTGCCCCACCACGGTGACCAGCCCGGCCGGCACCGACGGCGCCTCGACGGCGACGGTGCGCACCTCGGCCACCCCGGACTCCCGCAGGGCGTGCGCCGCCCGGCCCTGGCGGGAGCGGACGACGTCGGCGACCCACGTCCGGTACTCGTGGTCCACCCGCGGGTCGGGGAAGCCGCGCGGGACCACCGTGGCCACCACGACGTCGTCCCCGCCCGTGCGGGCGAGCGTCGCGGCCAGGTGGAGGTGCGCCGCGCCGCCGTCCTCGAGGTCGGCGGGGTGGCCGACGACGAGGGTCACCGGGGCGTCCGCAGCGCCGAGTGGGTGCGGGCGTAGGTGGCGTAGACGACCGCGGCGACGGCCAGCCAGCCGGCGAACAGCGCCCAGGTGATGCCGGGCAGCCCCCAGATCAGGTAGAGGCAGAAGGCCACCGACAGCACCGGCACCACCGGGAAGCCGGGCACCCGGAAGCCGCGCGGCAGGTCGGGCTGGGTGCGGCGCAGCACGACCACCCCGATCGACACCACGGTGAAGGCGACGAGCGTGCCCATGCTGGTGAGGTCGACGAGGAAGTCCAGCGGGACGAACCCGGCCAGCAGGCCGACGAACAGCGCGACGGCGACGGTGCCGCGCACCGGCGTCAGCGTGCGGCGGTCGACCTGGCTGAACAGCGACGGGATCATGCCGTCCCGGCTCATCGCGAACAGGATCCGCGTCTGGCCGTACATGGTCACGAGCGTCACCGAGAAGATCGAGACCACCGCCCCGGCGGCCAGGACGACCGCCGGCCAGCGCGACCCGGTGACGTCCTCGAGGATCACCGCGAGGCCGGCCTCCTGCCCCTCGAAGGCGCCGGCGGCCTGGGCGCCGACCGCGGCGAAGGCGACCAGCAGGTACACCGCCGTCACCACGACCAGCGCGCCGATGATCGCCCGCGGCAGCGTCCGGCGCGGGTCGCGCACCTCCTCACCCGCGGTGGAGACGGCGTCCAGGCCGATGAAGCTGAAGAAGATCGACGACGCCGCGGCGCTGACCCCGGCCACCCCCAGCGGGGCGAACGGCGTGAGGTTGCCGGCGTCGAAGGCGGTGAACGCGACGGCGGCGAAGAACAGCAGGACGCAGACCTTGAGCACGACCATGACGGCGTTGGCCCGCGCGGACTCGCTGGCCCCGCGGACCAGCAGCAGCGCGCACAGCGTCACCAGCACGATCGCCGGGAGGTTGACCGCGCCGCCGGCGCCGGGGGCGGAGGACAGGCTCTCCGGGATCCGCACCCCGACCGTGTCGTCGAGCAGCTCGTTGAGGTACTCGCTCCAGCCCACCGACACCGCCGCCGAGCTGACCGCGTACTCCAGCACCAGGCACCAGCCGACGACGTAGGCGACGACCTCGCCGAGGGTCGCGTACGCGTAGGAGTACGACGAGCCCGCGACCGGGATGGTGGAGGCGAGCTCCGCGTAGCAGAGCGCGGTGAACCCCGCGGTGATCGCCGCCAGCACGAACGAGACGACGACGGCGGGGCCGGCCTCGGGCACCGCCGTGCTCATCACGAAGAAGATCCCGGTGCCGATGGTGGCGCCGATGCCCAGCCCCATGAGCTGGCCGACGCCGAGGCGTCGGGCCAGCGCCCCGCCCTCGGGCTCGCCGGCGCCGGTCTCCTCGACCATGAGCGCGACCGGCTTCCGGCGGAAGAGCTGGGAGCGCACGGTGGGAGCACTCACGCTGACCTCCTCGACGGCGGGTCGACCGCGCCCACCCTCCCCCTCCTGCGCGGGGGCGGCGAGTTCAGCCCACCCGGCGGAGCACCTCCGGGGTCAGCTCGGCGACCGAGGTGTGGCCGGTGAGGCCCAGCGTCAGGTCGAACTCGCCGAGCACGTCGGAGACGACCTGCCGCACGCCGGCCTCCCCGGCCAGGCCCAGGCCCCAGGCGTAGGGCCGGCCCAGCAGCACCGCCCGCGCCCCCAGCGCGACGGCGACGAACGCGTCCGCGCCGCTGCGGATGCCGCTGTCGAGCAGCACCGGCGCGCGGTCGCCGACCGCCGCGACGACGTCGGGCAGCGCGTCCAGCGCGGAGATCGAGCGGTCGACCTGCCGCCCCCCGTGGGTGCTCACCACGACGCCGTCGACGCCCTCGTCCAGCGCCCGCCGGGCGTCGTCGGGGTGCAGGATCCCCTTGAGCAGGATCGGCAGCCGGGTGCGGGCGCGCAGCCACGCGAGGTCGGCCCAGGTGATCGAGGGCCGCGAGTAGATGGCCTGGAAGGTCTCGACGGCGGCCCGCGGCAGCGGCGAGCGCAGGTTCTCCCGCAGCGGGCCGGGCCAGGCGCGGGCCATGCCGACCATCGCCAGCACCGCGGCCGGCGTCGGGCGCGGCTGGCGGTCCCGCCCGGCGGCCTGCCCGGCCTGGGCGGGCGCGGCGTCCCCGGCCTCGGCGACGCGCCGCTCCACCAGCCGCCGGAACACCGGGTCGGAGGTGTACTGCGCGATGCCCTTGCCGAGCGCGAACGGCAGGTGGCCGAGGTCCAGGTCGCGCGGGCGCCAGCCGAGCATCGTGGTGTCGAGGGTGACCACCAGCGCCTCGCAGCCGGCCGCCTCGGCGCGCCCGACGAGGCTCTCCACGAGCTCGTCGGAGGTGGACCAGTACAGCTGGAACCAGCGCGGCGCGTCGCCCATGGCCCGCGCGCAGGTCTCCATCGGCACCGACGCCTGGTTGGAGAAGACGAACGGCACGCCCAGCGACGCGGCGGCCCGGGCGACGGCGAGGTCGGCCTCCCGGTGCACCAGCTCCAGCGCGCCGACCGGGCCGAGCAGCAGCGGGGCGGGCAGGCGCCGGCCGAACAGCTCGACGGAGGTGTCCCGGGCGCTCACGTCGCGCAGCACCCGCGGGACGACGGCCCACCGGTCGAACGCGGCGCGGTTGGCCCGCTGGGTGGTCTCCGCCCCGGCGCCCCCGGCCACGTAGGCGTAGGCGCGGGCGGTCAGCCGCCGGCGGGCCCGGCGCTGCAGCGGCCGCGCGGTGGTGGGCACCAGCGGCGTGCGCCCGTACACCCCGGCGCGGTAGACCTCGTTCTGGCGGCGGCGACCGGTCCCGGCTGCTGAGTCCACGGGGTCACCGTAGTGACCCGGCTCACCGGTCCCGCCCGCCCCTCGGGGCACCCGCGGTCCCGACACGCCGGGCCGTTCCCCGCGACGCGCCGTCGACCCGTCGTCAACGGGCGTTCACGCACCGCATCATGGGGGAGCGCCGCCGCCGGGCCCACCGGTGCCGCGGCGTGCGCGACCGCTCGAGGGGGAAACGTGCCGGTCGGGTCCGTGCTCAGGCGCACGCCCCGCCCCGTCGTGCCGACGGGGCCCGCTCTCCTGTTCGCCGTGTCCGGCCTCCTGGCGTGTGGGGTGGCGCTCGCCGGCCCCGCGTCGGCCGCCGACGACCCGACCCGGCCCGACGCCCGCGTCACCCACGGGCCGAGCTGCCGCCCCGGCGGGGTCGCCGTCGAGGTGACGGCGGGGACGGTCGCGTACGCGGTCACGCTGGCCACCACGCGCACCCCCGGCGGCGAGGACGCCGCCGAGCTCGCCCCCGGCGAGACCGTGGTGCTGCGGACCGGGGACGTCGACTGGGGCGAGACGATCGACAGCCGGCTGGAGTACGCGGCGCTCGACGGCTCGGGGACGGCGTACGCCGACGAGCTCGACGGGTTCTCCTTCACCCGCCCCGCCGAGGAGGACTGCGCCAAGATCACCGCGCCGCCGTCCGCGGACGTCCCGCCGGCCCCGATGCCGACCCCCGTCCCGGAGCCCGGCGCGCCTGCGGGCGAGGCCGTGCCGATGCCGGTGCCGGGCCTGCCCGCCCCCGAGACCGCGCCCGGCGCTCCCGCCGACGGCCCGCACGCCGGCGCCTCGGTGTCGGCCTCGGCCGACCAGGTCGCGGCCGGGAGCGAGGTCGTGCTGAGCGCCGCAGGCTTCGGCGCGGGGGAGCAGGTCACCGTCAGCGGCCCCGACGGCACGGTGCTCGGGACCGCGGCGGCCGCGCCGGACGGCACGGTCGAGGTGGTCGTCCGCATCCCCGACGGCGGCGTCCCCGGGCCGACGACGCTCGAGGTGGTCGGGACCGACAGCGCGCGCACCGCCGCGGTGGACCTGCGCGTCGCCGCGGCGCAGGGACCGGTCGACCCCGACCCGCTGCCGCTGCCGCTCGTGGCGGCCGGCCTGGCGCTGGTCACCACCGCCACGGGGCTGGTGCTGGCCGCGGGTCGGCGGCGCCCCGCGGACCCGGCCGGGAGCGCCTGACGCGGACCTGGGCCACGATGGGGCGATGCGCCCCGACGACGTGCTGACGACCGGGATCCCGGCCGACCCCGCGGCACTCGCGGGAGCCGCGCCGCGCGCCGCGGAGACGTGGCTGCGGATCGTCCAGGTGCACGACCGGATCACCCACCGGGTCGACTCCGCGCTGCACCGCGAGCACGACCTGTCCCTCACCGGCTTCGAGGCGCTGCGGCAGATCGCCGAGGCGCCCGGCGAGCGCGCCACGATGGGCGAGGTCGCCGAGGCCCTCGGGCTGTCCCGCGCGGGGGTCACCAGCACCGTCGGCCGGCTGGTGGAGCAGGGCCTCGTCGTGCGCGAGCGGCGGCCGGGGGACCGGCGGCTGCTGCACGCGCGGCTCACCGAGGCCGGCCGCGAGCGCGTCCGCGCCGCCGCGGTCACCCACGACGAGCTCGTCGCGCACCTGCTCACCCTCCTGGGGGACGACGCCGCCGTGGTCACCGACGCGCTCGCCCGCGTGTCCGCGGCGACCCGCATCCGCCGCTGACGGAGGGCCCCTGCAGGGGCCGGGACGACGGCGTCCGGAGGAACTTCAAGCCCGTAGTGTTTGCGGGGCGTTCCGCCCGGGCAGGGCGCGATCATGTCCGTGAGCTGCACCGTCGTCGTGCCGACCATCGGCCGGCCGTCGCTCGAGGTGCTGCTCGACGCCCTGGCCGCCATGCCCGGCGCCCGCCCGGCCGAGCTGGTCGTCGTCGACGACCGCCCCACGGGGTCCCCGCTGCGGGTCGACCGGCCGGGTCTCCCCCCGGTCCGCGTCGTCCGCACCGGCGGCGGCGGGCCGGCCTGCGCGCGCAACCTCGGCTGGCGCACCGCCCGCACGGAGTGGATCGCCTTCCTCGACGACGACGTCGTCCCCGACCCCGACTGGTACGAGCGGCTGGCACAGGACCTCGCCGGGCTCCCCGCCGACGTCGCGGGCAGCCAGGGCCGGGTGCGGGTGCCGCTGCCGGAGGACCGCCGGCCCACCGACTGGGAGCGCGGCACCGCGGGCCTGGCCACCAGCTCCTGGATCACCGCCGACCTCGCCTACCGCCGCGCCGCGCTGGCCGCGGTCGGCGGGTTCGACGAGCGCTTCCCCCGCGCCTTCCGCGAGGACTCCGACCTCGCGCTGCGGGTCATGGACACCGGCGCCCGGCTGGTGCGCGGGCAGCGCTGGATCACCCACCCGGTCCGGCCCACCGACCGGTGGGTGAGCGTGCGGGTGCAGGCCGGCAACGCCGACGACGTCCTCATGCGCCGCCTGCACGGCCCGACCTGGCGGCAGCGCGCCGACGCCGCGGTCGGCCGCCGGCCGCGGCACCTCGCCGTCACCACCGCCGGGCTCGCCGCGCTCGGCCTGGCCGCCGCCCGACGTCCCCGCGCCGCCGCGGCCGCGGCGCTGGCCTGGGCCGCCGGCACCGCCGAGTTCGCCTGGGCGCGCATCGCCCCCGGCCCGCGCGACCGGGCCGAGGTGGCCACCATGGCGCTGACCAGCGCGGTCATCCCGCCGCTGGCCACCTGGCACTTCCTGCGCGGCGCGGTGCGGCACCGTCGCGTGACCCCGTGGCGCGGGCTGCCCGACCTGGCGCTGTTCGACCGCGACGGCACGCTGGTGCACGACTTCCCCTACAACGGCGACCCCGACTGGGTCCGCCCGGTCGACGGCGCCCGCGAGGCCCTGGACGCCCTGCGCGCCCGCGGGGTCCGCGTCGGCGTGGTGAGCAACCAGTCCGGCGTGGCCCGCGGGATCGTCACCCGCGACCAGGTGGACGCCTGCATGGCGCGGCTGGCCGAGCTGCTCGGGCCGTTCGACACGCTGCAGGTCTGCCCGCACGGCCCCGACGACGGCTGCGACTGCCGCAAGCCCGCGCCGGGGATGGTCAAGGCGGCGTGCGCCGAGGCGGACGTCGACCCGGCGCGGACCGTCGTCGTCGGGGACATCGGCGCCGACGTCGAGGCCGCCGCGGCCGCCGGCGCGCGCGGGATCCTCGTGCCCACCCCGGTGACCCGGCGGCAGGAGGTCGAGGCCGCCCCGCACGTGGCCGCGACGTTGACCGCGGCGGTCGACGACGTCCTGGCCGGCCGGTGGTGAGGCCGCGCCGGGGCACCGTCCTCGTCGCCCGGCTCGACAACGCCGGCGACGTCCTCCTCCAGGGACCGCTGGTCCGCGCCGTCGCCGCGTCGGCGGAACGCGTCGTGTTCCTCGCCGGTCCCGCCGGCGCCGAGGCGGCCGCGCTGCTGCCCGGCGTCGACGAGGTCTGGACCTGGGCCTGCCCGTGGATCCTCGGCGACCCGCCGCCGGTCGACCCCGCCGACCTCGCCGCGCTCACCGACCGGGTGCGCGTCCTGGCCCCCGACGAGGCGGTCGTCAGCACCTCGTTCCACCAGTCCCCGCTGCCGCTGGCGCTGCTGCTGCGCACCGCCGGCGTCCCCCGGATCTCGGCCACCAGCGTCGACTACCCGGGCTCCCTGCTCGACGTCCGGCACCGGGTCGACGACGACCTGCCCGAGCCCGAGCGGGCGCTGTCGCTGGCCCGCGCGGCCGGCTTCGACCTGCTCGACGGCGACGACGGCCGGCTCGCGGTGCGCCGCCCCCTGCCGCCGGCGCCGCACGATCCGGGCTACGTCGTGCTGCACCCCGGCGCCTCCGTCCCCGCCCGCGCCTGGCCCGCCGAGCGCTGCGCCGAGGCCGTCGAGGCGCTCGCCGACGCCGGCCACCGGGTGCTGGTCACCGGCGGGCCGGGGGAGCGGGCGCTCACCGCCGCCGTCGCCGGCACCCGCGGGACCGACCTCGGCGGGGCCACGACCCTGCCGGAGATGGCCGCGCTGCTCGACGGCGCCGCGGCCGTCGTCGTCGGCAACACCGGCCCCGCGCACCTCGCCGCCGCCGTCGGCACCCCGGTGGTCTCGCTGTTCAGCCCGGTCGTCCCGGCGGTCCGGTGGGCGCCCTACGGCGTCCCGACCGTGCTGCTCGGCGACCAGGACGCGCCCTGCCGCGACACCCGGGCCCGCGTGTGCCCGGTGCCCGGCCACCCCTGCCTCTCGTCGGTGAGCGCCGCCGACGTCGTCGCCGCCGTCCAGAAGGTCAGCACCGAGAAGGTGATCGCCGCATGAGGGTCCTGGTCTGGCACGTGCACGGCTCCTGGACGACGGCGTTCGTCCAGGGCCCGCACGAGTACCTGGTCCCGGTGACCCCCGACCGGGGGCCCGACGGGCTCGGCCGCGCGCGCACGTGGGACTGGCCCGCCTCGGCCCGCGAGGTGACGCCGGAGCAGCTGCGCGACGAGCACGTCGACGTCGTCGTGCTGCAGCGGGTGCGGGACCTGGAGCTGGTCCGCGAGTGGCTGGACCGCGAGCCCGGCCGGGACCTGCCGGCGGTGTTCCTCGAGCACAACGCCCCCGGACTGGAGGAGGGCGCCGCGCCGGTGCCCCACACCCGCCACCCGATGGCCGACCGCGACGACGTCCCGATCGCGCACGTCACCCACTTCAACCGGCTCTTCTACGACAACGGCCGCGCCCCGACGACGGTGGTCGAGCACGGCATCGTCGACCCCGGCGAGCGCTGGACCGGCGAGCTGGCCCGCGCCGCCGTCGTCGCCAACGAGCCGGTGCGCCGCGGCCGCACGGTCGGCGCCGACCTGCTGCCCGGGCTGGCCGCCGCCGCCCCGGTCGACGTGTTCGGGATGGGCCTGTCCGGCCTGCACGAGCGGTACGGGCTGGACCCCGGCCGGGTGGCGCTGCACGACGACCCGCCGCAGGCCGCGATGCACGCCGAGCTGGCCCGCCGCCGGGTCTACGTGCACCCCGTCCGCTGGACCTCCCTCGGGCTCTCCCTGCTCGAGGCGATGCACCTGGGCATGCCGGTGGTCGCGCTCGCGGCCACCGAGGTGGTCGAGGCGGTGCCGCAGGGCGCCGGCGTGCTGTCCACCCGGCCCGAGGTGCTGTGGGACGCGGTCCGCACCTACCTGCACGACGAGGACGCCGCCCGGCTGGCCGGCAAGGCGGCGCGCGCCGCCGCGCTGGAGCGGTACGGGCTTCCCCGGTTCCTCTCCGACTGGGACACCCTGCTCGAGGAGGTCACCCGATGAGGACGCACCGGGCTCCTGGCGCACCGCTGCGCGTCGACCTGGTCAGCGAGCACGCCTCGCCGCTGGCGGCCATCGGCGGCGTGGACGCCGGCGGGCAGAACGTGCACGTCGCCGCCCTGGCCGCGGGTCTGGCCGCGCGCGGCCACGAGGTCACCGTGCACACCCGCCGCGACGACGCGGACCTGCCCGACGAGGTGCCCACCGCCGACGGCTACGTCGTCGCGCACCTGACCGCCGGACCGGCGGAGGCGCTGCCCAAGGACGAGCTGCTCGGGCACATGCCGGCGCTGGCCGTCGCGCTGCGCGCCCGCTGGGCGGTGCGGCCGCCCGACGTCGTCCACGCCCACTTCTGGATGAGCGGCCTGGCCGCCGTCGAGGCCGCCGGCAGCCTGCTCACGCCGGTGCCGGTGCTGCAGACCTTCCACGCCCTCGGCTCGGTCAAGCGCCGCCACCAGGGCGACGCCGACACCTCCCCGGCCGGGCGCATCGAGCTCGAGCGGGACTTGTGTGCGGCCGTCGACCACGTGGTGGCCACCTGCAGCGACGAGGTGTTCGAGCTGCGCCGGCTGGGCCTGTCGCGCGACCGCGTGTCCATCGTCCCGTGCGGCGTCGACACCACCGTGTTCACCCCGCGCGGGCCCGTGGCGCCGCGCTCGGGCCGGCCGCGGCTGCTCGTGCTCGGCCGGCTGGTGGAGCGCAAGGGCCAGGAGGACGCCGTCCGCGCGCTGGCCGCCGTCCCGGACGCCGAGCTCGTCGTCGTCGGCGGCCCGCCGGCCGGCGCGGTCGACGCCGACCCCGAGGTCCGCCGGCTGCGCGCCGTCGCCGCCGAGGTCGGCGTCGCCGACCGGGTGTGCTTCGCCGGGTCGGTCGCCCGCGCCGACGTGCCCGCGTGGGTGCGCTCGGCCGACGTCGTCCTGGCCGTGCCCTGGTACGAGCCGTTCGGCATCACCCCGCTGGAGGCGATGGCCTGCGGCCGCCCGGTGGTCGCCACCGCCGTCGGCGGGCTGCAGGACTCCGTCGCCGACGGCGTCACCGGCGACCTCGTGCCACCCCGCGACCCGGCCCGGCTCGGCGAGGTCCTCGCCGCGCTGCTGGCCGACGACGCCCGCCGCGCCGCCTACGGGGCGGCCGGGGTGCGGCGCGCCCGCGCCCGCTACCGGTGGGCCCGCGTGGCCGCCGACACCGAGGCCGTCTACCGGCAGGTCCTGTCCACCCGGCGTCCCGTCGAGGCCGTCCGATGAGCGCCCCTGGAGGTCGCCCCGTGAGTGTCGCTCCCCACCATGCCCACGAGAGCACGGCCGGCGGGGTCGTCCCGCCCGACTCGTGCACGCACCTCACCGGCCGCGACCACGTCGCGTCCCTGCACGCGGCCGTGCGCAGCCTCGACGCCGCGGTCGACACCCTCGACCGCTGGGGCCGGCTGCTGGCCGACGTGCTGTGCGGGGAGTCCCGCGGGCGGCTGCTGGCGGCCGGCAACGGGGGCAGCGCCGCGCAGGCGCAGCACCTCACCGCCGAGCTCGTGGGCCGCTACCGCGCCGACCGGCCGCCGTTCTCGGCGATCTGCCTGACCGCGGAGACCTCCTCGCTCACCGCGATCGCCAACGACTACCCGGCCGACGAGCTGTTCGCCCGCCAGGTCGAGGCGCACGGGCGAGCCGGTGACGTCCTGGTGCTGCTGTCCACCTCCGGCCGCAGCCCCAACGCCGTCGCCGCCGCCCGCCGGGCGCACGAGTGCGGCATCACCGTCCTGTCGATCACCGGTCCCGCCCCGAACCCGCTGGCCGCGGCCTCCGACGAGGCGGTCTGCATCGACTCCCCGTGGACGGCGACCGTGCAGGAGTGCCACCTGGTCGCGCTGCACCTGCTGTGCGCCGCCTTCGACGCCGCGGTGCTGGCCGAGCCCGCCCGGGTGCCGCAGACCCGCCTCGGGATCGCGAAGTGAGGCCGCTGGTCGTCGTCGGTGACGCGCTGCTCGACGTCGACCTGGTCGGCACCGCGTCGCGGCTGACGCCCGACGCGCCGGTGCCGGTGGTCGAGGACCTGGAGACCCGCGAGCGCCCCGGCGGCGCGGCGCTGGCCGCGGTGATCGCCGCGCAGGCCACCGACCGCGAGGTCGTGCTGGTCGCCCCGCTCGCCGACGACGACGGCGCGGCCCGGCTGCGGGCGCTGCTGGCCGGGCGGGTGCGGCTGGTCGCCGTCCCGGCCACCGGCGGCACCGCGGTCAAGCGGCGGGTGCGCGTCGGCGACCACTCGGTGGTCCGGCTGGACAGCGGCGCGGCCGCCGTCACCCTCGGCGAGCTGCCCGAGGAGGCGCGCGCGGCCGTCCGCGACGCCGCCGCGGTGCTGGTCGCCGACTACGGGCGCGGCACCACCGCCGACCCCGCCGTCCGGGCGCTGCTGGCCGAGGCCGGCGGGCCGGTCGTGTGGGACCCGCACCCGCGGGGTGCCGACCCGGTGCCGTCGGTCCGGCTGGTGACGCCCAACGGCTCCGAGGCCGCCCGCGTGGCCGCGGTCGCGGGCGTGCCCGCCGACGGCGACGGCCTGGCCGCCGTCGGGGCGCGGGCCGAGGCACTGATCCGGCACTGGGGCGTGGGCGCGGTCGTGGTGACCCTCGGCGCCCGCGGCGCGCTGCTGTCCTACGGCGAGGGCGCGCCGATGGTCGTGCCCGCCGTGCCGGTGACCGGCGGCGACCCGTGCGGCGCCGGCGACTCCTTCGCCGCCGCGGCGACGCTGGCCCTCGCCGACGGCGCGGTGACCGGCGAGGCGGTGGCCGCGGCGGTCGCCTTCGCCGGCCGGTTCGTCGCCGCGGGCGGCGCCAGCAACTGGAACGGGGCGTGGGACACCACCGCGGTGCCGCAGCCGAACGTGGCCGCCGAGGACGGCGTGTCCGCCCTGCTCGCCCGGGTGCGCGCCACCGGCGGCACGGTGGTGGCCACCGGCGGCTGCTTCGACCTGCTGCACGCCGGGCACGTGGCCACGCTGCGCGCCGCCCGCGGGCTCGGGGACTGCCTGGTCGTGTGCATCAACTCCGACGACTCGGTGCGCCGGCTCAAGGGCCCGTCGCGGCCGCTGGTGACCGCGGCCGACCGCGCGCGGGTGCTCGAGGCGCTGGAGTTCGTCGACGCCGTCGTGGTGTTCGACGAGGACACCCCCGCCGAGGTGCTCGACCGGCTGCGGCCCGACGTCTGGGCCAAGGGCGGCGACTACGCCGGCGCCGACCTGCCCGAGGCCGCGGTGCTGCGGCAGTGGGGCGGCCAGGCGGTCGTCCTGCCCTACCTGGACGGCCACTCGACCACCGCCCTGGTCGAGCGCTCGCGCGTCTAGCGGCGGGAATGGCCATCTCCGCCGCCTCCGACGGGCGGCCGGTGGCGGTCGTCCTGCGGCCGCTGGGGCTCGGTGACCTGCTCACCGGCGTCCCGGCGATCCGGGCCGTGCGGGCGGCCGTGCCGGACCACCGGCTGGTCCTCGCGACGACGGCCGCGCTCGCGCCGCTGGCCGGGCTGGTCGACGCCGTCGACGAGGTGCTGCCCGCCCGCGAGCTCGAGCCGCTGGACTGGTCCGGGCCGCCGCCGGAGCTCGCCGTCGACCTGCACGGCAAGGGGCCGGCCTCGCACGTCGTCGTCGCCGACCTGCACCCGCGGCGGCTGCTCACCTTCGCCAGCCCCGGCTACCCGGGCCCGGTCTGGTATCCCGACGAGCACGAGGTCCGGCGCTGGTGCCGGCTGGTGTCCGAGGGCCTGGGCGTGCCCGCCGACCCCGACGCGCTCGACCTCGCCGTCCCGGACGTGCCGCCGGTGGTGCCCGGCGCCGCGCTCGTGCACCCCGGGGCGGCGTTCCCCGGCCGGCGCTGGCCGCCGGAGCGGTTCGCCGCGGTCGCGCGGTGGCTGGCCGACGCCGGGCACGACGTCCGCGTCACCGGCGGGCCGGCCGAGCGGGAGCCGGCCTGCGCCGTGGCGCGCGGGGCGGGACTGTCCGACGACGCGGTGCTCGCCGGGCGCACCTCCACCCTGGAGCTCGCCGCCACGGTCGCCGCGGCGCGGGTGGTGGTCAGCGGCGACACCGGCGTCGCGCACCTCGCCACCGCCTACCGCCGGCCGTCGGTGGTGCTGTTCGGCCCGGTGTCCCCGGCACTCTGGGGCCCGCCGCCGCGCCCCCAGCACGTCGTGCTCTGGCACGGCGACGGCACCGGCGACCCGTGGGGCACCGAGCTGGACCCGGCCCTGGCCGAGGTGACCGTCGACGAGGTGACCGCGGCGCTGGAGCGCCTGGACCTCTAGCGGCGCCTAGCGCTGGCGCAGCGCGTCGAAGAGGACGCCCTGCAGGTCGTTGGGGTCGACGGCGGAGTAGGCGGCGCCGCCGGTGGCCTGCGCGATCTGCTCGAGCGCCGCGACGTCGGCGTCCGGGCCGAGCGCGACGCCGATCACCTTCACCGGCCGCTGCGGGTCGGCCTCGTCCTGCAGCGTCTGCACCAGCTGGTCCAGCGCGATGCCCGACGAGTCCTCGTTGGTGCCGTCGGTGACGAGGACGACGCTGCTCACCGCGTTGGGGTCGTACTGCTCACGCGCGGCGCGGACCGCGGCCAGCGCGGTGTCGAACAGGCCGGTGCCGCCGGGGGAGAGCCGGCCGGGGAGGCTGTCGAGCTGCTCGTCGAGCGCGTCGCGCTGGGTGCCGCCGTCGACCTCGTCCTCGAGGGCGCGGATGGGGGTGAGCTCCACCCAGTCCTGCTCGCCCTGCAGCTGGTAGGCGAAGACCCACAGCCCGATCGACGAGGTGCCGGGGATGAGGGTGAGCGCGCTCTTGGCGGCGTCCCGGGCGAGCGTGGCGCGGGTGCCGTCGCCGGCGGGGGCCTCCATCGACTGGGACACGTCGATGACGGTGAGCAGCCGCGACGGGGCGGCGAGCCGGGCGAGCTCGGCCAGCAGGCCCTGCACCTGCTCGGCGTCGACCGGCAGCACCTCGGGCGCCTGCTCCTGCACGCCGGGGCCCGGGTCGGTCGGCGCAGTCCCGTCCGCGTCGCGGAAGCCGGCGGCGAGGACGGCGGTGCCCGCGGCCTCCGACGTCAGCGCCCGGACGACGGCGTCCACGGCGGCCCGGTCGTCGTCCCCGGGGGAGCCGACCCGCAGCACCGGGTAGTCCAGCTCCGGCGAGCCCTCGGCCGGGTAGACCGCGACCAGCCGGGGGTCCTCGACGCCGCGGTTGACGCTGATGACCTCCTGCTCGCTCACCGGCACCAGCGGGGACTCGGGGTCGCCGGACTGCGCCGTGGCCAGCGCGTCGGCGGGGCTGACGGCCGGCCCGCGGCGGGCGGCCAGGACCGCCTGGACGACGGCGTTGTCCGCCGCGTCGCCGCCGCCCAGGGACGCGCGGACCGCGGCCAGCGCGGCGACGCCCTCGGCGCTGGCGGCGAGGTCCGGGACGGCGACCGGGCGGGCCCCGGACAGGGCCTCGCTCCACTGCGGCGCCTGCCCGCTCCAGCCGAGCGCGTCGGCCGCGGCCCGGCTGGTGCCCAGCACGACCGGCGAGGTGGCCATGGAGCCGGACGGGTCGAGCGGCGCGTCGCCGGCCCGCACGGCCCACAGCGAGCTGTCGGGCACCCACACCTGGGGCAGCGCGGAGCCCTCGAGGGCGGAGAGGTCGCCGACGGTCTGCAGCGGCTCCTGGGCGGTGACCTCCGCGGTCGCACAGGCGCCGCCGCCGAGGTCCTGGGGGTCGGCGAGGAGGTCCCGGGCGACGTCGCCGAGCTCGGGGGCGACGGTCACGCGGACGGTGCGGGTGGTCTCGCACCCGTCGCTGCTGCCCGAGCCGGCCAGCCACCACACCACGCCGCCGGCGACGAGTGCGACCACGACCAGGGCCACGACCAGCGCGACCGGGGCCGGGCGCTGCACACGGCGCATGGAGTTGGTGTCGGCGTGGCGGCCCATCGGTAGCTCTCCGTCGGTGTCCGGTTCCTCGGCGTGCCCCCTAGCCGCCCGTCCCAATGTAAACGTGAATCAGGACACGGAGGAGGGGTGGTGCGGAGAAGTGGCCCAGGACACCCGGCGGGCTCAGCCGACGCGCAGCGCGGCGGCCTCCCGCTGCTCGGCGAACCAGGCGACCGTGCGGCGCAGGCCCTCCTCGGAGGGGACCGTGGGCCGCCAGCCGAGCAGCTCCTCGGCGCGGCGGGTGTCGGGCCGGCGGACCTTCGGGTCGTCGACGGGCAGGTCGATGTGCTCGATCCCCGACGACGACCCGGTCAGCTCGATGATCCACTGCGCCAGCCGCAGCATCGACAGCTCGTCGGGGTTGCCGATGTTCACCGGGCCGGGCTGGTCGGAGCAGGCGAGGGCGAGGACCCCGCGGACGGTGTCGTCGACGTAGCAGATCGAGCGGGTCTGCGAGCCGTCGCCGGCCACGGTCAGCGGCCGCCCGGCCAGCGCCTGGCCGACGAAGGCGGGGATGGCGCGGCCGTCGTCGGGACGCATGCGCGGCCCGTAGGTGTTGAAGATCCGCACGATGGCGGTGTCGGTGCCCTTGGACGTGCGGTACGCGGTGGTCATCGCCTCGCTGAACCGCTTGGCCTCGTCGTAGACGCCGCGCGGGCCCACCGGGTTGACGTTGCCCCAGTACTCCTCGGGCTGGGGGTGCACCAGCGGGTCGCCGTAGACCTCCGAGGTGGAGGCCAACACGTAGCGGGCGCCCTTCTCGTGGGCCAGGCCCAGGGTGTGCAGGGTGCCCAGGCTGCCGACCTTGAGCGTCTCGATCGGCATCCTCAGGTAGTCGAGGGGGCTCGCCGGCGAGGCGAAGTGGAGCACGAGGTCCACGGGGCCGGGGACGTGCACGAAGTCGGTGACGTCGCAGCGCACCAGGCGGAAGCCCGGGTGGTCGACGAGGTGGACGACGTTCTCGGGCGAACCGGTGAGGAAGTTGTCGAGGCACACGACCTCGACGCCGCGGTCGAGCAGGTGCTCGCACAGGTGGGAGCCGAGGAACCCGGCGCCGCCGGTCACCACCGCCCGCCGGATCGTCCGCGCCGCGTGCACCATGCCGTGCTCCTCGTCTCGCCGTCGTACCCCGCGCGGGGGCCTGCGGGAGGCCCTACCCGGAGATCAACAGCCGACACTTCGGGAGCTGAGTGTTCGTGCGCGGGTCCCCCGGGACGGCGAACGGGCCGCCGACCCCCGGGAGGGGATCGACGGCCCGCTGCCGTGCGAGCGGAGGACGAGCCTCCGACTAGTTGACCGGCTCCTCGTCCGGGATGCCGTTCTCCGGCGGGGTGGCGGCCTCGCCGTCGTACTCCTCGATGTCGGCGTCGCCGTTGTTGGTGACGAGCACGGGGGTCAGGTCCTCCGAGCCCTGGCCGACGATCCGGCTGACCGACATGCCGCTGTAGCCGGCGTGGCTGTCCTCCGAGTAGCGGAAGGGCGAGAAGCCCGGGCCCTCCCACTCGGAGCCGGCCTGCTCGACGGCGGCGACCAGGTCGTCACGCGTCGGGTTCTGGCCGGCCGACTGCAGGGCCTGCACCATCGTGTAGGCCTGCGACATGCCGTAGATCCGGTAGTTGGAGAGCTCGCCCTCCTGGCCCGACTCGTCCCAGACCCGCTGGAACAGCTGGATCCAGGGGTTGTCCGGCTGGTCGACCGTCGGGATGTACTCGGTGGTCAGGACGCCGTCGAGCAGGCTGGCGTCACTGACCTGGCCCTCGGAGAAGCGGGCCAGCAGCGAGCCGACCAGCTGCGGGTCCGAGCCGATGTTCGAGTAGAACCACTGCGGCCGGTAGCCGAGCTGCAGCGCGGTCAGCTGCGACAGCGCGGTGTAGCTGGGCACGTTGAAGCCGATGACGAAGTCCGCACCGGCGGCCTGCAGGGCCGAGATCTGCGGCCGGACGTCGGTGTTCCCGGGGACGTAGGTCTCCTCGGCGACGATCTGGTCCTCGAGGTACCGGCGGGCACCGGCGGCGCCGTCCTCGCCGAGGTCGTCGGCCTGCAGGAACAGGCCGACCTTGGCGTCGGGGTAGTTCTCGGCCACGTACTGGCCGATGATCTTGGCCTCGATCTCGTAGTCGGGCTGCCAGCCGAAGGTGTACGGCTTCTCCTCGACGTCGTCCCACAGCCGCGAGCCCGACGAGACGAACAGGTCGGGCACGCCCTCGCTGTTGAGGAAGTCGGTGACCGCGTTGTGGGTCGGCGTGCCCAGGCCCGACATGAGCGCGAAGACCTCGTCCTCGAGGACGAGCTGGTTCACGACCTGGCTGGTGTTGGTCGGGTTGTAGGCGTCGTCCCGGTAGACGAACTCGATCTGCCGGCCGTTGACGCCGCCGTTGGCGTTGACGTAGTCGAAGTACGCCTGCACACCGGTCGGGATCTCGCTGTAGCCGGGCGCCGCGACACCGGTCAGCGGGTAGTGCGCACCCAGCTTGATCGTGTCCTCGGTGATGCCGACGTCCGAGGCCTCGTTCTCCTCGCTGCCGCCACCGCCGCCGCCACCGGAGTCCCCGCCGCCGCAGGCGGCCAGGGTGGTGGCGACGGTCGCCGCGGCCACGAAGCTGACGAGGCGTCGTGAGGATCGTGTCAAGGGTTCTCCTCTGGAGGGACCCGGGCGCCGTCGCCCGGGGGTCTGGTGGGGGGGTGGGGAAGCGGAGGTGCGGCCGCTGGCCGGGGTGGGGGACAGCCGTCGGGTCCCGGCTCCTCACCCCCTGGCGCGGGCGGCGCCGCGCCGCGCGCGCTGCTTCATCCAGGCCAGCCGGACGGACCCGACCAGGCCGGCGGGGGCGAAGAGCATGACCAGCACGAGGATCACGCCGTAGACGACGTAGGAGATCTCGGCGGCCTGGGCGGCGTCCATGTCGAAGGACTCCCCGAGGTCCCGCAGGTACCGCGGCAGGAAGACCAGCAGCGCCGAGCCGATCAGCGCGCCGAAGAGGCTGCCCAGCCCGCCGATGACGATCGCGGTCAGCAGGGACAGCGACAGGACGATGGTGAACGCCGTGGGCGCGGTGAGCCGGACGACGAGGGCGAGCACCGCGCCGGCCAGGCCCGCGGCCGCGGCGCTGACGACGAACGCCGTCACCCGCCAGGCGCCCAGGTCGATGCCGGCCAGCTCGGCGGCGACCTCCTGGTCGCGCACCGCGCGCCAGGTGCGGCCGACCCGGCTGCGCATGAGGTTGGCCAGCAGGAAGTAGGTGAGGAGCAGGCAGGCGACGGCGATGTAGGCGATCCACTTGACGCCCGAGGCCGAGTTGCCCGACAGGGTGCGGATCGTCTCGACGAACCAGTCCGGCCGGTCCGGGGTGGAGACCGTCAGGCCCTGCTCACCACCCAGGGTGTCGGAGAAGTACAGCGCCAGGCCGGGCAGGCCGACGGCGAGCGCGAGCGTCGCGCCGGCCAGGTAGGGGCCGTGCAGGCGGGCCGCGGCCACCCCGACGATCGCGCCGACGAGCGAGGTGAGGGCCACCGCGATCAGGAAGACCACGGCCAGCGGCAGCGGCTCCTCGGCGTCGAGCAGCAGCGCGGTGGTGTAGCCGCCGACGGCCATGAGCGCGCCGTGCCCGAGGGAGATCTGCCCGTTGAGGCCGGTCAGCACGGTCAGCCCGCCGGCCGCGATGGCGTAGTAGGCCACGTAGCCGATCTGGGCGTTGAAGCCGAGGTCGGTGGACTCGAGCAGGATCACCGCGAGGACGGCGCCGATGACGAGCACGACCAGGTGCCGCAGCAGCGTGTTGCGCGGCAGGAACGTGCGGCCACCGGTGGCCTGGGCCGAGCTCGCGTCGGCCGCGGCCGTCGCCAGCGACGGCGCGTCGGAGGACGCGGCGCCGGGCTGTGCGGGGGATGCGGGGGTCTGCAGGTCGCTCATGCGGCTCACGCCCTCCGGGTCTGGGTGGTCGAGAAGAGGCCGCCGGGCCGGACGAGCAGGACGATCACGAGGACGACCAGGGCGGCCAGGCCGACCAGCTCGTCGGCGACGTACCCGCGGACGTAGCTCAGCAGCAGGCCGAGCAGCAGCCCGCCGACGACGGCGCCGACCGGCGAGTCGAGCCCGCCGAGCACCGCGGCGACGAAGCCGAACACGATCAGCGAGTCCATGAACGTCGGGGTGACGAAGGCGGTCTCGGCGGCGATGAGCATCCCGGCCAGCGAGCCGACGACGGCGGCCAGCGCCCAGCCCAGGGTGAGCATCCGGCCGACCCGCACGCCGAGCAGCCGGGCGACCTCCTGGCCGAACGCCGAGGCGCGCATGGCCAGGCCGACGCGGGTGAACCGGAACAGGGCGGTCAGACCGGCCATGACCACCAGCACCGCGAGGAGGGTGAACACGGTGTTGGGGCTCAGCGCCAGGTTCGAGTCACCGACGGTGAAGCCGATGTTCGAGAACGGCGGGACGAAGGCCCGCTGGTTGACGCCGAACAGGACCGAGATCAGCGCCTGGAACGCGATGAACAGGCCGAGGGTGACGATGACCGCGTTCAGCTCCGGCCCGCCCTCGACCGGGCGGATGACGACCCGCTCGACGACCGCGCCGATGACCAGGCCGGCGAGCAGGGCCACGACGAGACCGACCCAGTAGGACTGGCCGTTCTCGATGAGGGCGAGGGCGATGAAGGTGGTGAGCGCGGCCATCGCGCCCTGCGCGAAGTTGACGATCCGGGTGGACCGCCAGATGAGCACGAGGGCCAGGGCGAACGCCGCGTAGACCGCTCCGTTGATCACCCCGCCGAGGGTGAGGTTGACGAACTCTCGCACTGGGGGCTGCCTTCCTGGTGCTGCGGGGAGCGGGGGTCTAGAAGCCGAGGTAGGCGTGCCGGAGGTCCTCGTCGCCGGCGAGCCGGGCGGCGTCGTCGGTGACCACGACCCGGCCCAGGTTCAGCACGACGCCGGTGTCGGCCACCGACAGCGCGCTGCGCGCGTTCTGCTCGACCAGCAGCACCGACAGGCCCTCGGTGTCGACCAGGTGGCGGACCAGGCCGAAGATCTGCGCCACGATCCGCGGGGCCAGGCCCAGGGACGGCTCGTCGAGCAGCAGGACCTTCGGCCGGGCCAGCAGTGCGCGGCCGATGACGAGCATCTGCCGCTCACCGCCGGACAGCGTGTGCGCCGTCTGGTTGCGCCGCTCCCTGATCCGCGGGAAGAGGTCGTAGACGCGGTCGAACTCGTCCTGCCCGACCTTGCCGCGGAACAACGAGCCGACCCGCAGGTTCTCCTCGACGGTCAGCTCGGCGATGACGCCGCGGCCCTCGGGGACGTGCGACATCCCCTTGGTGACCATGGCCTCGACGGGGGCGCGGGTGACGTCCTCGCCGCCGAGCACCACCCGGCCGGCGGTGGGCCGCACCAGGCCGCTGATCGTGCGCAGCAGCGTCGTCTTGCCCGCGCCGTTGGCCCCGAGCACCGCGGTGATCCGGCCCTGCTCGGCGCGGAGGGTCACGCCGTCGAGCGCCCTGACCGGGCCGTAGGAGGCCGACAGGCCCTCGACCTCGAGGAGGGCGGTGGCCGTCGCCGTGCCGCCGGCGGTGCCCGTGGCGCCCTTGGTCAGGCCGGTGCCGGCGGTGCTCCCGGCGGCGCCCGCCGCGGTGCTGCCGTGCGCCTCAGCCACGGGTCGTCCCCCCGTCGGTCGCGGCCAGCTCGCTGGCGTCGGTGGTGTCGTCGACGGCGTCGCCGAGGTAGGCCTCGGTGACCGCCGGGTCGTTCTGGACCTGCTCGGGGGTGCCGTCGGCGATCTCCTTGCCGGAGTCGAGCACCGTGATGTGGTCGCACACCCGCATGACCAGGTCCATGTGGTGCTCGACCAGCAAGACGCTCATCCGGCCGCTGAGGTGCTGGATGAGCTCGCCGAGCTCGTGCATCTCGTCCTCGCTGAGGCCGGAGGCCGGCTCGTCGAGCAGCAGCAGCTCGGGCTCGGAGACCAGCGCGCGGGCCAGCGCCACCCGCTTCTGCACCGGGTACGGGAGGCTGCCGGGGTAGCGCGCGGCGTAGCCCTCGGCCTCCAGCTCGGTGAGGGCGGCCGTGGCCCGCTCGCGCAGGCGGGCGTCGTCCTTGTCGGACGTCGGGATCGCGAGGAGCGCGGAGAAGAAGCCGGCGCGGGCGTGCTTGTGCGCCCCGACCATCACGTTCTCGAGCACCGTCAGGCCGGGGAACAGGCCCACGCCCTGCAGGGTGCGGGCGATGCCGAGCTTCGCGAGCTGGTTCGGCCGCAGCCGCCGCAGCTCCTCGCCTCGCCACACGATCCGGCCCTCGGTGGGGCGGACCAACCCGCAGGCCACGTTGAACATCGTCGTCTTGCCGGCGCCGTTGGGGCCGATGAGGCCGTGCACCTGACCCGGCTCGACGGTCAGCGACACGTCGGTGAGGGCCTTCACGCCGCCGAAGGCGACGCTGATCCCGGTCATCTCGAGCCGGGCGGTGGGCGATCGGTCCTGGTGCCGGGTGCTGCTGCCTGTGGTGTCCGGCGGCTGCGCCAAGGTGCCCACGTCTCCTCTGCGTCGGGAGGTCGCCGCGCTGCCGACCGCCGCCCGGGGGGCGACGATTGGGTCACGGCTACGTCCGTTTGACTCTGCTGGCCGGTGAGGACCGTCACAATGGGCGCACCGCACAGTGATGGGGGGCACGTGTTGTGCTCTGTGCGATGAACACAGGAGGTGAGCGCGTGCGGACTGCCCCCTGGGGTGTGGAGGAGCGCCTCGCCGAACTGGTCCCGGCCCTGCTGGACCGGCTCGACGAGATGACCGACCGCTTGGTGGAGGTGCTGGTCGAGACCGAGCCCGCCTACCGGGAGGCCCTGACCGGGGGCGACCAGCAGATGCGCGCGACGCTGCGGCGCAACCTCGAGGTCGGCGTCCGCGGCCTGCTGCCCGACGTCCCCGCCGCCTACCACCAGAGCCACGCCGAGGGGGCCCGGGCCGTCGGCCGGCTGCGGGCCGCGCAGGGCATCCCGCTGGAGGCCGTGCTGCGCGCCTACCGGCTCGGCGGCCAGATCACCTGGGAGGCGCTGGTCGCGCTGTCGCGCCAGGGCGACCGGCACGACGACGGGCTGCTGCTCGAGGTCGCGGGCTCGCTGTGGCGCACCAACGACCGCGGCTGCAGCGCCGCCGCGGAGGGCTACCGGGCCGAGGAGCGGCGCCGGTCGGGTCTCGACGCCGCCGAGCGCCAGCGGCTGCTCGACGGGCTGCTGGACGGCCGCGGTGGGGACCCCGCCTACGCCCGCACCGCCGCCGACCTGCTGGCGGTGCCGCTGGCCGGCCGGCTGGTGGTCGTCGTCGCGCCGGCCCCCGAGGAGGGGGAGGGGTTCCCGGACGCGACGTCGACGCTGCTCAAGCGCGGCATCCGCTCGGCGTGGGCCACCCGGTCGCAGGCGTCGGTGGGCGTGGTGGCGATGGGGACCCGCCGGCTGCCGGAGCTGCTGGCCTGGCTCGGTGCCGCGGCCACCGGCCCGGTCGGGGTGTCCTCCGTGGTCGAGGGCGCGGCGGCGGTGGCCGGCGCCTACCGGCTGGCCGAGACCGCCGCGCGCACCCTGCCCGCGGACGTCGCCCGGGTGGTGACCATCGACGACCGGCTGCCCGAGGCGCTGCTGAGCAACTCGCCGGAGATCGCCGCGCGGCTGGTCGGCCAGACCCTCGGCCGGCTGCTCGAGCTGCCCGGGGACGAGCGCGAGGTGCTGCTGGAGACGCTGTCGGCCTTCCTCGACGCCGACGGCTCACCGACGCGCGCGGCCGACCTCCTGTACTGCCACCGCAACACGGTCATGCACCGGCTGCGGCGGATCGAGTCGGTGACCGGCCGCAAGCTCACCGACCCGCGGGCCCGGCTGCTGTGGCAGCTGGCCCTGCTGGGGACCGGCCACCACGACGCCGGGCACCGCAGGCCGGTCTGCGACTCCGCCTGACGACGGACCGCCCGGACCCGGCGGCGGGGCGCCGTCCGCTACTGGAGGTAGCCCTCGACCTCGGACTTCGGGCGGACCTGGGCGGTGTCGGGGTCCTCGTCGTACTGCCGCTTCGCGCGGCGCTGGCGCAGCAGGTCCCAGCACTGGTCGAGCTGGGCCTCCAGGTCGTTCATCCGCGCCCGGGACTCCGCGGTGTGCTCTGCGTTGTCCCGCAGCTGGTGCTCCTCGTCGACGAGGGCGTGGATGCGGCTCAGCAGGTCCTTCTCGTCCATGCCCGCCACTCTGCCCCAGATCCCGCCGGGACGACCGGTCAGCCCCCGGGGACCCAGCCCTCGACGAACGCGGCCAGCCGCCGCGTCACCGCGCCGCCGGCCCGGCCCAGGGCCAGCAGCGCCGGCCGGTCCAGCGGGACCCGGACCGCCCGGCGCCCGGGGGCCGCGCCGCGCACCGCGTGCCCGGCGGCGACCAGCTCCGGCCAGGGGCGGTCCAGCTGCGCGCGCACCCGCGCCAGCGCGGCCGCCGTCGGCCCGGCGTTGCCCTCGACGATCGCGGTGACGAACGCCGGGTCGCTGCCGATCACCCGGGTGCCGTCGCGGAAGCTGCCGGCCGCCAGCGCGAGCGCCAGCGGGCCGGCCTCCCCGGCCGCCGCGGCGAGCGCGGCGGCGAGCAGGTGCGGCACGTGGCTGACCGCGGCGACGGCGTCGTCGTGCTCGGCGGCGGTCACCGGCACCACCTCGGCGCCGGCGTCGAGCGCGACCTCGGCGGCGCGCAGCCAGCGCCGCAGGTCGGTCCCCGGCTCCAGGCACAGCGCCCAGCGCGCGCCGCGGAACAGGCCGGGGTCGGTGGCGCCGTGCCCGGACCGCTCGGTCCCGGCCATCGGGTGCCCGCCGACGAACCGGCCGCCGAGCGCCGCCCCCACCGAGGCGAGGACCGGGACCTTCACCGAGCCGAGGTCGGTGACGGTGGCGGCGGGGTCGACGTCGAGACCGTCGAGCGCCGTGGCCATCGCCGGGAGGGGGACGGCGAGGACGACGACGCCGCCGAGCTCGCGGGTGACCCGCACACCGCGCGCCGCGGCCGCCTCGCGCGCGGCCGGGTCGACGTCCCACCCGGACACCTCGCGGCCGGCGGCGACCAGCGCGGCCGCCAGGGACCCGCCCAGCTGGCCCAGGCCGACCACCCCGACCGGCGGCGCCGGCATCGTCGGGACGGGGAGGCTCATGCCGGCGAGCCCCAGGGCCGGTCGGTGCGGAAGACGCGGGCCAGCGCGGTGGCGACCAGCCGGCCGTCCTCGCCGCGGGCGTCGATCCGGTAGACGGCGGTGCGGCTCCCGCGGTGCAGCTCGCTGCCCTCGGCCACCAGACGCTCCCCGGGCCGGCCCGCGACCAGGAACTCGGTGTGCACGTCCTGCGCGACGGCCACCGTGCCGTGGCTGTTGCTCACCGCCGCGTGGACGACGTCGAGCAGCGCCATCGTCGCGCCGCCGTGCGCGGTGCCGACGGCGTTGAGCAGCCGCGGGCCGACGGTCATGGCCGCCCGCGCGTACCCCGGCCGCACCTGCTCGAGCTCGATGCCGAGCAGCTCCGCGAGCGGGTCGGCGGCCAGCCGGGCGAACAGTGCGGCGTCGACCTCGGCTCCGTCGGAGGGTGCGGGATCGGCCATGATCAGAGGCTATGCCGCACTCCCCGCGCTCCCGGCCTCCGGCATGACCCCGCGGTCGTTCCTCCTCACGCAGGAGGTGTCGGACTACGTGCGGGCCAGCTCCGAACCGCTGGACGAGGTGGCCGCCGCGCTGGTCGCCGAGACCGCGGCGCTGGCCGACCGGGGCGAGGCCCCGGCCACCTTCCAGATCGCCGTCGAGCAGGGCGTGCTCATGCAGCTGCTCACCGCCGCGCTCGGCGTCCGCAGGGCCGTCGAGATCGGCACCTTCACCGGGTTCTCCGCCCTGTGCATCGCCCGCGGCCTGGCCGAGGGCGGCTCGCTGCTGTGCCTGGACCGCAGCGAGGAGTGGACGGCGGTCGCCCGCCGGTACTGGGAGCGGGCCGGCGTCGCCGCCCGGGTGGAGCTGCGGCTGGGGGAGGCGCTGGACCTGCTGCGCGCGGTGCCCGCCGAGCCCGCGTTCGACCTCGCCTTCGTCGACGCCGACAAGGGCGGCTACCCCGCCTACGTCGAGGAGCTGCACCCGCGGATGCGGCCCGGCGGCCTCGTGCTGCTGGACAACACCCTGCGCAGCGGCCGCGTGCTGGCGCCCGAGAGCGACGAGGACCGCGTGCTCGCCGACCTCAACGCCGCGCTGGCCACCGACCCCCGCTTCGAGACCGTGCTGCTGCCGCTGGCCGACGGCCTGACCATGCTGCGGGTCCGGTGAGCGCCCGGGAGACGGCCGCCCCGCCCAGCTGGGCGGTGCGGGTCGCCCGCCGCGGTGGGCGCTGGCGGGTGGAGCTGCTGGCCGCCGACGCCTCCGACGAGCTGCCGGTCCTCGAGCGGGCGCTGGGCGACCCCGGTGCCGAGGAGTGGCCGGGGCCGTTCGTGGTCGTCGTCGACTCGCGGCTGTACTTCGTCGTGCTGCGGCACGGGCCGGGGGGCATGGTCCGGGCGCTGATCTCGGACGCGACTATGCAGGAGTGGGTGCTCGGCGCCGAGGTGGTCGAGCGCTACGGCATCGCCGTCGACGAGGACGGCGCCTTCGACGACGACGAGACCGGATGGCCGGGAGGGGACCTGGACGTGTTCGCCGACGACGGACTGCCCGCCGACGAGCTGCGGCCGATCGTGACCGCCGACGACCTGTGGGCCGACGAGATGGTCGCGCGGATCGCCGCCCGGCTGGGCTTCGCCGACGAGCTGGCCGCGGCGGTGCGGGCGTGACCGCGACCGCGACCGCCGTCGTGTTCGACCTGGGCGGGGTCATCACCGAGAGCCCGATGCTCGCCTTCGCCGCCTACGAGGCCGAGGCCGGCCTGCCCGAGGGGCTGATCCGACGGCTCAACAGCACCGATCCCGACACCAACGCCTGGGCCCGGTACGAGCGCAACGAGCTCGACGTCGAGGGGTTCGTCGACACCTTCGAGGCCGAGGCGCTGGCCGCCGGGCACCGGGTGGACGCCCGCCGCGTGCTGGCCGCGCTGTCCGGGGAGATCCGCCCGGAGATGGTGGAGGCGGTGCGGACGCTGCGGGCCGCGGGCCTGCCGCTGGGGATGCTGTCGAACAACGTCGCGCCGATGGAGCGCACCGGGCGGCTGGCCGAGCTGCTGGACCTGTTCGACGCCGTCGTCGAGTCCTCGGTCGAGGGCGTGCGCAAGCCCGAGCCGGAGATCTACCGGCGGGCGCTGGCCCGGCTCAACGAGGCCACCGGCCGGGACCTGGCCTTCTCCGACTGCGCCTACCTCGACGACCTGGGCATCAACCTCAAGCCGGCCCGGGCGCTGGGCATGCACACGATCAAGGTGGCCGACCCCGCGAGCGCGCTGGCCGAGCTGTCCTCGCTGGTCGGCCTCCCGCTGGCCGGCGCCCGGCGGTGACGGCCCCCGGCGTCCTGCCGGACGACGTCGTCGACGCCGCGATGGTCCGCGCGCTGCAGCTCGCCGTCGCCGCGCAGGAGTGGGGCGACACGCCGATCGGCGCCGTCGTCCTGGGGCCGGACGGCGCGGTGCTGGCCGAGGCGGCCAACGAGCGCGAGAAGCGCGGCGACCCGACCGCGCACGCCGAGGTGCTCGCGCTGCGCGCCGCGGCCGCCGTGCACGGCGACGGCTGGCGGCTGACCGGCGCCACGCTCGTGGTCACGCTGGAGCCCTGCACGATGTGCGCCGGCGCGAGCGTGCTGGCCCGGGTGGCGCGCGTCGTCTACGGCGCCGACGACCCCAAGGCCGGCGCCGCCGGGTCGCTGTGGGACGTGGTCCGGGACCGCCGGCTCAACCACCGGCCGCAGGTCACCGGCGGGGTCCGGGCGGAGGAGAGCGCGACACTCCTACGCGCGTTCTTCCGCCGGAAGCGGGCCCTGTAGTCTCTTCGGCGGTGGCGTGTCCGAGCGGCCGAAGGAGCACGCCTCGAAAGCGTGTGAGGTGCAAGCCTCCGTGGGTTCAAATCCCACCGCCACCGCCAGCAGGAATCGACGGCGGCGCCCCGCGACGGGGCGCCGCCGTCGTCGTCCCCGGGGTCAGGCCACGACGTCGAGGTCGACCAGCAGCTCCCCGTCGTCGCCGCGGACGAACGTCACCGCGTGCGTCTCCACCACGCGCTCGCCGCCGCGCACGAACTCGACCCGGCTGGTCGCGGTGAGGCCGTCGTCCTGCTCCTCGACGTCCCGGACGTCGACGAGCGACACCTCGTCCCAGCGGCCGAAGAAGTCGCGGTAGTAGTCGAGGCTCGCCCGCGACCGCAGGCTCGGCCCGGTCATCGCGTACGCGCTCTCGGGGTCGCCGGGCAGGTACTCGTAGTACTGCTCCAGGGTCTGCCGCACCTCGGTCTCCGCGTCCGACGCGGGCTCGGCCTCGTCCGCCGGCGTCCCCTCGTCCGTGGGCTCGGGAGTGGGCTCCTCCGCCTCCTCCGTCGGCTGCCCGGCGGACCCGGTCTCCGGTGCGGGCTCGGGAGTCGGCTCCGGCGCCGGCGACGTCGGGTCCGCCGAGCTCTGCGGTGCGGGGTCGGCCGACGGGCTCCCGCCGTCGCCGCGCACGGCCAGCCAGGTGCCGAGCGAGGCCAGCACGACGAGCAGGACCAGCGCGGCGATCAGCAGCGGACGGCGGCGCGCGCGGCGGGGGCCGACGGGGGACCCGGTCCGGACGGGCTCCGGCTCGGGGCGGGCGGCGGGCGCCGGCTCGGGGGCCGGCGGGCCGGCGGGGACGGCCGCGGGCTGGACGGCGGTCGGCGGGTCCGCGCGGGCCGCCGGGTCGGTCGGGGGCACCGGGGCCGGCACCGCGGCGGTCCGGTCCCGGTCACGGGAGGACCGCAGGTCGGTGCGGGCCAGGAGGACCGTCGTCGTGTCGCCGTCGCGGCCGGCGGCCAGCTTCGCGAGCACGTCGCGGACCTCGGTCATCCCCGGCCGGTCCGCGGGGTCGCGGGCGAGCATCCGCAGCAGCGGCCGCTCCAGGGACCCGGCGCGGGCGGGCGGGCGGATCTCCCCTCCGGCGACCCGGTGCAGCAGGCGCAGCGCGTTGTCGTCCATGCCGAACGGGGGCTGCCCCTCCACGCAGGTGTAGAGGGTGGCGCCCAGGGAGAAGACGTCGCTGGCCGGCGTCATCCCGCTGCCCTGCGCGACCTCCGGGGCGAGGAAGGCCGGCGTCCCGGTGATCTGCCCGGTCTGGGTGAGCGTGACGTCGCCGGCGGCGTGCGAGATGCCGAAGTCGGTGATCTTGACCAGGCCCTCGACCCGGTCACCGCGGCCGATGAGCACGTTGGCCGGCTTGACGTCGCGGTGCACGATCCCGGCCGCGTGGACGGCGGCCAGCGCGTCGGCCAGCTGGGCGCCGACCTGCGCCACCTGGTCGGTGCGCAGCGGCCCGTCCTCGGCCAGCACCACGGCCAGGCTGCGGGAGGGCAGGTACTCCATGACCAGCCACGGGACGCCCTGCTCCAGCGCCACGTCGTAGACCGAGATGGCGTGCGGGTGGGTGAGCCGCGCGGCGATCCGGCCCTCGCGCAGCGCCCGCTGGAGGTGGTGGTCGGTCGTCTCCGGGTCGGCGCCGACCGGCAGGAGCACCTGCTTGACGGCCACCCGGCGGTCGAGGAGCTCGTCGCGCCCCAGCCACACGGCGCCCATGCCGCCGCCGCCGATCCGCTCCAGGAGGCGGTAGCGGCCGGCCACCAGGCGGCCGGGGACGGTGGAGGTCACGGGCGGCTCCTACCCCGGAGGCGGGCGCCCGGCACGGGCCGGTTCAGACCGTGCTGGGGACGCCGAAGCGGCGTGCGTACTCCTCCTGCGCCCCCTCGGGCAGGACGTCGTACAGCTCGCCCAGCTGCGCGACCGCGTCGGGGGCCAGGTCGTCGAACAGCCGCGCCCACGTCGGCGGCTCGTCGTAGCCGCGGGTCAGCAGCAGCTCCCACGCCTGGGCCTGGCGGTCGCGCTTGCTGCGCTCGGCGGCGAACTCCGACAGGTAGCGGTCCTTGGCGGCCGCCTTCTCCTCCGCCGTCGCCGAGGGCGGCAGCCCCGACGGGTCGGCCCCGTGCAGGACGGCCACGATCGCCTCCACGACCTCCGGTCGGACCTGGGCCGGCTCGCTCATCCGTCTGCCTCCTCGCTGCCCCCGTGCGGACCCCGCGCGGAGCCCGACCGGTCCAGCCTGCCCCGTGCCGCCCGCGCGGACCACCCGGGGCGGCGCGCCCGTGCCGGGGCGGCGGCTGACCCGCGGCGCGGCGCCCGGTACCATCGGCGTGCACGGGAGGATTCGCCTAGTGGCCTATGGCGCTCGCTTGGAAAGCGGGTTGGGGGCAACCCCTCGGGAGTTCGAATCTCCCATCCTCCGCAGCCGCACGACGGGCTCCCGGCCGACCGCCGGGAGCCCGTCGTCGTCTACGTCCCGGCCACCGGCTCCGGACTCCGCCGCAGCTGGCGGACGTAGAGCCCGGCCACGGCCGCGAGCAGCAGCAGGCCGCCCGCGACGGCGGCCGGGGCCAGACGCTCCCCGAGGAACGCGGTGGCCAGGACGGTCGCGGTGAGCGGCTCGAGCAGCGTGACGATCGAGGCCATGGCGCCGGGCACCGTCCGCACGCCGGTGAAGAACAGGCCGTAGGCCAGCGCACTCGGCACCACGCCCAGGTACAGCAGCACGGCCAGCGCCGCGCCGTCGGTGGGCACCGACAGCCCCTCGGCCAGGACCACCGGGGTCAGCAGCAGCGCGCCGCCGGCGAAGCCGGTCAGGGTCACGGGGACGCCGGCCGGCACGCCGCTCCCGGCCAGCGTGACGACGGCGTAGCCGAGCGCCGAGCCGCTGGCCATCAGGGCGCCGAGCAGCACCGTCGTCCCGGTGCCGGCGCCGGCGGAGACGCCGACCAGCAGCGTGAGCCCGACCAGGGCGACCGCCAGCGCGGCGGCCGTCGCCCGGTTCGGCCGGCCGTGGCCGAGCAGCGTGCCCCCGACGGCGACGAGCAGCGGCGCGAGGCCGAGCGCGACGAGCGTGGCGATGCTCACGCCCGCACGCTCGACCGCGCTGAAGTAGGCGAGCTGGTAGGCGCCCAGCCCGGCGCCGACGAGGACGAGCCGGACGGCGACCGGCCGGGTCACCGTGACCGCGGTGGTGCGGCGGCGGGCGGTCGCGAGCCGGGCGACCGCGAGGGCGGCGGCGCCGATCGCGAGGCGGTACCAGGCGATGTCGAGGGCGGACAGGTCGCTGCGGTCGGCGATCAGCCGGCCGGACAGACCGGAGGTGCCCCAGCACAGCGCGGCGAGGACGACGAGGAGGAACCCGCGACTCGCTGCGGGGGAGGAGAGGGCGGGGGAGGACGGGGTGGACACGACGCTCCTGGGCGCTGGTTCCGGACGGGGGACCGGGTCCGGAGCACGGCGCAGCGGCGGCCGGCGGGGTGGCGGCCGCGCGGGTCAGCCCGCGGTGCTCCGGGTCAGGAGCGGGGCGGGGGCAGGACGAGGGCGCGCCGGGGGGCCATGGACCGTGAGGCTAGCGGGCGGCGTCCTCTACAGTGGGGGCAGACCCCTCGTGTGGCGTCACCCCGTGAACCTCCCCAGGGCCGGAAGGCAGCAAGGATAAGCGGGCTCTGGCGGGTACGCGGGGGGTCCCTTCTTTCCTCCCCCACGTCCTGCTCCGTGCCCCACGTCCTGCTCCGTGGCGCGGTCCACAGCCGGCTCCCAGGTCGGTGCGCCCGTCTCCTTGAACCGTCAAGGAGAGGAGCTCGTCATGGCCCGTCACCGTCGCGCGTGGTGGATCGTCGGGGGACCGGTCGCGGTCCTCGCCCTCGGCCTGGGCGTGGGCCCGCTGGTCTACGCCGCGCTCGAGGAGGACGCCGCCGCGGCGCCGACGGTGCAGGCACAGCCCTCCGACGTCGAGCTGACCGCCGACACCGACGGGACCTGGACCGTCGCCGCGGGCTGCTCGGCGGGCTACCGCGTCGACGAGGTGCTCAACGGAGCCGACGTCACCGTCGCCGGCACCACCGACCGGGTCACCGGCTCCGTCGTCCTGCAGGGCGGGGACACGGCCTCGGCCGAGGTCACCGTCGACGTCGCCGGCATCACCACCGACCGCAGCCAGCGGGACGGCTACTTCCGGGACAGCGTCATGGAGGTCGGCACGTACCCGACGGCGACCTCCACCGTCCGCGGGCCGGTGGACCTGCCGGAGCTGTCCGGCACCCCGGTGACCGTGCCGGTGACCGGTGACCTCACGCTGCGCGGCACGACCCGCCAGGTATGGACCGACCTCTCCGTCGTCCGCACCGCCGACGGGGTGGAGGTCTCCGGCGCGATCCCGGTCGTGTTCGCCGACTCCGGCATCTCGGCGCCGGACCTGGGCTTCGTCCGCGTCGAGGACCGCGGCCAGGTCGAGTTCCTGCTCGAGCTCACCCTCTGAGCCGCGTCGGGCGGTCCGGCGGCGCCGCACAGCGGAGGCACCGAGGCGCCGGGAAACGGGATCGTCACGCACGGGGGGCTTGTGCGGGAACCTGATCGCCACAGAATGGACCCCGTGTCCAAAGCCGAACTGGACGCTGCGTCCACTTCCGCGGTCGGATCGGCCAAGGCCCTGGTCAAGGGCCTGTGGCTGGTCGAGCACGTGGCCGACAGCGACCGCCCGCTGCGTCTCGTCGACCTGGTCGAGGCCAGCGGCCTGCCGCGCCCCACGGCGCTGCGGCTGCTCGACGTCCTCTGCCGGGCGGAGGTGCTCCGCGTGGACGGCCAGGGCGCCTACACGCTCGGCCCGCGCGTCGCCGCGTGGGGTCAGTCCTTCCTCGACCGCCTGGACCTGCGCTCGCAGGCCGCCGAGCTCATGGAGGAGCTGGTCGAGATCAGCGGCGAGACCTGCTTCCTCGGCGTCCTGGACGGCCGGCAGGTGCTCTACGTCGCCGCGGTGAACAGCCCCAAGCCGGTCCGCCCGGCCGCCCGGCCCGGCTCCCGCAACCCCCTGCACTCCACCGGCATCGGCAAGGTGCTGCTGGCCGGGCGGGACGACGACGAGGTGCTCGCGCTGCTGGCCGACCCCCTGGAGCGGCGCACCGAGAACACCCTCACCGAGGCGGCCGCGGTCCTCGGGCACGTCCGCGGCGTCCGCGAGCGCGGCTACGCCACGGACGAGATCGAGAACGAGGAGGGCGTGCGCTGCGTCGCCGCCCCCGTCCGCGACCACACCGGCGCCGTCGTGGCCGGTCTGTCGGTGTCCGCGCCGGCCTACCGCTTCACCAGCGACGACGTGCAGCGCCTGGCGCCCGACGTGCTGCGGGTGACCACGGAGCTGTCCCGCCGGCTGGGCGCCCCGCTGGACGGGAACGGCCCGGCCGGCGTCCTGACCAGCGCCCCGGAGACCCCGGGCGCCGAGAGGAGGATCCCGTGAGCGAGGACGAGAGCTGGCGCGGCACGGTCGGCAAGCTCGACGAGGACGCGGTCGCCGCGTTCCTGGCCGAGCCGCGGATCGCGCGCCTGGCCTGCCTGGACGACCAGGGGTGGCCCTACGTCGTGCCGTGCTGGCAGGAGTGGGACGGCGAGGCGTTCTGGGTGGTGCCGCGCGAGAAGGCGGCGTGGGGCCGCTACCTCGCGGCCGAGCCGCGGTGCGCGATCACCGTCGACGAGGAGGGCGCCCAGCGGAAGGTCGTGGCCCAGTGCCGCGCCGAGCTGGTCGAGCGCCCCAACGTGGGCGGGCGGTGGGTGCCCGTCGCCGAGCGCATGTCCACCCGCTACCTGGGCGAGAACGGCCCGAAGTACCTCGAGCCGACCCTCGACAAGCCGCGCTGGCTCTACCGGCTCGTCCCGGTCACGTTCCAGACGTGGCAGGGGCAGGACTGGGCGCGGCGGTACAAGTGACCGGGGCGGCGGACGGACCGGCCGGCGACGTCCTCGACGTCGTCGAGCTCGCGCGGACGCTGGTGCGGACGCCGAGCCCGAACCCCCCGGGCGACGAGCGCGCCGTCGCGGGCGTGGTCCGGGACGCGCTGTCGGCCCTCGGCCTCCCGGCCGCCGAGGTGCTGGCGCTGGACCCGGCGCGCCCCAACCTGCTGGTGACGCTGGACCTCGGGCCCGGCGGCAGCCACCTCGTGCTGTCCGGCCACCTGGACACCAAGCCGGTCGGGGACGCCGCCTGGACCGTCGACCCGCTCGGCGCCGACGTCGACGGCGACCGGTTGTACGGGCTGGGCTCGGCCGACATGAAGGCCGCGATCGCCGCGATGCTGGTGGCCGCGGCGCGGCTGGCCCGCGACCCCGGCGGGCGGGGCCGGCTGAGCCTGCTCCTCACCGCCGACGAGGAGGACGGCGCCACCTACGGCGCCCACCACGTCGCCTCCACCCGGCCGCTCGACGCCGACGCCGTCGTGATCGGCGAGCCCGGCGGGATCGAGGACGACTTCGACCGGGTGCACCTCGTCAGCCGCGGGATCGCCCGGCTGCGGCTGGTCGCCCGCGGCCGGCAGGGCCACTCGAGCCTGTCCGGCGTCCCGGGCACCCGGAACGCCGGGGTCGACGCCGCCCGCCTGGTCACCGCCGTCGCCGACGACCTCGAGCTCGCCGTGCCGGCCAACGACGACGCCCTCGAGGGCTGGGCGGCCACCGTCAACACCGGCATGACCTTCCGCGGCGGCGTCGGCTACGGCGTGCTGCCCGGCCGGGTCGCCGTCGACACCGAGGTCCGGCTCCTGCCGGGCATGGACCGGGGCGCGGTGACCGACGCGTTCAGCGGGCTGGTCACCCGGGTGGCCGGCGACACCGGGGCCGACCTCGCGGTGGAGTACGACGCCGCCCCCAACGACTGGCTGCCGCCGGCGGCCGTGCCCGCGGGCCACGCCGTCGCCCGTGCCGCGCAGGAGGCGTGCGAGGCCGTGCTGGGCGGCGCGCCGCCGCTGTCGGTCTTCCCCGGCACCACGGACGCGACCTGGTTCGCCGCCGCCCAGGGGATCGCCACCCTGCCGGCGCTCGGCCCGGGGCTGCTGTGCCGGGCGCACGGCGCCGACGAGTGGGTGTCGGTCACCGCCGTGCGGCGGGCCGTCGACCTGTACGAGCACCTGGGCCGGGCCTTCACGGCGCGGGAGCGCGGGGGGACGTCGTGACCGCCGGCGCGCCGCCGCAGGGCACGACGACGGGGACGGCGCAGGCCGGACCGGGCGCCGGCCGGGACCTCCTGCGCCGGGCCCTGTCGCTGGTGGCCCCGCTGGCCGGGCTCGCAGTCGTCCTGCTGCTGGCGGCGGTCACGACGCCGGGTTTCTACAGCGGCGGGGTGCTGCGGCTGGTGCTCTTCCAGGTCGGCCTGATCGGCGTGACGGCGATCGGTCAGACCCTGGTGCTCCTGGTCGGGGGCATCGACCTGTCGATCGGCGCCGTCGTCGGGCTGACCACGGTGATCCTCGCCGAGTACACGCGGGGCGACGACGACCGGCTCCTCGGCGCCGTCCTGTTCGCGCTCGGCGCCGGCGCGGTCGTCGGGCTGCTCAACGGCCTGCTCGTGGTGCGGCGGCTGGTGCCGGCGTTCGTCGCCACCTTCGCCACCTTCGTGCTGGTCCAGGGCGTCATCACCGCGTGGACCCGGGGCGCCCCCTCCGGTGACATCCCCGGCGGTCTCGGCGGGCTGGGGACCGGACGCTGGCTCGGGGTCCCCGTCCCCACCTGGGTCTTCCTCGCCGTCGCGGTGGTCGCCGGGGTGGTGCTGTCCCGCACCGGCCTGGGGCGGCGGCTCTACGCGACCGGGGCGAACGCCCGGGCGACGGCGCTGTCCGGGGTGCGCACCGGGTGGATCGTCGTGGGCTGCTTCGTCGCCTCGGCCCTGCTCGCGGTCCTCGCCGGGCTGATCAACGCCGGCTACATCGGCTACGTGGACGCGCGCCTGTCCCGCAGCCTCGACCTGAACTCCGTCGCCGCCGCGGTGATCGGCGGCATCGCCCTCACCGGGGGGCGCGGCCGGATCGGCCAGACGGTCGCCGGTGTCGTCCTCCTGGCCGTGCTGCTCGCCTGGCTGCGGCAGCTCGGCGCCGGGGCGGGGGCGCAGCTGGTGGTGAGCGGCGCGGTGATCCTGCTCGCCGTCTGGCTCCAGAGCAGCGGGTGGACCGTCCGGTCCCCTCGTCGGAACAAGCAGAGGGATGGAGTGCGATGAGGACACACGTCAGCACCTCGCGCCGCGGGGGCCGGCTGCGCCTGCCCCTGGCTCTCGGCATGGCGGCCGCGCTGGTGGCGGCCTGCGGCACGGAGCAGGAGGGCACGTCCGCGAGCGGGGGCGGAGGGGAGGAGTGCGCCAACTCGGAGGAGGCGCAGACGACCTACCGGGAGGCGTGGACCACGGCGTCCGAGCAGCTCGGCCTCGAGGAGCTCGAGCCCGTCGAGGAGGAGATCTGCGAGGTCGACACCTCCGAGTGGGCCGCCGAGCCGAAGAGCGGCGACACCTACCGGATCGCCTTCGCCGCGCAGGGCCCGACCAACTCCTGGGGCCTGACCAACGAGGAGGCCTTCCGCGCCCACGCCGACCAGCTCGGCGTCGAGGTCCTCTACGCCTCGGCCAACGGCGACGCCACCGCCCAGGTCGACAACATCCAGCAGCTGGCCTCGCAGGACCCCGACGCGATGGTCGTCGTCCCCATGGGGGACGGCATCACCGGCCAGGTCCAGGCGGCCGCCTCGCAGGGCATCCCGGTGGTCCTCTGCGCCGGCCGGCTCGGCGCGGACAGCGGCGCGGTGTCCACCGTGACCCGCCAGTACGAGCTGCTCGGCACCATGTACGCCGAGTGGCTGGTGCAGCAGCTGGGCGGCGAGGGCCAGGTGGCCGTCCTCAGCGGCCTGGCCGGCGTCCCGACCGCCGAGTTCCAGAAGGCCGCGGCGCTCGAGGTGTTCTCGCAGTACCCGGGCATCGAGGTCGTCACCGAGCAGTACACCGAGTGGTCGCCGACGGTGGCCAAGACGGTGGCCGCGAACCTGGTGACGCAGTACCCGGAGCTCGACGGCATCTGGTCGGACTCCGGCTACGGCGACCTGGGCGTCGTGCAGGCCTACCAGGAGGCGGGGCGCCCCGTGCCGCCGATGACCGGTGACGCGATCAACGCCTTCCTCAAGGCGGTCCAGGGCACCGACGTCAAGTTCGCGCTGTCGTCCTTCCCGCCCGAGCAGAGCACCGAGTGCCTGGACACGGCGATGTCGGTGCTCGAGGGCGAGCCGGTCCTCGACAAGGTGTACATCGACAGCCCGAGCTTCACGCACGAGCAGATCGACGAGTACGTGCGGCCCGAGTGCAGCGACAACCTGTTCGTCCCCTCCGGCCTCCCGGACGAGCAGCTGCGCGAACTGGGGCTGTGCTGATCCGATGGCGTCCTCCACGACGGCCGTCCTGCAGGCCCGGGGACTGAGCAAGTCCTTCCCCGGCGTGCGGGCGCTCGACCGGGCCGACCTCTCGTGTCGGCCCGGTCGGGTCCACGCCCTCGTCGGTGAGAACGGGGCCGGCAAGTCGACGCTCGTCCGGATCCTCACCGGCAACCAGGTGCCCGACGAGGGCGAGCTGCTGCTCGACGGCGAGCCGGTCCGGTTCACCGATCCCCGGCAGGCGATGGCGGCCGGGATCACCGCCGTCTACCAGGAGCTGACCGTGCTCCCGGCCATGAGCGTCGAGGACAACGTGATGCTCGGGCAGGAGCGCACCGCGCGGGGGGTCCTCGACCGCCCGGCCCAGGACCGCGAGGTCCGGTCGGCGCTGGCCCGCGTCGGCCTGGGCGACCTCGACCCCCGCACCCGCGCCGAGGACCTGTCGCTGGCCAACCAGCAGATGGTCGAGATCGCCCGCGCGCTGGTGCGCAGGAGCCGGGTGATCGTCCTGGACGAGCCGTCCGCGGTGCTCTCCGGCGACAAGCTGGAGGCGCTGTTCGGCGTCGTCCGCGGGCTGGCCGCCGACGGCGTGGCGGTGGTGTACATCAGCCACCTCCTCGAGGAGGTCACCGACCTCGCCGACGACGTGACCGTGCTGCGCGACGGGCGGGTCGTCTCGACCGGCCCGTCGGCGGGGTACGACGTCCCGCGGATCATCCGCGAGATGGTCGGCCGCGACGTCGACGCCGTCTTCCCGCCGCTGCCCGAGCCGGGCGCGGAGACGGTGCTGCGGGTGCGCGGCCTGGTCCCGGTCAGCACCCACCGGGCGCCCGCGCCGCTGGACCTCGACGTGCGGGCCGGCGAGGTCGTCGGCGTGGCCGGGATGGTCGGCTCCGGCCGCAGCCGGCTGCTGCGCACGATCGCGGGGGAGCACCGGCGGGCGGCAGGCACGGTCGAGGTGGCCGGGCGCCCGGTGCCCACCGGGACCCGCCGGGCCATCGCCGCCGGCGTCGCCCTGGTCCCGGAGGAGCGCAAGACCGACGGGCTGGTCCTGCCGCTGCCGGTGCGCGCCAACACCACGCTGGCCGCGCTGGGGCAGGTCCTGCGCGGCGGTTTCCTCTCCGCCCGCCGGGAGCGGGCGGTGTTCCAGGAGGAGCAGGCCCGCCTGGGCATCCGCGCGTCCGGGCCGGAACAGGGCACCTGGCAGCTCTCCGGCGGCAACCAGCAGAAGATCGTGCTGGCCAAGTGGCTGCGGCGGGGCCCGCGGGTGCTGCTCCTCGACGAGCCCACCCGCGGCGTCGACGTCGGCGCCAAGGCGGAGATCTACCGGCTGATCGCCGGCCTGGCGGCCGAGGGGATGGCGGTGGTCGTGGTCTCCAGCGACCTGCCCGAGGTCCTCGGGCTGTCCCACCGCGTCCTGGTCTGCCGCGCGGGAGGGGTCGTCGGCGAGCTGGCCGGCGAGGACGTCACCGAGGAGAACGTCATGCACCTCGCCCTGGACACCGCGGGGGCAGCGCGGTGAGCGCCGCGGCCGGGGTCGCGCCCGCCCGCACCCGCGGGTCCCTGCTCGCGAGCCTCACCCGCACCGGGGCGGCGGTCTGGATCGTCGTCGCCGTCGCGGTGCTGGCCCTCACCGTGGCCGACGCCGGCGGGTTCTGGGCGCCGGCCAACATCGCCAACGTCCTCACGGCCACCGTGGTCCTGGGCCTGGCGGCGCTCGGCCAGCACCTGGTCGTGCTCAGCGGCGGGATCGACCTGGCGGTCGGGTCCCTCGCCACCCTGTCGGCCCTGCTGACGGCGATCCTCATCAACGGCTACCCGATCCGCACGGCGCCCGTCGTCGTGGGGATGCTCGTGCTCGGCGCGCTGGTCGGCCTCCTGCACGGCGTGCTGGTCGCCCGGGTGGGGCTCCCGCCGTTCATCGTCACCCTCGCCACGCTCTACCTCATCCAGGGCGCGGCCTTCACGATCAGCACCACGCCGACGGGGCGGGTCACCACCGCGCTCTCGACGATCGCGCTGCAGCGGATCGGCCCGGTGCCCTACTCCTTCGGCGTGCTGGTGCTGGCCCTCGCCGTCGTCGCGTTCGTCCTCCACCGGACGGCGTTCGGGCGGCAGCTGTTCGCCGTCGGCGGGGACCAGGCGGCGGCCCGGTCCAACGGCGTCCCGGTGGCGCGGGTCCTCGTCACGGCCTACGTGCTCGCCGGCGTCCTGGCCGCCCTGGCCGGCGTGCTGCTCGCCGCGCGGGCCACGGTCGGGTCGCCCACCGCCGGGCAGGGCCTGGAGCTGTCGGCGATCACCGTCGTCGTCCTCGGCGGGACGTCGCTGCTCGGGGGGCGCGGCAGCCTGGTCGGCACGATGGGCGGCGTGGTGCTGCTGTCGCTGGTCAGCAGCTCGGTCACGCTGCTCCAGCTGCCGGCGACGCTCACCGACCTCATCCGCGGCGTCGTGATCCTCGCGGCGGCGGCGGTCTTCGTCACCCGGACCCGGCGGTGAGCGTCGACGGCGGCGTGGTCGACGGCCACGCGCACGTCTTCCGGTCCGCCGCCGTCTCCCCGCGCGGGGTGGACGAGCTGGCCCCGGCGGACCGGGAGGCGCCCGCCGAGGACCTGCTCGCCCGCATGGAGGCCGCGGGCGTGGACGCGGCCGTGCTCGTGGCCCTGGACACCCACGACGACGACGTCGCCGACGCCCTCGACCGGTTCCCCACCCGGTTCGCCGGCGTCGCCGTCGCCACCGGGGCCGAGCTGGGGACCGCCGGCGCCGACCCGGTCGCAGCACTCCGTCGGCGGCGCGAACGCTGGGACGTCGGCGCCCTGCGCACCGGCTGGCTCGGCGACCCGTCCATGCCGGTCGCCGAGTCCCCGGCCCTGCCGGTGCTCCGGCTGATGGCCGAGGAGGGGTTGCCGCTGTGGAGCTACCTGCCGCCCCCGCAGCTGCCCCTGCTCGAGGAGCTGGTGCGGCAGCTGCCGGACCTGGTCGTCGTGCTCAACCACCTCGGTTTCTGCCCCCACGACATGCGGGTCGACGAGCACCGCCGGCCCCGGTTCGACGACCCGCTGCCCGAGCCGCTGGTGCAGCGGCTGCTGCGGCTGGCCGACGCGCCGCGGGTGCACGTGCTGGTCTCGGGCCAGTACGCGCTGTCGGCCGAGGAGCCGCCGTACGCCGACCTGTTCCCGGTCACGCGCCGGCTGGCCGCCGCCTACGGCGCCGACCGGCTGCTGTGGGGCTCGGACCACCCGTGGCCCAGCGACGTCCCGGGGTACGACACCCTCCGCGGCCTGGTGGCGTCCGCGCTGCCGGACCTGACCGAGCGGGAGGCGGCGCGCGTGACGGGCGGCACCGCCCGCGCGCTGTTCCCCCGCCTGGCCGCCCCCGCGGCCTGACCGACCCCGACGAGGAGACGACCGACCCATGCCCAGCCTGGCCACCGGAGCGGAGACCATGCCGCGCTCCGGCATCCGACAGGTGATGGACCTCGCGTGGAGCCTGCCCGGCCCGGTGATCGGCCTGCACGTGGGGGAGCCGAGCTTCCCCGCGCCGGCGCACGTCGTCGAGGCCGCGCGGGCGGCCTACGCCGCCGGGGAGACCCACTACGTCCCGAACGCCGGGATCGACCCGCTGCGGCAGGCGATCGCGGAGAAGGTCAGCACGGTCAACGGCTTCCCCACGACGCCCGCGCAGGTGGTCGTCTCCGCGGGCGGCGCGCAGGCGCTGCACAACGCGCTGTCCCTGACGATCGGCGCCGGCGACGAGGTGCTCATCCCCGACCCGGGCTGGCCCAACTACGCCATGGCGGTGCAGCTGCTGCAGGCGGTCCCGGTGCGCTACCCGCTCCGGCCGGAGAACGGCTTCCGCCCCGACCCGGGCGAGCTGGCCGGCCTGGTCACCGACCGCACCCGCCTGATCGTGGTCAACACCCCGTCCAACCCACTCGGCACGGTGCTCCCCGCCGACGACGTCGAGGCGCTGGTCCGCTTCGCCGACGACCACGACCTGTGGCTGCTCTCCGACGAGTGCTACGACGCGCTGACCTTCGACCGGCCGCACGTCAGCCCCGGCCGGTTCGACCGGGACGGCCGGGTGCTCAGCGCGTTCAGCTTCTCCAAGACCTACGCCATGACCGGGCTGCGCGTCGGCTACCTGGTCAGCCCCGGGGAGGAGGTCGCCCGGCAGGCGGCCAAGCTGCAGGAGCCGCTGCTGGCCTGCGTCAACGCCCCCGCCCAGGCCGCGGCGCTGGCGGCGCTGCGCGGCCCCCAGGACGACGTCGTCGCGATGCGCGAGACCTACCGCGAGCGGCGCGACCTCGCCGTCGCCGCGCTCGGCGCCTGCGGGATGGGGTACCTGCGCCCCGAGGGGGCGTTCTACCTGTGGGTCGACGTCCGGGACCGCAGCGGCGGGGACGTGGGCGCGTGGGCGCTGGAGCTGCTGCGCCGGGACTCCGTCGCGGTGGCGCCCGGCACCACGTTCGGGCCGCTCGGCGAGGGGTGGGTGCGGCTGTCCCTGGCCACGGCGACCGAGGACCTGCTGGAGGGCGTCCGGCGGATGGGAGCGGCGCGATGACCGGCACACGGCTGCAGCCCGGACCGGTGCTCACCGGGAGCGGCCTGGTCGCCATCCTGCGCGGCCGCTCCGGGGAGCGGCTGGCCGCCGCCTGCGAGGTGCTCCTCGACGCCGGCGTCCGTTGCCTCGAGGTCACGATGAACACCCCGGGCGCGCTGGAGGTCGTCGGCCGGCTGACCGCCGACGTCGGCGCGGGGACCGAGATCGGCGTCGGCACGGTGCGCCGGGCCGAGGACGTCGACCGCGCCGCGGACGCCGGCGCCGTCTTCGTCGTCGCCCCGAACACCGACGAGGCGGTCGGGCGGCGCGCGGCCGAGCGGGGACTGGCCTGGTACCCCGGCGCGCTCACGCCCACGGAGATCGCCCGTGCCTGGGACCTCGGGGCCAGCGCGGTGAAGGTCTTCCCGGCGGGCTCGGCCGGCGGCCCGCGGTACCTGCGCGAGGTGCGCGGCCCCCTGGACGACGTCCTCCTGGTGCCCACCGGCGGTGTCGGCGTCGAGGACGTGTCCGGCTACCTGCAGGCGGGCGCGGTCGCCGTCGGGATGGGCGGCCCGCTGCTCGGCCGGGCGCTCGAGGACGACGCGGAGCTGGCCGGGCTGGCCGACCGCGCCCGCGCCGCGCTCGACGCGGTGGCCCGCGGGAGGAGCGGCGCGTGACCGCGGCGGGGGGCCGCGGCGTCGTCACGCTCGGGGAGACCATGGCGCTGCTGTGGCCGCCGGAGGTGGGCCTCCTGCGGCACGCGCCCGCGCTGCGGCTGGGCATCGCCGGCGCCGAGTCCAACCTGGCCGTGGGCGTGGTCCGGCTGGGCGTGCCGGCCACGTGGATCGGCCGCGTGGGGGACGACGAGTTCGGCCGCCTGGTCACCACGACGCTGCGCGGGCAGGGCGTCACCACGACCGCCGTCGTCGACCCCGGCGCCCCGACCGGGCTGATGGTCAAGGAGCGGCGGACCGCGCGGGCCACCCGCGTCCTCTACTACCGCTCCGGCAGCGCCGGCTCCCGTCTGTCCCCGGACGACGTCGACCCCGCTGCGGTCGCCGGCGCCGGGGTCCTGCACGTCACCGGGATCACGCCGGCGCTCAGCTCCTCCGCGCGGCAGGCGGTCCTCGCGGCCGTGGAGGAGGCCCGGTCGGCCGGCGTGCCGGTGTCGGTGGACCTGAACTACCGCAGCGCGCTGTGGTCGCCGGCCGAGGCCGCGCCGGTGCTGCAGGACCTGGTGCGCTCGGCGGACGTCGTCCTGGCGACCGAGGAGGAGGCCCGGCTGCTCGTCGAGGGCCCGGACGACGGGACGCTGCTCGCCGGGCTGACCGCGCTGGGGCCGCGCCAGGTGCTGCTGAAGAAGGGCGCCGCCGGCTCGCTGTCCAGCGTCGAGGGCGTGCTCCGCCGCGTCCCGGCCCGCCGGGTCGACGTCGTGGACCCGGTGGGGGCCGGGGACGCGTTCGGCGCGGGCTACCTCGGCGGGCTGTGCCTGGGGCTGCCGCCGGAGGAGCGGCTGGCGCTGGCGACGTCGGCGGGGGCGTTCGCGGTGACCGTGCCGGGCGACTGGGAGGGGCTGCCGTCGCGCGCCGACCTCGCGCTCCTGGACGCCGACCCGGACACCGTCGTGCGCTGAGCGCGGTCCGCGGGGACCGGCGGGCCCGAGGTCCGCCGGGCTGTCCGCGGTGCCGCGTAACCTCGCCGCGTGGCTCTGGCGCTCTACCGGAAGTACCGCCCGGCGACCTTCGCCGAGGTGGTCGGCCAGGAGCACGTGACCACCCCGCTGGTCAACGCCGTCGACGGCGGCCGGGTCAACCACGCCTACCTGTTCAGCGGCCCGCGCGGCTGCGGCAAGACGTCGTCGGCGCGGATCCTCGCCCGCTCGCTCAACTGCGAGCAGGGGCCGACGTCGACCCCGTGCGGCGTGTGCGCGTCCTGCGTCGCGCTGGCGCCCGACGGCCCGGGCTCCCTCGACGTCATCGAGATCGACGCGGCCAGCCACGGCGGTGTCGACGACGCCCGCGACCTGCGGGAACGCGCCTTCTTCGCGCCGGTGCACAGCCGCTACAAGGTCTACATCGTCGACGAGGCGCACATGGTGACCACGCAGGGCTTCAACGCCCTGCTCAAGGTGGTCGAGGAGCCGCCGGAGTTCCTCGTCTTCGTCTTCGCGACGACCGAGCCGGACAAGGTGCTGCCGACGATCCGCTCGCGCACGCACCACTACCCGTTCCGCCTGGTGCCGCCGACGACGCTGCGGGGGCTGCTGGAGAGGACGTGCGCCGCCGAGGGCGTGCAGGTCGAGCCCACGGTGTTCCCGCTGGTCGTGCGGGCCGGCGGCGGCTCGGTGCGCGACTCGCTGTCGATCCTCGACCAGCTGCTGGCCGGCGCCGGGCCCGAGGGCGTCACCTACGCCAGCGCCGTCGGGCTGCTCGGCGTCACCGACGACGCGCTGCTCGACGAGGCCATCGACGCGCTGGCCGCCACCGACGCGCCCGGCGTCTTCCGCGCCGTCGACCGCGTCGTCGAGGCCGGGCACGACCCGCGCCGCTTCGCCACCGACCTGCTCGACCGGCTGCGCGACCTCATCGTCCTCGACGCCGTGCCCGACGCCGGCGCCAACGGCCTGCTCGACTGCCCGCCCGACCGGCTGGACCTGATGGTGCAGCAGGCCAAGGCGCTGGGGTCCGCGACGCTGTCGCGGCTGGCCGACACGGTGCACGCCGGGCTGACCGAGATGCGCGGCACCACCGCCCCGCGGCTGCTGCTGGAGCTGGTCTGCGCGCGGATGCTGCTGCCGGCCACCGACGACACCGCCGCGGGCGCGCTGCAGCGGCTCGAGCGCCTCGAGCGGCGGCTGGCGATCAGCGGCGTGCCGGAGGCCGCGACCGGGACCGCCACCGCGGCCGCGGCGCCCGCCCGTGAGGCCGCGCGGCCCGCGCCGGTCCGCGAGGAGCCGGCCCCGGCCGAGCGCGGCGGCCCGCCGCGGCGCGAGTACGTCCGCCCGTCCCAGCGCACCGCGCAGCCCCCGGCGGCGCCGGAGCCGGCCGCGCCCGCGGCGCCTCCGGTGACGCCGCCGACGGCCCCGCCCGCCCCGGCGGCCGCGGGCCCGCTGCCGAGCCCGGCGCCCGCCGCGGCGTCCTCCGCGCCGGCGTCCCCGGCCACCCCGGCGGCCGACGACGACTGGCCGGAGACCCGGGCGCCCGGCGCCGGCGCCCCGGCCCCGGCACCGGCCGCGTCCCCGGCAGCCGCGGCCGACGACGACTGGCCCGAGACCACGCCGCCCGGCTCGGCCCCGTCCCGCCCGGCGCCCGCCCCGGCCGGTCCCGCGGCCGCCCCCGCGGGCCCCCGGCCCGGCGTGCGGGTGGCCACCGGCGAGCCCGACGTCCCGCTGCCGCCGGAGCCGACCGACGACGAGGACTGGCCGCACCCCGCCCAGCCCGCCGCCGCGCGCGCCGCGGCGTCCCGGGTGGCCGAGCCGCGCCCGCCGGCCGCGCCGCCGCGGGCCGCCGCCGAGTCCGCGCCCGCCCCGCGCGGCGGCGAGCCGAGACCGGTGGTGTCCGCGAACCCGCCCGCCGACCAGCCCGGGACCGGGGACGCCGGCGAGGGCGGCCTGTCCACCGGCGACGTCCGCCGGGTGTGGCCCGAGGTGCTCGCCGCCGTCAAGCGGCACAAGCGCACCACCGAGGCGCTGCTCAAGAACGCGCAGGTGCACGAGCTGCGCAACGGCGTCCTCACGCTGGCGACGTCGTCGCCGGCGCTGGCCCGCCGGATCGGCGACGACCTCAACAAGGACGTGCTGCGCGAGGCGCTCAACGAGCTGCTCGGCGTGCGATGGAAGGTCGAGGCGGTCGTCGAGGGCGCGACCCGCGGCTCGGGCCCGGCCGGCCCGTCCCCGGAGGCCGCGCGCGAGGCGGCCCGGGCGGCGGAGGCGGCCGAGGCGCGCGAGCTGATGGCGCAGCGGGCGGCCGAGGGCGACGACCCCGCCGCCGACCGCGAGCCCTCCGTCGACCCGGAGCAGGCGGCGCTCGCGCTGCTGCGCGCCCAGCTGGGTGCCCAGCCGCTGGAGGGCTGACCGCGCCGGTCCGGCCGCCGTCCCCCCGGATGTCGGACCGGCGGCCTACCCTCGGGTCATGTTCCCCGGTGGTGGCCAGCCCGACCTGTCGGCGATCCTGCAGCAGGCCCAGCAGATGCAGCAGGCGCTGGCCGCCGCGCAGGAACAGCTCGCGAACGAGGAGGTCACCGGCTCGGCCGGCGGCGGCCTGGTCACGGCGACGATGAGCGGCGACGGTGAGCTGCGGTCGGTCACCATCGCGCCGTCCGCCGTCGACCCCGACGACGTGGAGACCCTGCAGGACCTCGTCGTCGCCGCCGTCCGCGACGCCTCGCGCCTGGCGAGCGAGCTGACCGCCGACCGCATGGGCCCGCTGGCCGGCGGTCTCGGCGGCGGCTTCCCCGGGCTGCCCGGCGCCTGACCGGCGCACCACCTCCCTTCTCCCCGAGGAGCACCGTGTACGAGGGGGCCGTCCAGGACCTCATCGACGAGCTCGGCCGCCTGCCCGGCGTCGGGCCCAAGAGCGCGCAGCGCATCGCGTTCCACCTGCTGGCCGCCGAGTCCGCCGACGTCGGCCGGCTGGTCGCCGCGCTGCAGCGCGTGCAGGCCGAGGTGCGCTTCTGCGTGACCTGCTACAACGTCGCCGAGGGCGAGCAGTGCCGGATCTGCAAGGACCCGCGCCGCTCCGACGACGTCATCTGCGTCGTCGAGGAGCCCAAGGACGTCGTCGCCATCGAGCGCACCCGCGAGTTCCGCGGCCGCTACCACGTCCTCGGCGGCGCGATCAGCCCGATCGAGGGCGTGGGCCCCGACGACCTGCGGGTCAAGGAGCTCATGACCCGGCTGATGGACGGCACGGTCACCGAGCTGATCATCGCCACCGACCCCAACCTCGAGGGCGAGGCCACCGCGGCGTACCTGGCCCGGCTGGTCGGCCCGCTCGGCCTGACCGTCTCCCGCCTGGCCAGCGGGCTCCCGGTCGGCGGCGACCTCGAGTACGCCGACGAGATCACCCTGGGGCGCGCGTTCGAGGGCCGCCGCCGCATCGACGCCTAGCGCCCGCGGCCCGGCCGGTCACGGGCGCCGTCCGGCAAGGTCACAGGATGGTGTCGATGGGGGCCGACGGCTCGGGCACCTCTCCCCGGGAGACCTAGGGTCCGACGCACGTCCGCGCGGTTCTTCCGCCGCGCGGCCGCCCAGCGTCGAACTCATCCGGCCCCGCGGGGTCGAGAAGGCAGGTCTTCCGCGATGCAGCGTCGACCACAGCGTGCGCTCGCCGCCTCGGCGGCCGTGCTCACCGCAGTGACCCTGGCCGCCTGTGCCTCCAGTGACCGGGACTCCGGCTCCGGCGGGGAGGGTGGCGAGGCCCAGTCCGGCGGCACCCTCGTCTTCGGGGCGGCCGGTGACCCGGCCATGCTCGACCCGGCCTTCGGCAGCGACGGTGAGACCTTCCGCGTCTCCCGGCAGATCTTCGAGGGCCTCCTGGGCAACGAACTGGGGGGAACTGATCCCGAGCCCGAACTGGCGGAGGACTGGGAGGTCAGCGAGGACGGACTCGAGTACACCTTCAACCTGCGCCAGGGCGTGACGTTCCACGACGGCACCGACTTCAACGCCGAGGCGGTCTGCTTCAACTTCGACCGCTGGTACAACTTCGAGGGCCTGGCACAGAGCCCCAGCGCCTCGTACTACTACCAGGCGGTCTTCGGCGGCTTCGCCAGCACGCCGGACTTCCCGAGCATCTACGAGAGCTGCGAGGCGAGCGACGAGAACACCGCGGTCATCCGGCTGACCCAGGTCACCTCGAAGTTCCCCTCCGCGCTCGCCCTGCCGGCGTTCTCCATCCAGAGCCCCACGGCCCTGCAGGAGTACGACGCCGACAACCTCTCGGGCAGCGAGGACGCGCTCACCTACCCCGCGTACGCCCTCGAGCACCCGGTCGGCACCGGTCCGTTCAAGTTCGAGAGCTGGGACCGCGGCAACGGCGAGGTCACCATCGTCCGCAACGACGACTACTGGGGTGACTCCGCACTCCTCGACGAGATCATCTTCCGGACGATCCCGGACGGGAACGCCCGCCGGCAGGAGCTCCAGGCCGGCTCGATCGACGGCTACGACTACGTGGCCCCCGCGGACTACCAGTCCCTGGAGGACGAGGGCCTCCAGGTCCTGGTCCGCGACCCGTTCAACATCCTGTACCTGGGTATCAACGGCGGCAACGTGCCTGGCGTCAACGCCAACCCGGCGCTGCAGGACATCCGGGTGCGGCAGGCGATCGCGCACGCCATCGACCGCGAGACGATCGTCAACTCGCTGCTGCCTGCCGGTGCGGAGGCGGCCACCCAGTTCATGCCGCCGACGGTCGACGGCTGGGCCGAGGACGTCACCACCTACGACTACGACCCCGACCGCGCCCGGCAGCTCCTCACCGAGGCCGGCCAGCTCGGCACGACGCTGCGGTTCTACTACCCGACCGACGTCAGCCGGCCCTACCTGCCGGACCCGGCCGCGATGTTCCAGGTCATCAGCCAGAACCTGACCGACGCCGGCTTCACGGTCGAGGCGACGGCGCTGCCGTGGAACCCGGACTACACCAACGCGGTGCAGGCCGGCCAGGCGGACGTCCACCTGCTCGGCTGGACCGGTGACTACAACGACGCCTACAACTTCATCGGCACGTTCTTCGCCGAGGACGCGAACAACCAGGCGTCGGCGGAGTTCGGCGCGTTCAGCGCGCCGGAGATCTTCCAGGCCCTGGACCAGGCGGACCAGGAGCCCGACGCCAGCCGCCGCACCGAGCTCTACCAGGAGGCCAACCGGCTGATCATGGACTACCTGCCGGGTGTCCCGATCTCGCACTCCCCGCCGGCCCTGGTGGTCGCGGAGAACGTGCAGGGCCTGGAGCCCAGCCCGCTGACCGCCGAGGAGTTCGCGACGGTGTCGCTCAGCGACTGACCCGCAGTGCCGGCCGCGCCGGGGCAGGAGGATCCTGTCCCCGGCGCGGCCGGCGCCGTTCCTGCCCCCGGAGAGGTGACCCGAGCGCGTGCTCCGCTTCGTCGTCCGGCGGCTCCTGCAGCTGATCCCGATCCTGCTGGGGCTGTCGGTCCTGCTCTTCGCCTGGCTCCGGGCGCTGCCCGGGGGGCCGGCCCAGGCCGCGCTCGGTGAGCGCGCCACCCCCGAGGCGATCGCCCGCTACAACGAGCTGTTCGGGCTCGACCAGCCGCTGTACGTGCAGTACCTGCGCTTCCTCGGCCGCGCCGTGCAACTGGACTTCGGCAACTCCGCGCGCACCGGGCGCCCGGTCACCGAGGAGTTCCTCGAGCGGATGCCCGGCACCATCGAGCTGACCGTGTTCGCGATGGTGTTCGCGATCGGCGTCGGCATCCCGCTGGGGTACCTGGCCGCCCGCCGGCACGGCAGCTGGCTGGACTCGGCGTCGGTCATCGGCTCGCTGATCGGGGTCGCCATCCCGGTCTTCTTCCTCGCCTACCTGCTGCGCCTGCTCTTCGCCGTCGAGCTCGGCTGGCTGCCCGGCTCCGGGCGCCAGGAGGTGCGCATCGACGCCACCCGCGTCACCAACTTCTACGTCCTCGACGGCCTGCTGACGCGCGAGTGGGACGCCGCCTGGGACGCCTTCACGCACCTGGTGTTGCCGGGCATCGCGCTGGGCACCATCCCGCTGGCGATCATCGTGCGGATCACCCGGGCCTCGGTCCTGGACGTGGTGAACGAGGACTACGTGCGCACGGCGAACGCCAAGGGCCTGGCGACGGCGACCGTCCGGCGCCGGCACGTCCTGCGCAACGCGCTGCTGCCGGTGTCGACGACGATCGGGCTGCAGACGGGCCTGCTGCTGTCGGGGGCGGTGCTCACCGAGACCGTGTTCGCGTTCGGCGGGGTGGGGTCGGCCATCTACGACGCGATCTTCCAGCGGGACTACGCGCTGCTGCAGGGCTTCGTCCTGATGCTGGCCATCATGTACGTCATCGTGAACCTGCTGGTCGACATCTCCTACGGGCTGCTCGACCCCCGGGTCAGGGTCTCGTGAACGAGGGGGAGGGCCGATGACCGCGGTGGGCGACGTCCGCCGGCGGCGGATCGACGAGCTGGCCGCCCGCGCCGGCCAGGTGCCCGAGGGCGAGGGCGGCGTCTCGCTCACCCGCAGCGCGTTCCGCCGGCTGCGGCGCAACCCGGTGGCGATCGCCGGCGCGGTCATCGTCGTCGTGTTCCTGCTCGTGGCGGCGTTCGCGCCGCTGCTGGCCCCGCGGGACCCGCTGGCGCAGACCTTGCTGTCGGAGATCCGCCCCGGCTTCATCCCCGGCGCCCGGGAGGGCTTCCCCCTCGGTGCCGACGAGCTGGGCCGGGACCTGCTCTCGCGGCTGATCGTCGGCTCCCGCCAGTCGCTGCTGATCGGGGTGGTGTCGACGCTGATCGGCGTCGTCGTCGGCATGTCCCTCGGCGTCCTGGCCGGAGCGTTCGGCGGCTGGGTCGACACCGTCATCATGCGGCTCGTCGACATCATGCTGTCCATCCCGGGCCTGCTGATGGCGATCAGCATCTCGGTGCTCCTGGGCCAGAACCAGTGGTCGCTGGTGATCGCCATCGCGGTGACCCAGGTCCCCGTCTTCGCCCGGCTGCTGCGCGGGTCGATGCTGAGCCAGCGGAACAGCGACTACGTCCTCGCCGCCCAGGCCCTGGGCATCAGGCGGGGCCGGATCGTGTTCGGGCACGTCCTGCCCAACTCGCTGTCGCCGGTGATCGTCCAGACGACGCTGTCGCTGGCGACCGCGATCATCGAGGCCGCGGCCCTGTCCTTCCTCGGCCTGGGCGACCCCGACCTGGCCCGCCCCGAGTGGGGCGCCATGCTGTCCAACGCCCAGGACTTCCTGTCCGTGCGGCCGGAGCTGGCCGTCTACCCGGCCCTGTGCATCGTCGTCGTCGCGCTCGGCTTCACCCTGCTCGGCGAGTCGCTGCGTGAGGCGCTCGACCCGAAGTTCCGGAGGTGAGCCCGCTGACCATCGAGGAGCTGCCGCCCAGGTCCGTCGACCGCACCGGCCTGCCCGTGCTCGAGGTCGAGGACCTCACCGTCACGTTCACGCGGCGGGGCGAGCAGCCGACGCGGGCCGTCGACGGCGTCAGCTTCAGCGTGGCGCCGGGCGAGACGATCGGGCTGGTCGGCGAGTCCGGCTGCGGCAAGTCGGTGACGTCCCTCGCGGTCATGGGCCTGCTGCCGCGCCGCGGCGTGGAGGTCGGCGGGTCGGTCCGGCTCGACGGCGCGGAGCTGGTCGGTGCGCCCGAGAAGGAGCTGCGGGACCGGCGCGGCGCGGACATGGCCATGGTGTTCCAGGACCCGCTGTCCTCCCTGAACCCGACGGTGCCCATCGGGACCCAGGTCACCGAGGTCCTCCTCCAGCACCGGGAGCTGTCGAGGAAGGACGCCGTCGACGAGGCCACCCGCCTGCTCGACCGCGTCGGCATCCCCGACCCCCGGCGCCGGCTCAAGGAGTACCCGCACCAGCTCTCCGGCGGCATGCGGCAGCGGGCATTGATCGCGATGGCGCTGGCCTGCGCGCCCCGGCTGCTCATCGCCGACGAGCCCACGACCGCGCTCGACGTGACGATCCAGGCGCAGATCCTCGAGCTGCTGCGCGAGCTCGTCGTCGACTCGGGGACGGCGCTGGTGATGATCACCCACGACCTGGGCGTCGTCGCCGGGCTCTGCGACCGGGTGCACGTCATGTACGCCGGCCGGATCATCGAGTCGGCCGACCGGCACGAGCTGTTCGCCCGGCCCCGCCAGCCCTACACGGGCGGCCTGCTGGCCTCCGTCCCGCGGCTGGACGGCGCCCGCGGCGCGCCGCTGCACCCCATCCGCGGCTCCGCGCGCGACGCCATCCCCTGGGCCGAGGGCTGCGCGTTCGCGCCGCGGTGCGACAACGCCCAGGACGACTGCCTCACCGAGGTCGCCGGCAGCACGGTGCCGCTGGAGTACGACGGCCCCGGCCGCGAGCTGCGCTGCCGGCACCCCCTCGAGTACCCCGGGTCCCCGGCCGGGGCCACCGCGTCCGGAGCCGCCCGATGACCGCCGTCCCGTCCGCGGACCCGCTGCTGCGGGTCGAGGGCCTCCAGGTGCACTTCCCGATCAAGCGGGGGCTGTTCGTCGACCGCACCGTGGGCCACGTCCGCGCCGTGGACGGCGTCGACCTGAGCATCGAGCGCGGCACCACGTACGGGCTGGTGGGGGAGTCCGGCTGCGGCAAGTCCACCCTCGGGCGCGCCGTCCTGCGCCTGGTCGAGCCCACCGGCGGGCGGGTCGTCTTCGACGGGACCGACGTCGCCTCCCTGTCCGGGGAGCCGCTGCGGACCCTGCGCCGCCGCATGCAGATGGTCTTCCAGGACCCGCTCGGCAGCCTCGACCCCCGGCAGAACGTCGAGTCGCTGCTGTCCGAGCCGCTCGTGGCCCACGGCCTGGGCGGGGGCCGGCAGGGCATCGCCGAGCGGATCCGGACGCTGCTCGACGCGGTCGGCCTGCCGTCGGCCGCGCTGCGCCGCTACCCGCACGAGTTCTCCGGCGGCCAGCGCCAGCGCATCGGCATCGCCCGCGCGATCGCCCTCGAGCCGGACCTGCTCATCGCCGACGAGCCGGTCTCCGCGCTCGACGTCAGCGTGCAGGCGCAGGTCGTCAACCTGCTCGAGGAGCTGCAGGAGCGGCTGGGCCTGACCTACCTCGTCATCGCCCACGACCTCGCGGTGGTCCGGCACATCAGCGACGTCGTCGGCGTCATGTACCTGGGCTCGCTGGTCGAGCAGGCCCCCTCCGACGTCCTCTACTCCGAGCCGCTGCACCCGTACACGCGGGCGCTCATGAGCGCCGTCCCGGTGCCCGACCCGGTGGTCGAGGAGAACCGGGAGCGGATCCTGCTGGCCGGGGACCTGCCCTCCCCGGCCAACCCGCCCAGCGGCTGCCGCTTCCACACCCGCTGCCCGTGGCGGCAGGAGACCCGGTGCGACGACGAGGTGCCCGTCCTCCGCGAGCTCGGCACCGGGCACCTGGTGGGCTGCCACTGGGCGGAGGAGATCCGCGACGGGCTGCTCGCACCGCGCTCGCCGGAGGAGGTCGCCGCCACGCAGGGCGTCAGCGTCCGCCCGACCGGCGCGGAGAGCCCGGAGAGCGATGCGCTCGTGCAGGGTCTCGACGCGCCGATCGAGCGGACCTAGGGCCTCGGTCCTCCACGACGACGTCAGTCCTCCACGACGACGTCAGTCCTCCACGACGACGTCAGTCCTCCACGACGACGTCAGTCCTCCACGACGACGTCGTTGCCGCGGCGCAGCGCCCGCTTCACCCGCAGCCGCAGCACCTTCGCGTAGCCGCGGACGAACTGGGTGTAGCCCGGCGTGGGCCCGTGGTAGCCGAGGAAGCCGCGCGGGCCCTCGACCATGTCGCCGGTGCGGACGTCGTAGCGGGCCTGGTGCCACGGGCAGACGAGGCAGCCGTTCTCGTCGAGGGAGCCCCCGGAGAGGTCGGCGAGCTGGTGGCGGCAGCGGCGGGACACGGCGAAGTACTCGCCGTCGCGGTTGCCCACGGCCCACTTCCCGGCCCGGCCCACCGTCCCCGGGGGCAGCCGGTCGGCGGGGATGCGGTCGGTCTCGCTCACGGTGGTCCTCCTCGGGCCGGGACTCGGTCGACCGCCCCCTACCCGGTCGTGCCCGTCCTACCCGGCCGAGGGGCGGGCGCCCACCTAGGGTCGGGACCGTGCGCCGGCTGGTGGGAGTCCTCGCAGTCACGGCCGCGGTCCTGGTCGCCGGCGGGAGCCCGGCGCTGGCCGAGCCGCCCCTCGACGTCCCCGACGAGGTGACCGACCGCGCCGGGGTGCTCGGCTCCGGGGGCCTCGGGCAGGTGCAGCAGGCGGTCGACGAGCGGCAGGCCGAGGACGGCACCCAGGCGTTCGTCGTCTACGTGGCCAGCTTCGACGGCCTCGACCAGGGGGCGTGGGCGCAGGCGACCGCGGAGGCGTCCGGACTCGGGTCGACCGACGTGCTGTTCGCCGTCGCGGTGGACGACCGGCGCTACGGCTACTGGGTCGACGACGCGTTCCCGCAGAGCGACGCGGAGATCGAGGACTTCCTCGCGCGGGACGTCGAGCCCGAGCTCGGCGCCGGCGACTGGGCCGGCGCCGGGGTGGCCTTCGCCGAGGGCGTCGGCGACGCGGCGGGCTCCGGCTCCGGCTCGGGCTCGGGTGCCGTCACCGCCGCCGTCGTCGGAGGGGTCGCGGTCGTCGGCGGGGGCGCCTGGCTGGTGGCGCGGTCGCGGCGCCGCCGGCAGGGGGCCCAGCAGCCGCCGACGACGCGGATCGAGCGGCCCGACCCGAACGCCGGCGTGCCCACCGAGGAGCTCCAGGGCCGGGCCAGCGCCGCGCTGCTCGACCTCGACGAGGCGGTGAAGACCTCGCAGCTGGACCTGGACTTCGCCCGGCTGCAGTACGGGGAGGCCGCCGTCGCCGGGTTCAGCGAGGCGCTGGGGCGGTCGCGGCAGGAGCTGACCCGCGCGTTCACGCTGCGCCAGCAGCTCGACGACGAGGTGCCCGAGGACGAGCCGACCCGCAGGCGGGTGCTGGGCGAGATCCTGCAGCTCACCGCGGCCGCCGACGCCCGGCTCGACGAGCAGGCGCAGGCCTTCGACCAGCTGCGCGACCTCGAGCGCACCGCCCCGCAGGCGCTGGAGGCGCTGGGCCCGCGGATCACCGCGCTGCACGGCCGGCTGCCGCAGGACGAGGAGCGGATGACCTGGCTGCAGCGGCGGTACGCGGCGTCCGCGCTGGCGCCGGTGGCCGACAACCTCGACCAGGCCCGCGCGCGGCTGGCCGCCGCCGAGCAGGAGGCCGCCGAGGCCCGCGCCGCGCTCGACGCCGGCCGCTCGGGTGAGGCGGTGGGCGACCTGCGGGCGGCGGAGGACGCGGTGGCCCAGGTCGGCACGCTGCTCGACGCCGTCGCGCGGCTCGAGCGCGACCTCGAGGAGGCCGCCGCCCGGCTGCCCGCCGTCCGCGCCGAGACCGAGGAGGACCTCGCCGAGGCCCGCGCGCTGGTGGCCTCCGGGAACGCCGGCGGGCTGCGGCCGCAGGTGGCCCGGGCCGAGGCGGGGCTGGCCGCCGCGGAGGAGGCCATGGGCTCCGCGGGCGGCGCGCTGCCCGACCCGCTCACCGCGCTGCGCCGGCTGGAGGAGGCGGACCTCGCGCTGGAGCAGGCGCTCGCCGTCGCCCGGGACGCGCAGACCCGGGCCCGCCGGGCGGCCGCGGCGCTGGACCAGACGCTGCTGCGGGCCCGCTCGGCGGTGGCCGCGGCGGCGGACTTCGTCGCCACCCGGCGCGGTGCGGTCGGCCCCGAGGCCCGCACGCGGCTGGCCGAGGCGCAGCGCCACCTCGACGCCGCCGTCGGCACCGGGCGCACCGACCCCGAGGGCGCCCTGCGGGAGGCGCAGCTGGCCGACCAGCTCGCGCAGTCGGCGCTGCAGCTCGCGCAGTCCGACGTCACGAGCTGGTCCGCGGGCTACGGCGGCGGCTACGGCGGGGGGTACGGCGGCGGCTACGGGCCGGGCTACCCGTCCGGCTACGGCCACGGCGGCGGACGTGGCGGCGTCGACCTCGGCAGCCTGGTGCTCGGCGGCATCCTGGCCGGCGGCTTCGGCGGCGGGCACGGGCGCGGCTACGGCGGCGGGGGGCTCGGCGGCGGGTTCGGTGGTGGTGGGCGGCCGCGCGGGGGCAGCTTCGGTGGCTCGCGCAGCCGCGGCCGCAGCGGCGGCGGCCGCTTCTAGCCGCGGCCCCTCCGGAGGGCGCCCCGGAGGGCGGCGGACTGTCGGTCACCGGTGGGACGGTGCCCTCCCGACCCGAGGAGGAGCCATGCCCACCCGGAACGCCCCCTGGCCCGACGGCACGCCCTGCTGGGTGGACTACGGCGCGGTCGACCCCGCCGCGGCGAAGGCCTTCTACGGCGCGCTGCTGGGCTGGGACTGGACGGAGGAGGCGCCCGGGTCCGGCGGCTACGTCACCGCGCTCCGGGACGGGCACCGGGCCGCCGGTCTCGGCCCGCTGACGGAGCCGGGCGCCGCGCCGTCGTGGACGACGTACTTCGCCACCGGCGACGCCGGGGCCACCTGCGACCGCATCCGGGACGCCGGCGGCACCGTCGTCGTGGCGCCGGTGGAGATCGGGCCGCTGGGCGCGATGGCCGTCGCCCGCGACCCGCAGGGCAACCAGTTCGGCCTGTGGCAGGCCGGCGCGCACACCGGCGTGGAGGTGCACGGCGAGCCCGGCTCGCTGGCGTGGAACGAGGCCGCCGTCGAGGACCCCGCCGTGGCGCGGGCCTTCTACGCCGCGGTGTTCGGCTTCCGGTTCGACGAGCTGGAGGGCATGGGCGGCTACGCCACCTTCGCCACCGGCGAGCGCCCGCTCGGCGGCCTGGGCGGGGTCGTCCCCGGCGCGCCGCAGGGCTGGGCGACCTGCTTCTCCGTCGCCTCCACCGACGAGGCGGTGGCCGCGGTCGAGGCGGCGGGCGGGAAGGTCACGACGGCGCCGGAGGACACCGGGTTCGGCCGCTTCGCCGTGGTAGCGGACCCGTGGGGCGCCGGATTCTCCGTGCTCCAGGAGCCACCCGCCGCGTGAGCGGGGTCAGCCGGGCAGTTGGCCGTAGGTGTGCTCGGGGGTGAACCGGACGACCAGGCGCCGCTCGGCCACCATCGCCCGGCGGTAGTCGTCCCAGTCCTCGTGCTCCTCGGAGACGCCGCGGTAGTAGGTGACGAGCTCCTCCACCGTGGCGTCGTGCGGGTCGGCGGCGACCGGGGTGAGCTCCGCGGTGCCCTCGACGGCCACCCACGACCAGAAGTCGCGCGAGGTCACGTGCAGGGTGACCCGCGGGTCGGCCTGGAGGTTGCGCGTCTTGGCCCGGTCGGCGGTCACCGAGACCCGGAACAGCCGCTGCTCCGGGTCGTAGGAGTAGCCGACGTTGGACACCTGGGGCCGCCCGTCGCGCTTGACCGTGGCCAGCACGCCCATCTGGTGCTCCGCCACGAACGCCAGGTGCCGGTCGTGGACGGTCACCGGACCCGCCCCCGGGCCTTGAGCGGCACCGGCGGCAACGCCGGCGCGAGCTGCCGCTGGTCCTCGTCGAACCCGGCGACGACGCCGAACCGCGGGTCGCCGTCGTTCCACCGCTCGGCGTACTCGGTGATCTCCTCGCCCGAGCGGCCGACGAAGTTCCACCACATGACCAGCCGCTCCTCGAACGGCTCGCCGCCGAGCAGCAGCAGCCTCGTGGCCGCCTCGGTCCGGATCCGCACCGACCGCCGGCCGGTGCCGAGGTAGACCATCGCCCCGTGCGCCAGCGGCGCGCCCTCGACGTCGGCCCCGCCGGAGGCGCCGAGCAGCGCGTGCTCGAAGTCCGGCTCCAGCGGCACCTCGACGTCCGCGCCCGCGGCCAGGTCCAGGTCGACTCCCACGATCGGCGTGTACGCGGTGCCCGGCGACACCGCGCCGCCGAAGCCACCCAGCAGCACCGTCGCGGTCAGCCCGTCGGAGGTGAAGCCCGGCAGGGTCGCGTGGTGCTCGAACGCCGGCGCGGTGTCGCGGGCGGCGTCGGGCAGGGCCACCCACAGCTGGGCGCCGTGCAGGAACCGCGGGTGCGGCACCGGGGACTGCTCGGAGTGCGCGATGCCGTGCCCGGCGGTCATGAGCGCGAGCTGGCCGGGGCCGAAGGTGACGTCGCTGCCGAGGGAGTCGCGGTGGTGCACGCTGCCCTGCAGCAGCCAGGACACCGTCTGCAGGCCGGTGTGCGGGTGCGGCGTCACCTGCATGCCGGAGGTCGCCGCGACGTCGTCGGGGCCGTAGTGGTCGACGAACGCCCAGGCGCCGACCATCCGGCGGCCCAGCGTCGGCAGCAGCCGCCGGACGACGGTGGACTCGCCCAGCGGCACCTCCTTGGCGGGCAGCAGGTCGAGGGCGGGCCCGGCGGCCGTGCCGTCCAGGCCGCCCACCTCGCGCGGGGTGGGACGGGGTTCGGTGTTGCTCACGGGCGGACCTCCGGACGGCGGGCGGTGGGCAGGGTCAGCGGGGTTCGGGCGCGGTCGGGCAGCGCAGCGCGCCCAGGTCCCAGCCGGCGCGGCGGGCGCCGGCGGCGTAGGCGCTCTCCAGGAAGTCCAGGACGGTGCCGCGCGGGTCGGCCGCCGTCCGCACGTCCTCGTAGGGCAGCAGCGCGAGGTGGGCGCCGCGGCTGTCGATCCACCGCGCCGCCGCCGGCCGCAGCGGCTCCTCGGCCAGGCCCGCGGGCTCGGGCGCGGTGTAGGAGTAGAACGCCGGCTCCGGGACCTGGTCGTCGCCGAACCAGAAGCCGGCGCTGATCACCTCGTGCGAGTAGGCCTCGCGGGTGACCGGGTCGACCGTCTCCGGCTGCTCCACCCGCCGGTCGGAGAAGCGGGTGACGGCCAGGTCGAAGGTGTGCCAGAAGTGGTGCACCGGGCTGGTCTTGGCGTAGCTGCGGCCGGCGAACTCCTCGAGCACCTGGGCCACCTGGCCGAGCACCACCCAGTAGCGGGTCACCGCGGCGCGGTCGTAGGCGGCGTGGTGCTCGTCCTCGGCGAACGGCGTGCGGTCGGCCAGGTCGAACGGGACGGGCAGCTCGACGGTCGCGGGCAGGCCGAGCGCCGCCAGGCTGCCGAGCAGCCGGCGGTAGAACGCCGCCACGCTCAGCCCGGGCAGCGGGAACGACGCCCGCCGCCCGTCGGCCACGGCGATCTCCAGCCGGTGGTCGACCAGGTCGAGGTCGACGGCGAAGACGGGGTCGAAGCCCATCGGCCGGGTGGTCAGGCCGCGGCCGGTGAGGTGGAAGGGGACGTGCCACCAGTGGTTGCGCCGCGGGGCGTTGGCCAGCCGCAGCTTGCCGACGACCTGCAGGAACCGGTGCAGGGTGTCCTTGGTGTCGGCCCACTCGGCCAGCGGGACGGGCGGGAAGACGGACACGGGGACTCCTCGGTCGGCGGGTTGCGGCCAGCATGCAGGCCCCGGCGGCGGCGTGGAAGCCGCCACCGGGGGCCGCGTTCACTGCCCGGTCTCGCCGCGCACGGCGCGGTGCGCGTCGGTGGCCGGGATGCTGCCGAGCCGGCCGGCCTGGTGGTCGGCGAACGCGTCCAGCAGCTCCTGCCGGGTGTTCATGACGAACGGCCCGTACACGGCGATCGGCTCGCGGATCGGCCGGCCGCCGAGGACGACGACGTCGAGGGCCGGCGTCCGCGACTCCTGCTGCACCGCGCCGCGCACCGTCACCGTGTCCCCGGGGCCGAGGACGGCGAGCCGGCCGGTGCGGACCGGCGCCCCGTCGATGCCGACGGAGCCGGCGCCGGACAGCACGTAGACCAGGGCGTTGAACGAGGGGTCCCACGGCAGGTCCAGCGTCGCGCCGGGGGAGACGGTGGCGTGCACCATCGCCATCGGCGTGTACGTGGAGCCCGGCCCGCGGTGCCCGGCGACGTCACCGGCGATGACCCGGAGGAACGCGCCGGCGTCGGGGCTGGCCAGCAGCACCGACCGGTCGGCGCGCAGGTCCTGGTAGCGCGGCTGCACCCACTTCTGCGCCCGCGGCAGGTTCACCCACAGCTGCAGGCCGTGGAACAGCCCGCCGCTGACCACCAGGTGCTCCGGCGGCCGCTCGATGTGCAGCACGCCGCCGCCGGCGGTCATCCACTGCGTGTCGCCGTTGCTGATCGTGCCGCCGCCGCCGTGGGAGTCGGCGTGCTCGAAGGTGCCGTCGATGATGTAGGTGACGGTCTCGAACCCGCGGTGCGGGTGCCAGGAGGTGCCCCTGGGCTCACCGGGGGCGTACTCGACCTCGCCCATCTGGTCCATGTGCAGGAACGGGTCGAGGTCGCGCAGGTCGACCCCGGCGAAGGCGCGGCGGACCGGGAACCCCTCCCCCTCGAACCCCGACGGCGCGGTGGTCACCGAGCGGGTGCGGCGCCGCACGGTGCCCGGCGCGGGGAGCGGGACGCGGGGCAGGGTGGTGGTGTCCTCGACGGTGACGGCGGGCATGGCCGGCCTCCCTCAGTTGAGCTCTCAACCAATGGCGACCGTAGCACCGGGAAGGCCCCGCGTGTTCCCGCCCGGGCGTCAGGAGGCGAGCTCGTCGCCGGCCGCGCCGTTCGTCGGCGGCCCGTGCTCGGCGAGCAGCGCGGTGTTCGCGACCTCGGCGTCGTCGAGGTGGACGGCGTCGCGCGGGTCGGTCGTGTCGAGCACCCGGGTCTCGTGGCCGCGGCCCACGAGCAGGACGACGTCGGCCGGGCCGGCGGCGCGCACCGCCGCCAGGATCGCCGCGCGCCGGTCCGGGACGGTGCGCACGGCCGCGTCCGCCCCCAGCAGGCCGACCCGCAGCTCGGCCACGATCGCCGCCGGGTCCTCCCCGTGGCTGCCCTCGTTGGTCAGCCAGACGACGTCGGCCGCGCGGGCGGACTCGCCCAGGCCCTGCCGCTTGTACCGGTCCCGCCGGCCGCGGGCGCCGAGCACCAGGTGCACCCGGCCGCCGGGCCCGGACAGGTCGCGGGCGGTGGTGATCGCCGCGGCCAGCGCGCGCGGGGTGTGCGCGTAGTCCACGACGACCAGCGGCCGCCCCGCGCCGCCGAGCACGGTGTTGCGCCCCCGCGGCGGCGCGACCGTGGCCAGGCCGTCGGCGATCCGCTCCGGGTCCACGCCGAGCGCCCGCCCGGTGGCCCAGGCCGCGGCCAGGTTGGTCACGTGCACCCGGCCGACCAGCGGGCTGTGCACCCGGTGCCCGCCGGCGTCGTCGGCCAGCAGCACCTCGGTGCCGCCGGCGCCGGTGCGCCAGCCCAGCACCCGGACGTCGGCGTCCGCGGCCGAACCCACGCGGGTCACCGGCACCGGTGCCTGGTCGGCCAGCCGCCGGCCCCACGGGTCGTCGACGACCACGACGCCGGCCGCCGCGCGGTCGCGCTCGAACAGCCGCGCCTTGCTCGCCCAGTACTGCTCGAGGGTGCCGTGGTGGTCGAGGTGGTCCTCCTCGAAGCCGGTGAACACGGCGACGTCGAAGCGCAGCCCGTCGATGCGGCCCATGTCCAGCGCGATCGAGGACGCCTCGACGACGGCCCGCCGCGCCCCCGCGTCGACCATCCACCGCAGCAGCTCGTGGAGCTCCGGGGCCTCGGGCGTGGTCAGCGACGTCCCGCGCGAGCGGGTGCCGACGGACGCGCCGAGCGTGCCGACGACGCCGGTGCGGGTGCCCGCCGCGTCGAGCACGCCGCGCACGAGCGCGCCGGTCGTCGTCTTGCCGTTGCTGCCGGTCACCCCGACCAGGCGCAGCGCGCGGGCCGGGTCGCCGGCGAGCAGCGCGCCGAGCGGGCCGAGGTGGGCGCGCACCGACGGGACCCGCAGCTGCGGCAGCGCGACGTCGACCGGCCGGTCCACCAGCAGCGCCGCGGCGCCGGCCCGCGCGGCGGCCCCGGCGTGCCGGTGCCCGTCGCTGACCGCACCGCGGACGCAGGCGAACAACGAGCCGGGGACCACCCGCCGGGAGTCGGTGACCAGACCGCGCACGGCCGGGTGGCCGGCACCCCCGACGCGGGAGACGGGTCCGCCGGGGACGGTGGCGGCGCGGCGCTCCACGGCCGACCAGGGGACGGCGGGGAGTCGCACCGGACCGACGATAGGTGGCGCGCGATCTTCTTGCAGGTCGAGAGGAACGGCGGCGCTCAGCGGAGCAGCCGGGCGACCCCGGTCAGCTCCTCCTCGACGTCGGCGTCGGGCAGCACCTCGCTGCGCTCGGCCAGCCGTGGCCGCCACGCCGGCGGGGCCGACCCGAGCCAGGCGGCGCCGGCGTCGGTGAGCCGGCCGTCGGAGCGCAGCGGCGCCCAGCCGCGCAGGAACCGCAGCCCCTCGGCGGCGGTGACCAGGGTGCGGGCCACGCCGCGGCCGCGGTACACCGGCTCGACGGTGACGTCGTCGACCAGGCCGGAGCGGATCCACCAGCGGACCTCGGCGATCCGGTCGGTCATCCGCACCCCGGCGGCGGCGACCTCGTGCGGGCGGACGACCGCGCCGGGCCGGAAGGCGTTGCCGCGGAAGGCCAGCAGCGAGGCGGCCGGGACCGCGCTGTGCGCGTGGGTGACCTCGGCGAACCACATCGGCGGGCAGGTCCCCGACAGGTCCTCGGCGACCTCGATGCGCACCACCCGGCCGTCGGAGGCGCGGTGCCGGACGTCGACCTGCCAGCCGGCGGGGCGGCGGCCGCGGGCGTCGACGGCGGTCATGTCGACCGGGGTACCGTCGGGGAAGCGGTCGGAGTTGACCGCCACCAGCGAGTACTCGACGGGGCCGGGGCCGCGGCGCAGCAGCCGGGCCCACCACAGCGCCGTCGTCTCCGGGGCGGGCTCGGCCAGCGGCGGGACCGCCCGCAGGCGCGGTGCCGCCGGCGCCGGGCCCGGGAACGCCGCGTCGTGGGCCGCTGCCGTCATGCTCATGTCGTCCTCCGCTCGTCCGCCCCGGACACCCGGGGTGTGCTGCCGACGACTCTCCGGATCGCACTTGCGGGTGCCTTGGGGTCCACTAGCGGTCCGCCCCCGGGCGGCCGGGACGGACCGGGAGCCGGGGATACTGGGCGTCCGATGACCTGGACCCGGCCGTGAGCGCCCCGCTGAACCTGCTCAACCTCGAGCGGGTCTCCAAGGCCCACGGCACCACCGTGCTGCTCGACGACGTCTCGCTCGGCGTCGCCGCCGGCGAGCGGATCGGCGTCGTGGGGCGCAACGGCAGCGGCAAGTCCACGCTGCTCGGCGTCCTCACCGGCCGCGAGGAGCCCGACTCCGGCCGGGTCACCCGGCGCGGCGACCTCGCCGTCGGCGTCCTCGACCAGTCCGGCACGCTGCCGCCGGGCGCCACCGTCCGCGACGTCGTCCTGCCGGAGACGCTGTTCGCCGCGGAGCACGAGTGGGCCGCCGACCCGGCCGTCCGCAGCGTGCTGACCGGCCTGGAGCTCGACCGGCTCGGCCTGGACAGCCCGGTCGCCCCGATGTCCGGCGGCGAGCGCCGGCGGGTCGCCCTGGCCGCGCAGCTGATCCGGCCGCTGGACCTGCTGGTGCTCGACGAGCCGACCAACCACCTCGACGTCGAGGGCGTCGCGTGGCTGGCCGACTACGTCAAGCGGCGGGTCGGCGCGCTGGTCGTCGTCACCCACGACCGGTGGTTCCTCGACGAGGTCTGCACGCAGACCTGGGAGGTCACCGACGGCGCGGTGCACGCCTACGAGGGCGGCTACGCGGCCTACACCCTGGCCCGCGCCGAGCGCGCCCGCGTCGCGGCGGTGACCGAGGAGCGGCGGCTGAACCTGGTGCGCAAGGAGCTGGCCTGGCTGCGCCGCGGCGCGCCGGCGCGCACCAGCAAGCCGCGGTTCCGGATCGAGGCGGCCGAGGCGCTGATCGCCGACGAGCCGCCGCCCCGGGAGTCGATGGCGCTCAAGGGCTTCGCCGCCCGGCGGCTCGGCAGGACGGTGTACGACGTCGAGGACGTCGACTACGCGGTGCCCTCCGACGACGGCCCGCGGCCGCTGTTCCGCGACCTGACCTGGCACGTCGGGCCCGGCGACCGCATCGGTGTGGTCGGCGTCAACGGCGCCGGCAAGACCTCTCTGCTGCGGCTGCTGGTCGGCGAGACCGAGCCCGACCGCGGCCGGGTGGTGCGCGGCCAGACCGTCGCCCCGGCGTACCTGTCCCAGCACGTCACCGAGCTGCCCGGGCGGCTGCGGGTGCTCGAGGCGGTGCAGGAGGTCGCGCGGATCGCCCGGATCGGCAACCAGGAGATCTCCGCGTCGTCGCTGGCCGAGCGGTTCGGCTTCCCGGCGTCGCGGCAGTGGACGCCGGTCGGGGACCTCTCCGGCGGCGAGCGGCGGCGGCTGCAGCTGCTGCGGCTGCTCATGGCCGAGCCGAACGTGCTGCTGCTCGACGAGCCGACCAACGACCTGGACATCGACACGCTCACCCAGCTCGAGGACCTGCTCGACTCCTTCCCCGGCACGGTGCTGGTGGTCAGCCACGACCGGTACTTCGTCGACCGGGTGTGCGACTCGGTGGTCGCGCTGATGGGCGACGGCTCGCTGGCCGCGCTGCCCGGCGGGGTGGAGGAGTACCTCGCCCGCCGGGCCGCCGGGGAGGCCGCGCTCCCCTCCGCGGCGCCGGCCGGCCCGACCGCGGCGGCCCCCGCCCCGGCCGGGCCCTCGGCGGCGGAGGTGCGTGCCGCCCGCAAGGAGGCCGCCCGGCTCGAGCGGCGGCTGGAGAAGCTCGGCGCGGAGGAGGAGCGGCTGCACTCCGAGCTCGCCGCCGCGGCCACCGACCACGCGAGGGTCATGGAGCTCGACGGCCGGCTGCGGACCCTGCTGGCCGAGAAGGACCAGGTCGAGACCGACTGGCTGGCCGCCGCGGAGCTCGCCGAGGGTTGACGCGGCGCCGTCGTCCTGGCTCACGCGAGCGCGTCCTGGCTCACCGCCGGCGACGGCGGGCCTGCGCCCGCCGACCTCCTCCGGCTCACACCGGAGTCCGTCACCTGGTGCTCGGGCCACCTCGCGTCGTGGAGGTGATCGGCGCGGCGAT
>NZ_JBJGZB010000021.1:0-71107 GCF_054050295.1 Geodermatophilus sp. SYSU D01045
TTCGGGCCGGGCCGGGGTGTGGGCGGGGCCCGAGAAGGCCCCCCCCCCCGCGGGCCGCGGGGGCGGGGGCCCCCGCCAGCCGGGCCCCCGGGGGCGCGGCGCCCGCGGGCGGCGGCGGTCCGGGCCGTCCCCTGACCCGGACGGCCCGGCCGCCGCCGACGAGCAGACCCCAGCCGCCCCCTACGACCGCGACGCCGACGACCCGGGTGACCCGGAGTCGGTCGCCCGGGCCATCTGCTTGCGGGCCCTGACCGGCGCGGCCCGGACGCGCCAGCAGCTGGCCGACCTGCTCGAGCGGCGCGGCGTCCCGGAGGAGGCCGCGACCGCGGTCCTCGACCGGTTCGGCGAGGTCGGGCTGATCGACGACGCGGCCTTCGCCCGCGCCTGGGTGACCTCCCGGCAGGCCGGCCGCGGGCTGGCGCGGCGGGCGCTGCGGGCCGAGCTGCGCGCCAAGGGCGTCGACGGCGAGGACGCCGAGCAGGCCCTCGCCCAGGTCGACGAGGAGGACGAGCGGGCCGCCGCCCGCCGGCTGGTGGAGCGCCGGCTCCCGGCGCTGCGCCGGGTGGACCGCGTCACCGCCACCCGCCGGCTGGTCGGGATGCTCGCGCGCAAGGGCTACAACGGCGGCCTGGCCGCGGGCGTGGTGCGCGAGGTCCTCGACGAGACCGGCTCCGGCACCGACGAGGACGGCGGCGACGGCTGGGCCGACGTCGACTCCTGAGCGGCCCCGTCCGCCCGGGCGGCCCCGTCGCTCCCACCCGCAGCGACGACGGCGGCCGGTCGCCCCAGGGGGCGACCGGCCGCCGTGGCCGTCGGTGGCGCGTTCAGCCCGCCAGCGGGCCGGCGACGGCGGGCACCGCCTCGGTCGGCCGCGCGGGCGGCTGAGCCGAACGCGCCGTCTGGAGCGGCATCGCCTGGGTCGGCAGGCCGGCGGCCGCGGGCCGGCCGGTCCACGCGGTGAGGTCCACGGCGACGCCGCCGGGTGCCTCGTCGTCGGACACCAGCCACTCGCCCTCGCCGTCCACGCGGGCGGCGAGCCACTGCCGGATGTGCTGCTCGAAGGTGCGGTCGGGCAGCACGGCCGGCCGGCTGACCGGGCCGAGGAAGGTCAGGTCGCGCTCGCTGCCGTCGGCGGCGCGCAGCACCACCCGGCAGCGGGCCCGCCGGTGCCGGGCCGGCGGCACGGCCTCGCGGACGACGGCGGTCTGGGCACCGGCGGCGACGGCGAACTGCGCGGCGGCCGCGCGCAGGCGGTTCACGAAGTCCTGGGCGACGTCGACCTGCCCCTCGGGCAGGCGCACCACCGAGGGCAGCGGCGGCACGGCGGGGCGGAGAGCGGTGTCCACGGATCCACTCTCGGCAGCCCCGCCGCACCGGCTGACCACCCGCGCGCCCGGGGGTGCGCCGCGGGGCGGACGGGACGCCGCGTGACCGTTCCGTGTCCCGCGGACACCCCGGGTCAGACCGGCCCGCCGCCCCCGTCCATCTCCGCGCTGGTGAGCGACTCGACCGGCTTGGCCGCGGCCGCCTTGGTGTTCCGCCGGGTGCGCTTCTCCACGTACCTGGCCAGCCAGGACAGCAGCACGTTGATCACGATGTAGATGACCGCGGCGGCCACGTACAGCTGGAACGTGTAGGTGTTGCCGAAGGAGAAGGCGAAGAACTCCACCAGGCTCCGGGCGGTCCGCAGCAGCTCGACGTAGCCGACGATGAAGCCCAGCGACGAGTCCTTGAGCAGCACGACCAGCTGGGCCACGAGCACCGGCAGCATCCGCCGCACCGCCTGCGGCAGCAGCACCAGCGTCATGACCTGCGTCTTGCGCATGCCCAGGGCGAAGGCCGCCTCCCGCTGCCCGCGGTCCACCGACAGGATGCCGGCGCGGAAGATCTCGGCCAGCACGGCCATGTTGTAGAGCGTCAGGCCGAGGACCAGCGCGCGGAACGCCGTCATCGGGACGCCGACGGTCGGCAGGAACAGCAGGCAGAACAGGATCAGGATCAGCAGCGGCACGGCGCGGAAGAACTCGATCACCACACCGACCGGTGCCCGCACCCAGGCGTGGTCGGACAGCCGCCCCACGGCGAGCAGCGCGCCGAACACGGTGGCCAGCACCATGCCGACGGCGGCCGCGGCGAGAGTGTTGAGCAGGCCCTCCCAGAGCGCCTGCGGCACCCCGGACGACGGGTCGAACAGGATCGCCCAGCGGTCGGGCTCGAGCTGGCCGTTGACGCCCAGGCGCCACAGCCCCCACCCGACGAGGGCCGCGATGAGCAGTGCGCCGACGACCGTGCCGATCCGCTGGCGGCGGCGGGCCTGCGGGCCGGGCAGGTCGAACAGGACGGTGCTGCTCATCGGACGATCGCCACCCGGTTCTCGACCACCCGGATCAGCCAGGCGGAGGGCAGTGTGATGACCAGGTAGCCGGCGACGACCGCGAGGAACACGGCGAGCAGCTGGTCGGCGTTGGTGTTGGCCAGCCGCTGCAGCGCGGCGGTCAGGTCGGTGACCGCGAAGCCGGCGGCGATGGAGGTGTTCTTCGCCAGCGCGATCCACACGTTGCCCAGCGGCGGCACCACGGTCCGGAAGGCCTGGGGCAGCACCACCTGGCGCAGCGACTGGCCGAAGGTCAGGCCCAGCGCCCGGGCGGCCTCCGCCTGTCCCGGCGGGACGGCGTTGATGCCCGAGCGCAGCGCCTCGCAGACGAACGCGGCGGTGTAGAGCGACAGCGCGGCCACGGCGGTGATGAACCGGCTCGGGAACTGCAGGTCGATCTGCACGATGCCGAACGCAAAGAAGAAGAACACCACCGTCAGCGGGGTGTTGCGGAAGACCTCGACGTAGAAGGTCGCCAGCCCGCGCAGCGGCGGCACGGGGCTCACCCGCATGCCCGCCAGCACGGTGCCCAGCACCAGGGAGCAGACGCCGCTGACGACGGCGAGGGAGAGCGTCGTCAGGAACGCGCTCCACAACAGGTCGGAGTTGTCGCTGAGGAACTGCACCGCGCCCTCGAGAGGTCGGGGACGGGGCGACGCCGCCGGGCGGGAGCCCGCCCGGCGGCGTCGCGGACGTCCGGGTCGAGTGGGGTCAGTACCGGTCGACCGTCGGCGGCTCGGGGGCCTCCTCGCCGGTGATGGAGCCGGCGGTGCGGTCCCACGCGTCGGCCCAGCGGCCGTCCTCGAAGGCCTCCTCGAGGACGTCGTTGACGAAGTTCCGGAACTCCGTGTCACCGAGCGCGAGCCCGATGCCGTAGGGCTCCTCGGTGAACGGGTTGCCCACCAGCTCGAAGGCGCCGTCGCTGCCGGCGACCAGGCCGGTGAGGATGACGTTGTCCGTCGTCACCGCCTGGACGTTGCCGTTGCGCAGGTCGTCCGCGCACTTGGAGTAGACGTCGTATGTCACCAGCTGGGCCTGCGGGTAGTTGTCCCGGATGTTCTGCGCGGGCGTCGAGCCCTCGACCGAGCACACCGTCTTCCCGGCCAGGTCGTCGGGGCCCTCGATGCCCTCGGGGTTGCCCTCGGCGACCATGATGTCCTGGCCGGCGATGTAGTACGGGCCGGCGAAGTCGACGACCTGCTTGCGCGCGTCGTTGATCGTGTAGGTGGCCACCACCATGTCGACCTGGCCGTTCTGGATGAACGGCTCGCGGTTGGCCGACACCGTCTCGGTCCAGGTGATGCCGTCCTCGGGGATGCCGAGCTCGGCGGCCACGATCTTGGCGATCTCGACGTCGAAGCCCTCCGGGCTCCCGGACTGCGGGTTCAGCAGGCCGAAGCCGGGCTGGTCGTACTTGGTGCCGATGGTGATGGCGCCGGCCTCGTTGAGCTCGGCCATGGTCGTGCCGGCCTCGAACTCGACGTCCTCCTGGACCTCGGCGGTGTTCTCGGCCGACTCCTCGGCCTGCGTGCCCGCCTCGCTGGAGCAGGCGGCCAGGGCCAGGCCGAGGGTGGCGAGGGCCGCGAGCCGTCGGGTGCTGCGCATGGGGTGTCCTCCCGGGTGGGTCAGTGGTTGAGGATCTTGGACAGGAAGTCGCGGGCCCGGTCCGAGCGCGGGCTGGTGAAGAACGTCTCCGGGTCGGAGGACTCGACGATCCGGCCGCCGTCCATGAACACGACCCGGTTGGCCGCCCGCCGGGCGAAGCCCATCTCGTGGGTGACGACGACCATCGTCATGCCCTCGCGGGCCAGCGAGGTCATGACGTCGAGGACCTCGTTGATCATCTCGGGGTCGAGGGCCGACGTCGGCTCGTCGAAGAGGATGACCTTGGGGTCCATGGCCAGGGCGCGGGCGATGGCCACGCGCTGCTGCTGACCGCCGGACAGCTGGGCGGGGTACTTGTCGGCCTGGTGCCCGACGCCGACCCGGTCGAGCAGCTCGCGCGCCCGCCGCTCGGCATCGGCCTTCGACATCCGGCGCACCCGCGTCGGGGCGAGGGTGACGTTCTCGAGGATCGTCTTGTGGGCGAACAGGTTGAAGCTCTGGAAGACCATCCCGACGTCGCTGCGCAGCCGGGCGAGCGCCTTGCCCTCCTCGGGCAGCTTCTCGCCGTCGATGCGGATCTCGCCCTGCTGGATGGCCTCCAGCCGGTTGATCGCGCGGCACAGCGTCGACTTGCCCGACCCGGACGGCCCGATGACCACGACGACCTCGCCGCGGTCGATCGACAGGTCGATGTCCTGCAACACGTGCAGCTCACCGAACCACTTGTTGACGCCGGTCAGCTGGACGAGAGGTCCTCCGGCTAGCTGGCTGGTCACGTCCGGAACCCTAGGGCCGCGGGCGGGCAGCGACCCCTCGGGGGCGTCACGGTGTAGTAACGAACGCGGTGACGCCGTGTGACCGTCGTCGCGCCGTACCCTCGCAGACGTCATGGGAACCGAGGTCGACAACCCGCCGCGCACCTACCGGGTGCGCACCTACGGGTGCCAGATGAACGTGCACGACTCCGAACGGCTGTCCGGGCTGCTGGAGGCCGCCGGCTACGCCGCCGCCCCGGAGGGCGAGGACGCCGACGTCGTCGTGCTCAACACCTGCGCGGTGCGGGAGAACGCCGACAACCGCCTCTACGGCAACCTCGGCCACCTGCGCCCGGTCAAGGACGCGCACCCGGGCATGCAGATCGCCGTCGGCGGGTGCCTGGCGCAGAAGGACCGCGGCGAGATCGTCGAGCGGGCGCCGTGGGTCGACGTCGTCTTCGGGACGCACAACGTGGGGTCGCTGCCGGCGCTGCTGGAGCGGGCCCGGCACAACGCCGAGGCGCAGGTGGAGATCGCCGAGGCGCTCGAGGTCTTCCCGTCGACGCTGCCGGCCAAGCGGGACTCCGCCTACTCCGGCTGGGTGTCGATCAGCGTCGGCTGCAACAACACCTGCACGTTCTGCATCGTCCCGGCGCTGCGCGGCAAGGAGAAGGACCGCCGGCCGGGGGAGATCCTGGCCGAGGTGCAGGCGCTGGTCGACCAGGGCGTGCTCGAGGTGACCCTGCTCGGGCAGAACGTGAACGCCTACGGCGTCGAGTTCCGCGACCGCGGGGCGTTCGCCGACCTGCTGCGTGCCACCGGTCGCATCGAGGGCCTGGAGCGGGTCCGGTTCACCAGCCCGCACCCGCGGGAGTTCACCGACGACGTCATCGGGGCGATGGCCGAGACGCCCGCGGTCTGCCACCAGCTGCACATGCCGCTGCAGTCCGGGTCGGACGACGTGCTGCGCCGGATGCGCCGCGGCTACCGGCAGGACCGCTACCTCGGCATCATCGACCGGGTCCGTGCCGCGATGCCCGACGCCGCGATCACCACCGACATCATCGTCGGGTTCCCCGGCGAGACCGAGGCCGACTTCGAGCAGACCCTCGAGGTGGTCCGCCGGGCCCGCTTCGCCAGCGCCTTCACCTTCCAGTACTCCAAGCGCCCCGGGACGCCGGCCGCCGGGATGGACGGCCAGCTGCCCAAGGAGGTCGTGCAGGAGCGCTACCTGCGGCTGACCGCGCTGCAGGACGAGATCAGCTGGGCGGAGAACCGGGCGCAGGTCGGCCGCAGGGTGGAGCTCCTGGCGGCGGCGGGGGAGGGCAGCAAGGACGCCCGTACCGGACGGATGAGCGGCCGCGCCCGTGACGGGCGGCTGGTGCACTTCGCCGGCGGCGACGGTGTCCGGCCCGGCGACGTCGTCGAGACCGTCGTCACCGCGGCGGCGCCGCACCACCTGGTCGCCGACGGCCCGCTGCTGTCGCACCGCCGCACCCGCGCCGGTGACGCGCACGAGGCCGGCACCCGCCCGACGACGCCCGGCGTGCTGCTCGGCATGCCGCGCATCGGCGCCCCGGCCTAGGAGCCGCACGGACGCGAGAGGCCCCGCCCGGGATCCGGGCGGCGCCTCTCGCGTGTGAGGTCAGCGGCGGGAGGACCGCTCGGCCTCGGCCAGCCACTCGCGGCGGGTCTCCAGGTCCGTCCGCGCCTGGGCGATCCGCTTCGCGTCCCCGGAGGCCTCGGCCTTGGCCAGCTGCTCCTCGGCCTTCGTGACGGCGGCCCGCATGGACGCGACCATCGGGTTCTCCGGCGCGGTGCGCACCCGGCCGGCGTCCGCGGCGCCGCGGACCCGCTGCTCGACGGCCTGCATGCGGTCCTCCAGCGAGCGCATCGCGCCGCGCGGCACGTGGCCGATGGCGTCGTAGCGCTCCTGGATCCGGCGCAGCGCGGCCTGGGCGCCGCGCAGGTCGGTCGACGGGTCGAGCTTCTCGGCCTCGGCCAGCAGTTCCTCCTTCGCCTGCTGGTTGGCCAGCTGCTCGGAGTTGCGCGCCTTGTCCGACTCGGCGCGGGCGGTGAAGAAGACGTCCTGCGCGGCGCGGAACTGCTTCCACAGGTCGTCGTCGCCGTCGCGGCCGGTGCGCGGCACCGCCTTCCAGCGGTCCATGAGCGACCGCATCGCGGCGCTGGTCGGGCCCCAGTCGGTCGACGTCGACAGCCGCTGCGCCTCGGCGATGAGCTCCTGCTTGGCCGCGCGGGCCTCGCCGCGCTGCGCGTCGAGGGCGGCGAAGTGCGCGCCGCGGCGGCGGCCGAAGGCGTCCCGGGCCGCGGCGAAGCGCGACCACAGCGCCTCGTCGGTCTTCCGGTCGATCCCGCGGATCGTCTTCCACTCCTCGACGATCGCCTTGAGCCGGTCGCCGGCGGCCTTCCACGACGTCGACTCCGCGGCGATCTGCTCCGCCTCGGCGGCCAGCGCCTCCTTGCGGGCGACCTGCGCGGCGCGGGCGGCGGCCTTCTCGGCGCGCGACTCGGCGGCGGCGGAGTCGGCGGTGCCGACCATCGCCCGGGCACGGGCGGCCAGGCCGTCGAGGTCGCCGACGGCGGTGGCGGTGGGGATGGTGTCGGCCAGCGCCTGCGCCTTGGCCTTGAGCTCGTTCGGGTTGCCGGTGTGCGCCTTGAGCCGCGCCTCGAGCAGCCTGACCTCGGTGGCCAGGTCGTCGTAGCGGCGGGCGAAGTGCGCCAGGCCCGCGGCCGGGTCGCCGGCCTGCCAGGAGCCGACCGCGCGCTCGCCGTCGGCGGTGCGCACGTAGACGGTGCCGTCCTCGTCGACCCGGCCCCACTGCGCGGGGTCCGACGCCGACTCGGCGGCCGGCGCGGTCACCACCCCGGCGGGCGGTGCGGTCTCGGGGGCAGGCGTCTCGGGGGCGGGGGTCTCCGGCGCGGCCTCGGGGGCGGTCCCTGCGGCGGGGGTCTCCGGCGCGGCCTCGGGGGCGGTCCCTGCGGCGGGGGTCTCCGGCGCGGCCTCGGGGGTGCTCTCGGCCGCCGTCGGGTCGGCCAGCGCCGCCGCGTCGGGGGTGGGCGCGGCGGGAGTCCCGGCCTCCGGGGCGACCGCGTCGGGACCCGCCGTCTCGGGCGAGGGGACCTGCTGCGACCCGTCTCCGGGGTTCGTCGTGCTCGACACGCACCGCAGTGTCCCACGCCGCATCGGCGAGACTGCTCCGGTGAGCAGCAGTCCCGCCGCGGCCGTCCCGGTCGCCTTCTGCCCGTGCCCGCCGCTGCTGCTCCCCGAGGTCGCCGGACGGGCCGCCGCGGACACCGCCGCGCTGCTGTCGGCCTGCACCGACGCGGTCGCCGCCCTGGCCGCCGCGCCGGGCCCGGTGGTCGTCGTCGGCCCCGACGCGGAGGGCCGCCACGGCGCGGGCGACGCCGGGGACCTGCGCGGGTTCGGCGTGGACGTCGAGGTGCCGCTGGACGGGGAGGTGCGGCCCGCGGGCCGGCCCCTGCCGCTGTCGCTGACCGTCGGTGCGTGGCTGCTGCGCCGCGCCGGGCACCCCGGCCCCCGGGTCGGCGTGGGCCCCGGCGACCTCGCCGCCGCCGTCGGTGAGCTGCCCGGTGCCGGCCTGCTGGTCATGGGCGACGGCTCGGCCCGCCGCAGCGAGAAGGCGCCCGGCCACTTCGACCCCGCCGCCGCGCCCTTCGACGCCGCCGTCGCCGCGGCGCTGGCCGCCGGGGACGCCGCCGCGCTCGCCGCGCTGGACCCGGCCGAGGGGGAGCGGCTGCTGGCGGCCGGCGTGCCGGCCTGGCGGGCGGTCGGTGCGCTGCTGGGCGGCCGGGACGTCACCGCGGAGCTGCGGTTCGACGGCGCGCCCTTCGGCGTCGGCTACCTCGTCGCGTCCTGGACGGTGCGGTGACGCCGCCGCCCGTCGTCGCCGTCGTGGGACCGACGGCGACCGGCAAGACCGCGCTCGCGGTGACGCTCGCGCAGCGGCTCGGCGGGGAGGTGGTCAACGCCGACTCGATGCAGCTCTACCGCGGCATGGACATCGGCACCGCCAAGCCCGACCTCGCCGAGCGGCGGGGCGTGCCGCACCACCTGCTCGACGTCTGGTCCGTGCGGCAGGCGGCGTCGGTGGCCGAGTACGCGCGGCTGGCCCGCGCCGAGATCGACCGGCTGCGCGCCTCCGGCGTCCTGCCGCTGCTGGTCGGCGGGTCCGGCCTGTACGTGCGCGCCGTCCTCGACGACCTCGACATGCCCGGGACCGACCCCGCCGTGCGAGCCCGGCTGCAGGCCGAGCTGGAGGAGTCCGGCCCCGCCGCGATGCACGCCCGGCTGGCCGCGGTCGACCCCGTCGCCGCGGCTGCGGTCCTGCCGTCGAACGGGCGGCGGATCGTGCGCGCGCTGGAGGTCGTGGAGATCACCGGCCGGCCGTTCCGCGCGACGCTGCCCGAGCCGCGGCCGCACTACCCGGCGGTGGTCGTCGGCCTGGACCGCGAGCCCGCCGAGCTCGACGAGCGGGTGGCCGTCCGGGTGGACCGGATGTGGGCCGCCGGCTTCGTCGCCGAGGTCGAGGCGCTGGTCGCCGAGGGCCTGCGCGAGGGACCCACCGCCTCGCGGGCGCTCGGGTACGCGCAGGTGCTCGCCCAGTTCGACGGCGAGCTGACGCCCGACGAGGCGCGCGAGCGGACGGTCGGCACCACCCGCCGCTTCGTCCGCCGGCAGCGGTCGTGGTTCCGCCGGGACGCGACGACGACGTGGTTCGACGCCGCCCGCCCCGACCTCGCCGACGCCGTCGGGGCGCTGCTCGCCGGCCGTACGATCGGGCGGTGAGCGACCGGTTCCTCCTCGGGCACGGCACCGAGAACGACTTCGTCGTCCTGCCCGACCCCGACGGGGACCGCTGGTCGGAGGACCGCCTCGACGCCGCCCTCGTGCAGCGGCTGTGCGAGCGCCGCGCCGGCCTCGGGGGCGACGGCGTCCTCCGGGTGGTGCGCAGCCGGCACGTGCCCGACGCCCCCGCCGTCCTCGGCGACGCCCTCGACGCCTGCGAGTGGTTCATGGACCACCGCAACGCCGACGGCTCGCACGCGGAGATGTGCGGCAACGGCATCCGGCTGTTCCTGCACGCCCTGGTCACCGAGGGCCTGCTCGACCGCGCCGCCTGCGCCGACGGCGTGCTGGTCGGCACCCGGGGCGGCCCGCGGCGGGTCGGTGCCGGCGCCGACGGCGCCTACTGGGTCGACATGGGCCCGGCCCGCCCGTTCGGCCGCGGCGAGGCCACCGTCGGCGGTCGGGCGTTCCCCGGGCAGGCGGTGTCGATGGGCAACCCGCACCTGGTCTGCCTCACCGACGCCGACCTCGACGCCCTGGACCTCACCCGGCAGCCCAGCTTCGACCCCGGCCTGTTCCCGGAGGGCGTCAACGTCGAGTTCGTGCGGGTGCTGGCGAACCCGGCCGAGGGCGCCGACGCGCACGTGCGGCTGCGGGTGCACGAGCGCGGGGTGGGGGAGACGCGCTCCTGCGGCACCGGCGCCTGCGCGACGGCGTACGCGGCGCTGGCGGCCGGCTCCGAGGAGCCCCAGCGCGGCACCGTCGTCGTCGACGTCCCCGGTGGCCGGCTCACGGTGGACGTCTCCCCGGAGACGACGGTGCTGCGCGGTCCCGCCGTCGTCGTCGCCTCCGGAGAGCTGACCCGGGAGTGGCTGGACTCCTAGGGGTTGTCCGGGGTGTCCGCGCGGGTCCCGGGCTCGTCGGTGGGCGCCTCCGGCTTGTCGGCCGGGCCGGTGTTGCCGGTGCCGCGCGGCTCGCCGCGGCCGGTGTCCTGGTCGGCGCCGCCGAAGGGGTTGCGCGGCGGGTCCAGGCCCACCGGGTCGCGGCCGGGGTCGTCGGTGCCGGTGTCGCTGCTGGTGCTCACGGTGCCTCCCTGCGTCGTGGTCGTCGTCCCGACCTACCCGGCTCCCGGCGGGATGCACTCGGGCCCTTCCGGTGTTGCACCGTTCGTATGACGACTGCACAGACGACAACCCACGTGACCGCTGACGACGCGCGTGTCACGCTGGACGTGATGACGACCGCCCCCGAGAGCACCCCGCTCGACGACGACACGCTCGCCGAGACCCGTCCCGCGCCGGCCGGCCCGTGGGACGAGGACGACGACACGACCGGCTCCTACGCGCTCGAGGCCCGTGGCGCGCTGCGCCGCGTCGCCGGGCTCTCCACCGAGCTCGCCGACGTCACCGAGGTCGAGTACCGGCAGCTGCGCCTCGAGCGCGTCGTGCTCGTCGGCGTGTGGACCGAGGGCACCCAGGCCGACGCCGACCGCTCGCTGGCCGAGCTCGCCGCGCTCGCCGAGACCGCGGGTTCGCAGGTGCTCGAGGCGGTGAGCCAGCGGCGGGACAAGCCCGACGCCGGCACGTACGTGGGCTCGGGCAAGGCGAACGAGATCCGCGACATCGTCGCCGCGACCGGCGCGGACACGGTGATCTGCGACGGCGAGCTGACCCCCGGCCAGCTGAACGCGCTGGAGAAGACCCTCAAGGTCAAGGTGGTCGACCGGACCGCGCTGATCCTCGACATCTTCGCCCAGCACGCCACCAGCCGGGAGGGCAAGGCCCAGGTCGAGCTGGCGCAGATGCAGTACATGCTGCCGCGCCTGCGCGGCTGGGGTGAGTCGCTGTCCCGGCAGGCCGGTGGCCGCGTCGCCGGCGGTGGCGGCATCGGTACCCGCGGTCCCGGTGAGACGAAGATCGAGACCGACCGACGGCGGATCCGGTCGCGGGTGAGCAAGCTGCGCCGCGAGATCGCCGGCATGGCCACCGCCCGGGCCACCCAGCGCTCGGCGCGCGACCGGCACGCCGTCCCGAGCGTGGCGATCGCCGGGTACACCAACGCCGGCAAGTCCAGCCTGCTCAACCGGCTGACCGGCGCCGGCGTGCTGGTCGAGAACGCGCTGTTCGCCACCCTGGACCCGACGGTGCGCCGCGCGCAGTCGCCCGACGGCCGCGAGTACACGCTCACCGACACCGTCGGGTTCGTGCGGCACCTGCCGCACCAGCTCGTCGACGCGTTCCGCTCGACGCTGGAGGAGGTGGCCGGCGCCGACCTGCTGCTGCACGTCGTCGACGGCTCCGACCCCGACCCGCTCGGCCAGATCGACGCGGTGCACGTGGTGCTGCGCGAGATCGACGCCGCCGCGGTGCCGGAGCTGATCGTCGTCAACAAGGTCGACGCCATGACCGAGGACGACGTGCTGACCCTGCGCCGGGCGCTGCCCGGGGCCGTGTGGGTCTCCGCGCGCACCGGCGAGGGCATCGAGCAGCTGCGCGAGATCGTGTCCGCCCGGCTGCCGCACCCGGACGTCGAGGTCGAGGTGCTCGTGCCCTACGACCGCGGCGACCTGGTCTCCCGCGTCCACCGCGACGGCGAGGTGCTCAGCGAGGAGCACGAGGCCGGCGGCACCCGGCTGACCGCCCGCGTCGACGGCGGCCTGGCCGCCGCTCTCGAGCGGTTCGCCGTCCCGGTCGGCTGACCGTCTCCCGCACCCCCGCCCGCCCGGGTGCCCGGCTCCGCGCCGGGTGCCCGGGCGGCTCGCCGTTCCGCCCCGCCGAGGTCACGGGCGGGTCACGGCCCGGTACCGTGATCGCGTGACCAGCGGCGTGGTGCGGCGCAGCCCCGGCGCGCCGACCGGGCGCCCGGAGCGGGCCACCGCCCGCCCGGAGCCGGTGGTGGGGAGCGGGCGCCCGCCGTGGTGGCTGCTGGTCGTGGCGTTCGCGGTCACCGTCGGGGTCACCGTCGACCTGCTCAGCCGCGGGGTGCTCGAGCGGCTGGACCTCGAGGTGTCCGAGGTGGTCAGCGCCTGGGACCTGCGCGACTCCCCGGCCTACTGGCCGGTCTGGGCGGTCACCCAGATCGGCGGCCGCGGCACCATCCTCATCGTGCTGGCCGCCCTGGTCGGCTGGCTGTGCGTGCGCGAGCGGACGGTGCTGCCGCTGCTGCGGGTGGTCACCGCACTGGCGCTGCTCACCGTCGTCGTCTACGCGTTCAAGTTCGGCACCGGCCGCACCGCCCCCGCCTATCCCGGTTCCTTCTTCCACCGCGACGGCGCCAGCTACCCCTCCGGGCACGTGGCCAACGCCGTGCTCATGTGGGGCGTGGCGCGCTGGCAGGCGGTCGAGTACGGACTCGGGCCGCGGGTGCAGCGCACCCTGTGGTGGCTGGCCGTCGTCGGGCCGGTGGCCACCGGGATCGCGATGGTCTCGCTGGACTTCCACTGGGTCACCGACGCCGTGGTGGGCGCGGCCGTCGGGCTGCTGCTGCTGGGCGTGGTTCACGCACTCGACGCGCTGGTGCTGTCACGCTGGGCGAGTGCCCGGTCCGGCCGCCCGTCCGCGTAGCACCGTCCGGCGGGCACCGGCCGTCCTGCTGACCGCGGGCCTGCTCGCCCTCCGGGCGGCCCCGGCCGCGGCCGAGGAGCCGGCCGCTCCCTCGGTCCGCTGCCAGGTGACCGACCCGCGGCTGGCCGAGCTCTCCGGCCTGGTGGACGTCGGCGACCGGATGCTCGCCGTGGTCGACGGCGGGGACGAGGTCGCCGTGTACGTGCTCGACGGCGCGTGCCAGGTCGTCGACGTGACCACCGCGCCGGTGGACCCCTACGACCCCGAGGACCTCGGCGTCGGCCCCGACGGCACGGTGTGGCTGGCCGACACCGGCGACAACACCACCGTCCGGACGACGGTCGCGCTCGTCGCGCTGCGGCCCGACGGCGGGACGGCGCTGCACCGGCTGACCTACCCCGACGGCCCGCACGACGCCGAGGCGCTGCTGCTCGCCCCCGACGGGACCCCGTACATCGTGACCAAGGAGGTGCTCGGCGCCAGCCACGTCTACCGGCCGGCGGCGCCGCTGGTCGACGGCGGCACGGTCGCGCTGGCCGACGTCGGCACCGTCGCGTTCACCCTCACCGGCACGCCCGGCGGTCCCGTGGGCCGGGCCGGGCAACTGCTGGTCACCGGCGGGGCGGTCGCCCGCGACGGCAGCCGGATCGCGCTGCGCACCTACACCGACGCCTACGTCTGGCCGCTCGCCGGGGCCGACGTCCCGGGGGCGCTGGCCGGCGAGCCGGTGCGGATCGCCCTGCCCGAGGCACCGCAGGGGGAGGCCGTGTCGTTCACCGCGGACGGCAGCGCGCTGCTGGTGGCCGGCGAGGGCCTCCCCGGGGACGTGACCGCGGTGCCGGTCCCGGCGGGGTCCGCGCCGCCCACGACGGCGGCGCCCCCCGCGGCCGACCCGTCGCCGTCGGCCCTGCTCGGCGGGGACGCCGGGGGCCTGTCGCCGGTGGCCGCCGGCGTGGCCGCCGCCGTCGTCGCGACCGCGCTGGTGTGGATCGGCGGGCGGCTGCGCCGCCGCCGGTCCGGTGGTCCGCCCGCCGGCGCCTGAGCTCCGGCACCGGCGGGGACCTGCGGCTCAGACCCGCCGCAGGACGGTGACGACGCGGCCGAGGACGGTGGCCTCGTCGCCGGGGATCGGCTCGTAGGCCGGGTTGTGCGGCAGCAGCCAGACGTGCCCGTCGCGGCGCTTGTACGTCTTGACCGTGGCCTCGCCGTCGAGCATCGCGGCGACGATCTCGCCGTTCTCGGCGGTGGGCTGCTGGCGGACGACGACCCAGTCGCCGTCGCAGATGGCCGCGTCGACCATCGAGTCACCGGCGACGCGCAGCATGAACAGCGTGCCCTCGCCGACGAGCTCGCGGGGGAGCGGGAAGACGTCCTCGACGGCCTGCTCGGCGAGCACCGGGCCACCGGCCGCGATCCGCCCGACCAGCGGGACGTAGGTGGGGGCCGCCGAGCCGTCGGCGGCCGCGGCGGGCGCCGCCGGGGCGGACTCGCCCGCGGTCTCACCGGGCAGCCGGACGTCGAGTGCGCGGGGCCGGTTGGGGTCGCGCCGCAGCCAGCCCTTCTTCTGCAGCACCGACAGCTGGTGGGCGACCGACGACGCCGAGGACAGGCCGACCGCCTCGCCGATCTCGCGGACCGAGGGGGGGTAGCCACGCCGCTCGATCGAGTCGCGGATGACCTCGAGGACCCGGCGCTGCCGCTGGGTCAGGCCGTCGCCGCCCTCGCCCCGGTCGGGGAAGGTGCGCACGGCGCCCGTGCCGTCCGCGCCGGCACCGCGCTCGGCGGCCGGACGGCGGGTCGCCGCGCCGCCGCCCCGGGTGCCCTGGCCGGTCCCGCTCGTGCCCGCCACGTCTCCTCCTCGCCGGCCGCGTCCCCGCGGCCCGTCCGTCGCCCTCCCGGCCGGGGCCGGTCGGCGGGCGGTGCGCCCGCACGGACCGTAGCGCGCCGGCGCCGCAGGTTCAAACGTGTGTTCGAAGGACACGCCGCGCCGCTCTCGCACTCGTCGGACCCGTGCGGTAGACATCCGGACAGACGTTCGATCGAACACGCGTTCGATGCGGTGGACCCGATCTGGAGGAGCGGTCATGGGCAGCGTGCGGCAGGCAGTGCTCGAGTTCGACGCGGCGGTCCGGGTCCCGTGGCGGCCGCCGCTCCGCGGGGAGGGCGGGACGGCCGCCGGCGGGGGCCGGTCGGTCCCGGCTCGCGCCGACCGGCCGGCGCCGCGGGCGGGCCTGCCGGGCTCGGGTCCCCGCGTCGCGGGGCACCTGCGGCCGGTGCCCGACCGTCCCGCGGCGGCTCCCGCGCGCACCGCCGGGCCGGCCGCCGAGGGGCCGCGCACCCGTCGCGACCCGGCCCGCCCCAGCGGGCGGCCGGTGCGCTCGGAGCCCGCCCGGGCCGCCGTCCGCACGCGGTGCGCGCCGGCCCCGGCGCCGGTGCGGCTGACCCGTCGCGGGCGCCGCCTGGTCACCGTGCTGGTCCTCGCCGCCGGCGTCGGCGGGGCCGCCCTCGGCCGGGGGGTCCTCGCCCCTGATGACGGCCTGCGCCTGGCCGGCGAGAGCAGCGTCGTGGTCGAGAGCGGTGACACGGTGTGGTCGATCGCCGCGGAGGTCGCCGGCCCCGGCCAGGACGTGCGCGCGGTGGTCGACGCGATCGAGGAGCTCAACGACCTGGAGGCGGCGGTCGTCGTCCCCGGCCAGGTGCTGCGCCTGCCGTAGGCGCTCCGCCGGCGGCCGGGCGGCCGGAACTGACGAGGCGGACCTCCCCGGTTCGTCAACCATCGGCGGTCGCGTCGCTCACGCACTGAGTGCAGACCAACACTTACGGTGAGGACCGTGTCAGCAGCCGTGAACAGCCAGGCAGCGGTGTCCTTCGGGTCCCCACAGGACGTCGAGGTGTTCGTGAACAGCAGCTGGGTGCCCGGCGCGATGCTCGGCTGGCGACACGACGACGCCGGCGTGTGCGAGGCCTGGGTGCGGTTGCGGACCGACGTCCCCGAGGTGGTCGAGGGTGCCGGCACCTGGGTGGGGCTGGCCGACGTGCGACTGCCCGAACGGCACCTCGCGCCGGCGCCCGAGGCCCCGCCGGCAGCCGTGGCGGCATCGGACCGGGCGGCAGGCCCTGCGCTCGAGCGCTCCCGCCGAGCACGTCGACACGGCCTCGACATGACCGCCGAGATGCCCGCCGTCGGCGGTGGCGCGGGCCGGCACCGCGCACGGGCCGTCCACGGCGCCGGGCGGCACCGCGCCGTCACGGCGGAGATGCCCGCCGTCGCCCTCGGGTCCGTGGCCGCACCTCCCGCTGCCGACACCCTCGCCGAGGACGCCCGCCTCTACACCCGGCCGATCCGCCTCGGGGACCTGGTGCCGCACCCCCGCGGCGGCCGCCCCGCCGTCCGCCCGACCGTCTGACCCGCCGCGGGGGCGAGTGCTCCCGGGGCCCGTGGTTCCCGTGCCGGCGTCCCGCCGGCGATCCGGGCGGGCGTCCGCGCGCCATCGCAGGCGCTCGTGGACGCCCTCCTGACGGGCGGTCGATACACCCACCCGCCCCCTCCCGCGCGCCGACACGCGCGGCGTCCCGGCGTGTCGTGTGACGGGAGGGGACCCTGCTCGCCCCTGGTCACCACGGGGTCACGGCCGGATCTCGACGGAAGAGACACGCGGGTTCTCGTCTTGCAGATGTAGTGGAGCGGGGCCTACTGTCCCCCTACATCTAGTAGTTGCACCGATGGAAGTCCTCCACAGGCCGTCCTCAGGACCTCCACGGGGTGTCCACCGGATGTCCCCAGAGGGGTCCACAGACAGACGCAGACGGGCGGGTCCGGCAGGGCCGGACGAGCCCGTCGGCACCAGCCGCCCGACCGGGTCCCCGGTCCGGTCTCCCGCGGAGGAGGTGAACCGCAGTGCGCTGCCCGTTCTGCCACAACCCCGACAGCCGCGTGATCGACTCGCGCGAGGCCGACGAGGGGGCAACCACCCGTCGCCGCCGCTCGTGCCCGGCCTGCGGCCGCCGTTTCACCACCGTCGAGGAGGCGGTGCTCGCCGTCGTCAAGCGCAGCGGGGTGAGCGAGCCGTTCAACCGGACCAAGGTCGTCGCCGGCGTGCGGCGCGCCTGCCAGGGCCGGCCGGTCGACGAGGACCAGCTCCAGCAGCTGGCCCAGCAGGTGGAGGACGCGATCCGCGCCAGCGGCGTGGCCGAGGTCCCCAGCCACGAGGTCGGGCTGGCCATCCTGCAGCCGCTGCGCGAGCTCGACGAGGTCGCCTACCTGCGCTTCGCCAGCGTCTACCGCGCCTTCACCTCGGTCGAGGACTTCGAGAAGGAGATCACCGAGCTGCGGGCCCGCCACCACCGCGGCGGCACCCCGCCGCTGCCCGGGCTGCAGATCGAGCCGCCGGCGCCGCGCCGGCGCGGCTCCGCCCGCACCCCCTCCACCGCCCGCGACGGCTGACCGCCGCCCGCGCGACCAGACGTGCGCCGGCAGCGTCGCCGGCCCTCCCAGCACCACCGAAACCGTCAGCAGCACCGGATAGGAACAGGGCGGCTCTCTTCCCCAGCCGCCCGCACCACTCACCGAGGGAGAGCTCGTGACCGAGATCGAGGACCGCCCGGCAGGCCGTACGCGCCGGGTCGCCAAGGCGCCGACCAGGGGGAAGGGCCTGAAGGTCAAGCGGGTCTACACGACCGCCGGCGTCCACCCGTACGACGAGGTGACGTGGGAGCGTCGCGACGTCGTCATGACCAACTGGCGTGACGGCTCGATCAACTTCGAGCAGCGCGGCGTCGAGTTCCCCGCCGAGTGGAGCATCAACGCCACCAACATCGTCACCACGAAGTACTTCCGCGGCGCCGTCGGCACCCCGCAGCGGGAGAGCAGCCTGCGTCAGCTCATCGACCGGGTGGTGCTCACCTACGGCGCGGCCGGCCGCGAGCACGGCTACTTCGCCACCGAGGGCGACGCCGAGGTCTTCGAGCACGAGCTGACCTGGATGCTGCTGCACCAGGTGTTCAGCTTCAACAGCCCCGTGTGGTTCAACGTCGGCACGAGCGCGCCCCAGCAGGTCAGCGCCTGCTTCATCCTCGCCGTCGACGACACGATGGACTCGATCCTCAACTGGTACCGGGAGGAGGGGCTGATCTTCAAGGGCGGCTCCGGCGCCGGCCTGAACCTCTCCCGCATCCGCTCGTCCAAGGAGCTGCTGTCCTCCGGCGGCACCGCCTCCGGCCCGGTCAGCTTCATGCGCGGCGCCGACGCCTCCGCCGGGACCATCAAGTCCGGCGGCGCCACCCGGCGCGCGGCCAAGATGGTCGTCCTCGACATCGACCACCCCGACATCGAGGAGTTCATCGAGACCAAGGCGCGCGAGGAGGACAAGATCCGCGCGCTGCGCGACGCCGGGTACGACATGGACCTCGGCGGCAAGGACATCACCAGCGTCCAGTACCAGAACGCCAACAACTCGGTCCGCGTCTCCGACGAGTTCATGCGCGCGGTGGAGGACGGCACCGACTTCGGCCTGCGCGCCCGCCTCGACGGCTCGGTGATCGAGAAGGTCGACGCCCGGGACCTGTTCCGCAAGGTCACCCAGGCCGCCTGGGAGTGCGCCGACCCCGGCATCCAGTACGACGACACGATCAACGACTGGCACACCAACCCCGAGACGGGCCGGATCAACGCGTCCAACCCCTGCTCGGAGTACATGAGCCTGGACAACAGCTCGTGCAACCTGGCGTCCCTGAACCTCATGAAGTTCCTCAAGGACGACGGGACGTTCGACGCCAAGACCTTCGTCAAGGCCGTCGAGCTGGTCATCACCGCGATGGACATCTCGATCTGCTTCGCGGACTTCCCGACCGAGCCGATCGGTGAGACCACCCGCGCCTACCGGCAGCTGGGCATCGGCTACGCCAACCTCGGCGCGCTGCTGATGGCCACCGGCCACGCCTACGACTCGCGGGGCGGCCAGACCCTGGCCGCGGCCATCACCTCGCTGATGACCGGCACCGCCTACCGCCGCTCGGCCGAGCTCGCCGGCATCGTCGGCGCCTACGAGGGCTTCGCCCGCAACGCCGACGCGCACGCCCGCGTCATGCGCAAGCACGCCGCCGCCAACGACGCCATCCGCCCGGTCGGCGCCGACGACGCCGACGTGCTGCGGGCCGCCACCGCCCAGTGGCAGGAGTGCCTGGAGATCGGCGCGGACAACGGCTGGCGCAACGCGCAGGCCTCGGTCCTCGCCCCCACCGGGACCATCGGCTTCATGATGGACTGCGACACGACCGGCATCGAGCCGGACTTCTCGCTGGTCAAGTACAAGAAGCTGGTCGGCGGCGGGTCCATGCAGATCGTCAACCAGACGGTCCCGCGGGCGCTGAAGAGCCTGGGCTACCAGGACGAGCAGGTCGAGGCGATCGTCGAGTACATCGCCGAGCACGGCCACGTCGTCGACGCCCCGAGCCTGCGCCCGGAGCACTACGAGGTGTTCGACTGCGCCATGGGCGAGCGGGCCATCTCCCCGATGGGCCACGTCCGCATGATGGCCGCGGTGCAGCCGTTCATCTCCGGCGCGATCAGCAAGACGGTCAACATGCCGGAGACGGCGACCGTCGAGGACGTCGAGAACATCTACTTCCAGGGCTGGAAGCTCGGCCTCAAGGCGCTGGCGATCTACCGCGACAACTGCAAGGTCGGCCAGCCGCTGTCCGACGCCAAGGCCAAGAAGGCCACTGCCGACGGTGGGGCCACGGTCGAGGTGGAGGCCGCTCCGGTCGCCACGACGTCGCACCCGGTCCGCCGCCGGCTGCCGAAGAAGCGGCAGAGCATGACGACGTCGTTCAGCGTCGCCGGCGCCGAGGGCTACATGACCGCCGGGATGTACGAGGACGGCAGCCTCGGCGAGGTGTTCCTCAAGCTCGGCAAGCAGGGCTCGACCCTGGCCGGTGTCATGGACGCCTTCTCGATCGGCATCTCGATCGCGCTGCAGCACGGTGTGCCGCTGGAGACCTACATCCAGAAGTTCACCAACATGCGCTTCGAGCCGGCCGGCATGACCGACGACCCGGACATCCGGATCGCCCAGTCGGTGATGGACTACATCTTCCGTCGCCTGGCGCTGGACCACCTGCCGGTCGAGACCCGCGCGACCCTCGGCATCTTCACCGCCGAGGAGCGGGCGGCGCAGGTGTCGGGCACCTACGGCGGCTCGGCCTCGACGGCGGAGGTCGTCGAGGAGGAGGAGGTCGACGTCGAGGCGCTGCGCGGCTCGGTGCCGACCGAGGCCCCGGCCAAGCCGGAGCCGGCCGCCGGGAAGCCGGCCAAGGAGGCCCACTCCTCGGCCGAGCTGCTCGAGCTGGTCACCGGCAACGTCACCGACGCGCCGCTGTGCATGACCTGCGGCACGAAGATGCGCCCGGCCGGCAGCTGCTACGTCTGCGAGGGCTGCGGCTCCACCAGCGGCTGCAGCTGACCCGACCGGTCGGGGTTCGTCCCTGACCACCGAGGTCGCCACCGGCCCGGTCCCCGCAGGGGCCGGGCCGGTGGCGTCCCACGGGCGCGACGGGTCAGGGCAGCCGTGCCAGCAGCGCCCGGGCGAACGCCCCGGCCGCCGGGTCGGCCGGCTCGTGCGTCGCCGTGGCGCGCAGCCAGCTCGCGAGCGGCGCGGCCAGCGCGGGGGAGAGGGCCGCGATCCACGCACCAGTGCCGGACCGCGCCTCGGCCACGTGCTCGGTGCCCCCGTCGGGGAGGTGCGCGACCACCTCGGGGCGGGTCGCCAGCAGTCCGCCGGTGCGCCAGTCGCCGGGGGTCGTCCGGGCGGCGAGCGCGTCCAGTCGGTCGGCCGCCGTCCGCAGCAGCTGCTCGGGGTCCACGGCCGGATGGTGCCCGACGGCAGCCGGGCGGAGGAGGGCGTCGACGTCCGGGCGCTCCCGGGCCGGACCGCTGCCGAGCGTCTGGACAGGCCACCTCCGGCGGCGGTGGACTACCGGTCCGCACAGGAGGCGCCATGACCGCGGAGCACGTCGCCGAGCCCGCCCGCGCCGGTGCGCGCGGCGCCGCGGACTCGTCCGGACCACCTCCCGCTTCCGGCGGCACCCGGAGCTGAGACTCCTCGCTCACCGACAGGAGGACGTCCCGTGGACACCTTCTTCTCCACCGACCTCACCGGCCTGCCGGAGGCCACGCAGCCCGAGGTGCTCGAACTGGGCGACGGCGACGAGCTGTCGCTGCACCCCGCCCCGGTCGCCAAGCGACTGGGCGACACCACGGTGCGGATGCTCGGCTACAACGGCTCGATCCCCGGTCCCACGCTCAAGGTCCGGCAGGGCTCGGAGATCGTCGTGCACGTCACCAACGGCACCGACCTCGACACCACCGTGCACTGGCACGGGCTGCGCCTGGAGAACCGCTACGACGGCGTGCCGCACGAGACGCAGGCGCCGATCCCGCCCGGCGGGGAGTTCACCTACCGCATCCAGTTCCCCGACCCGGGCCTGTACTGGTACCACCCGCACGTCCGCGAGGACGTCACCCAGGAACTGGGCCTCTACGGCAGCATCCTGGTCGAGCCGGCCGAGCCGGACTACTGGCCGCCGGCGCACCGCGACCTGGTGCTGACCCTCGACGACCTGCTGCTCGAGGACGGCGTGATCGCCCCGTTCAGCCGCACCGAGACCGATCACGCGGCGATGGGCCGCTACGGCAACGTGATGCTCACCGGCGGCGAGACCGCCCCGGCGTTCACCGCGCGGACCGGCGAGGTCGTCCGCTTGTGGCTGACCGACACCGCCAACAGCCGCGTCTTCCGGGTGACCGTGCCCGGCGCCCGGATGAAGCTCGTCGGCGGCGACGGCGGCCGGGTGGAGCACGAGGAGTTCGTCCCCGACGTGGTGCTGGCCCCGTCGGAACGGGCCGTCGTCGACGTGCTGTTCGACCGGCCGGGCGAGTTCGCGCTGGAGCACCGCACTCCGGACCGGACCCACCGGCTGGCGGCGATCACCGTCACCGACGAGGTCGCCGAGCCACCGCCGGCCGACCGGTTCGAGGTGCTGCGCAGCGCACCGGAGCTGGTGGCCGAGCGCCGGCAGTTCGACGCCTGGTTGGCCGCGCCGCCGGACGAGGTCCTCGCCATCGTCGCCGAGATGGACGACCCGGCTGCGGCCCCGGCGGCCGGCCCGGTGACCTACGCCTGCCCGATGCACCCCGAGGTGGTCGGCGACGACCCCGGACGCTGCCCGAAGTGCGGCATGAAGCTGATGGCGACCGCCCCGGCCGGGGGCGCCTCAGGCCACGACACGGGCCGCGCCGGCCACACGATGGGCCAGGACACGGGCCAGGACACGGGCCACGACACGGGCCACGACACGGGCCACGACACGGGCCACGACGCCGGGCACGGGCACGCCCACCACCACGGTCCCGCCACCACCGACGGGATCGAGTGGGAGGACGAGATGGCCGAGACGAACCGGGCCACCACCACGGAGACGATGCGCTGGAAGCTGCTGGACCGCGCTCCCGGCCGCGAGGGGCTCCCCGTCCACTGGCACTTCACCGTCGGACAGCGGGTCAAGATCCGGCTGGTCAACGAGATGGACTCCGACCACCCGATGCGCCACCCGTTCCACGTGCACGGCGCCGGCCGCTTCCTCGTCCTCGCCCGGGACGGGGCGCCCGGGCCGAACCTCGTCTGGAAGGACACCGTGCTCATCCCGACCGGGCAGACCGTCGACGTCCTGCTCGACGTCACCAACCCCGGCCTGTGGATGGCGCACTGCCACATCGCCGAGCACATGCACTCCGGGATGGTGTTCAGCTTCACCGTCGACCGGGCGGTGACGTCGTGACCGCCCCGGCCGAGCCGTACGACGTGGTCGTGGTCGGCGGTGGGCAGGCCGGCCTGGCCGCCGCCTGGTACCTGCGCGAGCGGGGGCTGCGCTTCCTGGTCCTGGAGGCGGCGGCGGAACTCGGGCACAGCTGGCGCACGCGCTGGGAGTCGCTGCGGCTGTTCACCCCGGCCGAGCACGACGCGCTGCCCGGGCTGCCGTTCCCGGCGCCGGCCGGCACCTACCCGGGCAAGGAAGCGGTGGCCGACTACCTGCGCGACTACGCCGCCGCCTTCGACCTGCCCGTGCAGCTGGACGCGCGCGTCACCGGGCTGCAGCGCACCGACGGCGGGTTCCGGCTCGACGCCGCCGGGAGGACGTACAGCGCCCGGCAGGTCGTCGTGGCCACCGGACCGTTCCAGACCCCGTTCGTCCCGCCGCTGGCCGCCGGGCTGGACGGGTCGGTGACCCAGGTGCACAGCTCCGGCTACCGCAGCCCCGACGCCCTGCCCGAGGGGCCCGTGCTGGTCGTCGGCGGCGGCAACTCCGGCTTCCAGATCGCCGAGGAGCTGGCCCGGACCCGGCCGGTCGAGCTGTCGGTCGGCGCGACGTACACGGCGCTGCCGCAGCGGCTGCTCGGCCGCGACCTGTTCTGGTGGCTGACCCGGCTGCGCCTGCTGCAGGTGACCGCCGGCTCCCGGCTCGGCCGCCGGATGCAGTCCCGCGGCGAGTTCCTCATCGGCACCAGCCGGCGCGGCCTGCAGCGGGCCGGCGTCCGCTTCCGGCCGCGGCTGGCCGACGCCGCCGGCCGCACCGTGCGGTTCGCCGACGGCACCACCGGGGAGGTGGGTGTCGTCGTCTGGGCCACCGGCTACCGGCCCGACCACTCGTGGATCGACGTCCCGGGCGTGCTGCGCGACGGCCGCGTGGTCCACACCCGCGGGATCACCGACGTCCCCGGGCTGTACGTCCTCGGCCTGTCCTGGCAGCACACCCGCGGCTCGGCGCTGCTGGGCTTCGTCGCCGAGGACGCCGCGTACGTGGCCGACGCCGCCGCGAGGCTCGGCGCCCACGTACCCGCGCCGCGCGGTGCACCCGAGGCGCAGGCGGCTCCGCGCCGCGTCCGGGACCGACCGCCGGGGAGGTCGACGTGACCGCCTCCGGACGGGCTCCGGAGCTCCACGGCGCGGCAGCCCGCGGCGCGCACGGCCTGCGCACACCGATCGTCTGGGGCGTGGTCTGGGGCTGCCTGCAGGCCGCCTCCCCGCTGGCCTTCCCGTGGCTCGACGAGTCCACCGTCTACGCGCTGGGGATCGCCCTGATCGCCGCGGTCTACATCGGGTTCAGCGTGGCCGACGGGCGGGGCAGGGTGATCGCCGTCGAGACCGTCGTCGCCGGCGTCTTCGTCGTCGTGGCCGCGGCGGGGGTGACCGGCTCGGCCTGGCTGCTCGTGGCCGGCCTGGCCGGGCACGGGCTGAAGGACCTCTGGCAGCAGCGCACCGGGTTCGTGGCCAACACGCGCTGGTGGCCGCCGTTCTGCGCCGCCGTCGACGTCGTGGCCGCCGCGCTCATCGCCGTCGGGATCGTGGCCGACGTCCAGCTCGGGTGGTGAGCGTCCGTCAGGCCGTCAGCTCGCGGCCGGCCCCGGCCGCGCGCGCGGCGGCCAGCACCAGCGTCGCCGCCGTCGCGTCCTGCACCGCGACGCCCACGGACTTGTAGAGCGTGAGCTGGTCCGGCGACGTGCGTCCCGGCCGCGAGCCGGCGACGACCTCGCCGAGTTCGACGACGTCGTCCTCGGCGATGAGACCGTGCTGGAGCGGCTCGGTCAGGTCGGCGCTGCCCGCGGCCGTGGCGGACGCCAGCGCCAGGCGCCGGGACTCGACGCAGACCAGCGACTCGGCGACGGTGGCGTCGTCCACCTCCCGGCCGGAGGCGGACCAGCCCACCGAGGTCACGTGGGTGCCGGGATCCAGCCACTCCCGCCGGACCACCGGCGTGGCGGGCTGGGTCGTGGCGCAGACGACGGCGGCGCCGCGCACCGCCTCCTCGTACGTGCGCACCGCGCGCACCTCGACGCCGAGTTCCTCGCGCAGCTCCGCGGCCAGGACCTCGCTCCTCGGCAGGGAGCGACCGGCGACCCGGACCTCCCGGACCGGGCGCACGCGCACCACCGCCCGCGCGTGGGAGCGCGCCTGCACCCCGGTGCCGAGGAGCGCGAGCACCGACGCGTCCCCGCGCGCGAGCAGCCGCACCGAGAGGGCCGAGCACGCCCCGGTGCGGACCGCGGTGATCACCGTCCCGTCGAGCAGGGCGACCGGTTCACCCGTCGCCGGGTCGAAGACGACGACCACCGCCTGGTGCGTGGGCAGCGCGGTGCCGGCGTTGCGCGGGAAGAGCGTGACCAGCTTGGTCACCAGCGCCCCCTGCGAGGGGACGTACGCCGCCATCCCGAACAGCCGGCCGTCCACCTGGGGGACCAGCGTCCCGCTGCGCTCGGGGACCGAGGCGCGCCCGGCGCTGAGGTCGGCCATCGCAGGGGCGAGCGCGTCGATCAGCACGTCCACGTCGAGGAGCCGGGTCACCTCGTCGGCACCGAGCACCAGCACCCCGGAGATGGTCCGCGCCGTCCTCGACGGGGGTCAACGCCCCCGCGCGCCGGTCGTCCGGCCGGGACGATGCCCGGGGGCGTGCCGCGGGGGGAGTCTGCGGCCGTGGTCGTCGCCCCGGAGCGGACGGTGGGGACCGCGCCCCCGCGGGCCGGGCTGGTCCTCACGGCGCTGGTCCTCGTCGCCGCGGTCGCGAACCTGAACCTGTCGGTGGCGAACGTGGCGCTGCCGGACATCGGGCGGAGCTTCGACTCCGGTCAGACGGCGCTGGACCTGATCGCGGTCGGCTACTCCCTGGGCCTGGCCTGCTCGGTGCTGTGGCTGGGCGCGCTGGGGGACCGGTACGGCCGCAAGCTCATGCTGCTCGGCGGCACGGTGCTCGCCGTCCCGATGTCGCTGCTGGCGGCGTACGCGCCGAGCGACACCGTGCTGTTCCTCGCCCGCGTGGGCGGCGGCCTCGCGGCCGGGATGGCCTACCCGACGACGCTGGCGCTGATCACCGCGCTGTGGGCCGGACCCGGCCGGACGAAGGCGATCGCCCTGTGGTCCGGCCTCGGCGGGGCGATCGCCGCGCTCGGCCCGGTCTGCTCCGGGTTGGTGCTCGAGCAGTTCTGGTGGGGCTCGGTGTTCCTGCTGACCCTGCCGCTGGCCGCGCTGGCCCTCGTCCTGGCCTGGGTGTCCGTGCCCTCGCACGTCAACGAGTCGACCGGCGGGGTCGACAACTGGGGCGGGCTGCTCTCCCTGGTGCTCGTGGGCTCGCTGATCCTCTCGATCAACTTCGCGCCGGTGCCGGACCGGACGACCCTGACCCTGGTCCTCGCCGCCGTCGCGCTGCTCGCCCTGGTCGCCTTCGCCGTCCGCCAGCGCCGCGCCCGCGAGCCGCTCTACGACCTGGGGGTGGCCGCGCGGCCGACCTTCTGGGTGGCCGCCTGCGCGGGCGTGATCGTGTTCGGCTCGCTGATGGGCGCGATGTTCGTCGGCCAGCAGTACCTGCAGAACGTCCTGGGCTACTCGACCGTCGAGGCGGGCCTCGCGATCCTGCCCGCCGCGGCGCTGATGGTGCTGGTCGCGCCGCGCTCCGCGGCGATCGTCGAGGCCCGCGGCGCGCGGTTCACGCTGCTCGCCGGCTACGCGTTCGTGCTGCTCGGCTTCCTGGCGATGCTGCTGCTGTGGACCGAGAGCGCCGGGTACTGGCGGGTCGGGCTCGGCTACGCCCTCGTCGGCATCGGCGTGGGACTGGCCGGGACGCCGGCGTCGCACTCGCTGACCGGGTCGGTGCCAGTGCGCCGGGTGGGCATGGCGTCGGGCACCGCGGACCTGCAGCGCGACCTCGGCGGCGCGGTCATGCAGTCGGTCTTCGGGGCCCTGCTGACCGCCGGCTACGCGTCGGCCGCCGGCGCGGCGATCGCGTCGTCGGGGGAGGACGTCACCAGCAGCGTGCAGGCCGAGCTGACCAAGTCGTTCTCCAGCGCCGTCGACACCGCGCAGCGGTACCCCGCGCAGGCCGACCAGATCGCGGCCGCGGCCCGGACCGCGTTCCTGCAGGGCGACCAGTGGGCCTACGTGGCCGGGATCGTCGCCGTGCTGCTCGGAGCGCTGCTGGTCGCCACCCGGTTCCCGCGGCGGGACGAGGAGCGGCGGCTGCTCGCCGCCTACCGTGCCGACGCCGCGTCACCGGGGGAAGCGCCGGCGGCGCGCCAGGTGCCCGGCGGTCCGGGCCTCAGGCCGCGGTCGGCACCGTCCGTTCGAGTGCGGCGGTGAGGGTGAGCCGGAGGTCGAGCAGGTCGTCGAGCGCCTGCTGGGCCGCCTGGCACGACGTGAAGCCCTCGCCACTCGGGGAGGTGCGGAACCCGTCTCGGGCGGTGCCGAGCTCCTGGTAGGCGACCGCGATGCGGCGGTCGACGTCGGGGACCTGGGGACGAGGGAGCGACACGTCGCCTCCTCCTGCGGATCGGCTGAGCCGGGAGTGGGTTCCCCGGGCGTCCGTGCGGCGCTCTACCCACCCGGGGCCGGGTGCACGCACACTCCGCCGCGCGGATGCCGGTGCACCCCGGACGGGGGATGCCGGCGGGGAGTGCCGGTGCCGTGCCCACGGTGCGGGCCGTGGCCCGTCACACCGCCCGTCCTGCCCCGACTGCGCCGGGGCCTCGCGCGCGGTCCCGCTCGTCCCCGCTGCACCGATCGCGGCGGGTCAGCCGATCCCGCACTCGTCGCGCAGGTAGGTCTCGACGTTGTCGCTCGCGGTGTCCAGGCCGCGCCCGGCCTCCTCGAGCGCGGCGACCGAGTCCCCGTCGGTGAGGTCGAGGTCGGCCGTCGCGTCGGCCACCCGGTCCAGGCCCGCCTGCAACGCCTCCCAGTCGGCGGCGATCGCGTCCGGAGCGTCGACGTCGCGCATCTCGGCCCCGAGCTGACGGAGGACGTCGGGGAGCGAGGCGTCGCCCTCGGTCTCCGCGAGGGCGTCCTCCACCCGCTGGTCGAGGTCGGCGGCCCGGGTGCAGAAGTCCTCCCCGGCTGCCGTGTCCTCCGCGGGGGAGCTGGTCGCCGGGGTGTCGGCCGCGGAGTCCCCGCCGTCGCCCGAGCCGCCGTCGTCGCCGGAGCACGAGGCGAGCAGGACGACGCCGAGGACCGCGGCCACCCCGGCCCGGACGGGACGCAGCTGCTGGCGCATGGGACCGACGGTCCCGCGACCGGCGGCCCCGGGGCAGGGCCGAAGGGCCGCTCGGGGGCGAGGGAGGTCACAGGAGGATCACGGCCGGTCGGGTTCCGTTCCCGACGGCGGGCGCCGATGACACCTGCGGTCACCCGTGGATCCGCTCAGTGACGAGGGACCCGGCCCGGTGGAGCGCCGTCTCCCGGCCGGTGGCCGCGCCCCTCGGTCGTCCTCCCGAACGGATCCCCGCACCACCATGCCTGCCGTCCTCGGCACCGTCGCGTCCACCCTCAGCATCGCCGTCGTCTGGCCCCAGGTCTGGCTCTCCTGCCGGCACGGCCGCACCCGGGGCCTCTCACCCACGGGGACCTGGCTGGCCGTCGCGCTGAACCTGGCCTGGCTGACCTTCGGCCTGCTGGCGCACGACCCGGCCCAGGTGGTCACCAACGCCGTCGTCGGCGCGGGCAACGCCGCGGTCCTCGCCGCCCTGCTGCTCACCCAGCCGGCGCTGCGCACCCCGCGGGTGCTGGCCCGCACCGCCTCCGGCGCCGCCGGGCTGGCCGCCCTCGCCGGCGGCAGCGTGCTCGCGGTGGACCTCGGCGCCGCGCCGGCCGCGGCCGCCGCCGTCCTCGCCTCCGTGGCCGCGGTCGTCGGCGCCGCCGCCGCGGTGCCGCAGCCGCTGGGCCTGCTGCGCGACCGCACCCAGGACGTCTCCGGGCTCTCGCCGGTGCGGTGGTGGCTCGGCGCCGCGTCCTGCGCCGCCTGGACCGGCTACGGCCTCGCGGTGGGACAGCCGGCCATCGCGCTGTCGGCCGCGGTCGGGCTCGGGTGCGCCCTCGTCACCTGCGCGGTGCTCGAGTCCCGGCGGACGCCCGCGCCGGTCGTCCCGTTCCCCGTCCGCCGCCCGGTCCGCCCGGCCGAGCCGCGCCCGGTGCTGGCCGCCGCGGCCTGAGGACGGCGCCCGGGCGAGGATCGGGTGACGTCCGCACCGACCCCGAGGAGTCGCGGTGAGCCCGATCCCCGTCGCCGTCACCGGCGCCACCGGACAGCTCGGGGGCCGGGTCGCCCGCCGGTTGTCCGCCGCCGGCGTCCCGCAGCGCCTGCTGGTCCGCGACCCGTCCCGCGCGCCGCGGCTGCCGGGCGCGACCGCCGTCGTCGCCCCCTACGCCGACGGCGGCGCGGTCCGCCGCGCGCTGGACGGCGTGGAGACGGTGTTCATGGTGTCGGCGTCGGAGTCCGCCGACCGGGTCGACCAGCACCGCGCCTTCGTCGACGCCGCCGCGGCCGCCGGCGTGCGGCACCTGGTCTACCTGTCGTTCCAGGGCGCCGCCCCGGACGCGACCTTCACCCTCGCCCGCGACCACTGGGCCACCGAGGAGCACGTCCGCGCCCGCGGGCTGCGGTCCACGTTCCTGCGCGACGCGCTCTACGCCGACTTCCTGCCCCGGCTGGTGGGGGAGGACGGCGTGATCCGCGGCCCGGCCGGCGACGGGCGGGTCGCCGCGGTCGCCCAGGACGACGTCGCCGACGCCGCGGTCGCCGTCCTCCGCGACCCCGCCGCGCACGCCGGGCGCACCTTCGACCTCACCGGGCCGGAGGCGCTGACGCTGACCGAGGTCGCGGAGACGATCACCGCCGTCACCGGCCGCCCGGTCCGCTACCACGCGGAGACCGTCGAGGAGGCCTTCGCCTCGCGCGCCTCCTACGACGCCCCCGGCTGGCAGGTCGAGGCCTGGGTGTCGACGTACACCGCGATCGCGGCTGGTGAGATGGCCGCCGTGAGCAGCGCCGTCCCCGACCTGACCGGCTCCCCGGCCACCCCGTTCGAGCAGCTGCTGCGGGCCACCGCGTGAGCCTGGCGATGCGTGCGGTGGCCGGTTACCTGCGGCTGACCGCCAAGCCGCGGATGGCGACCGCCGAGCGCGCCCGGCAGCGGATGGCCGACCCCGGCGCGCCCGCCCCGCTGCCCGACGCGCTGCGCCGGCGGCACGAGGTGGCCACCCGGCTCGTCGAGGACCGCGAGGTGCACACGGTGGCCCCGCGCGGCGGCCGGTCCGGTCGGGTCGCCCTCTACCTGCACGGCGGCGCCTACGTCGCCGGGATGGCGCCGCAGCACTGGGCGCTGGTCGGGCGGCTGGCCGACGCCGGCGTCCGGGGTGGTGGTGCCCGACTACGGCCTCGCGCCGCGGTCCACCTACCGCGACGCGTACCGCCTGCTCGACGCCGTGTACCGCGACCTCGGCGACGACGTCGTCCTCGCCGGTGACTCCGCGGGCGGCGGGCTGGCCCTCGGCTTCGCCCAGACGCTGCTCGGCAGCGGCCTGCCGCAGCCGCGGCGGCTGGCGCTGATCGCGCCGTGGCTGGACCTCGCGCTCACCGGCCCCGGCGTGGCCGCGGCCGAGGCCCGGGACCCCTGGTTGTCCAGCGCCGGTCTGGCCGAGGCCGGCCGCGCGTGGGCCGGCGGCGACGACCCGGCCGACTCGCGGCTCAGCCCGGTGCACGGCCCGCTCGCGGGGCTCCCACCGGTGCGGGTCTGGATCGGCACCCGCGACCTGCTCCACCCCGACGTGGTGCGCCTGCGGGACCGGGCCGCCGCCGAGGGGGCGCAGGTGGACGTGACGGTCCGCCCGGGCGCCGTCCACGTCTACCCGTTGACGCCGACCCCCGAGGGCCGGGCCGGGGCACGGGAGGTCGTCGCGGCGGTGGCCCGGGACTGAGCCTCCCGCGCCGTTCTGCCGACGGCCGAACAATTACGCGAATGGCGAAAGGGGTCCTTTCGGGGGCGCATTCCTGCCGCGTCCCCGATTGACTGCGGCCGTCCGATCCCGGCGGCCCAGGAGGTCCCGACCGTGCAGACCCCGACCGGCTCCCCGTCCCTGCACGACGCCGTCGCCGACCGCCTGCTGCGCGAGCGCATCGTCGTGCTCGGCAGCGAGGTGGACGACGACGTCGCCAACCGCCTGTGCGCGCAGATGCTGCTGCTCGCGGCCGACGACCCGCGCCGCGACGTGCACCTCTACGTCAACTCACCCGGCGGCTCGGTGACCGCCGGGATGGCCGTCTTCGACACGATGCAGGCGATCGGCTGCGACGTCGCCACCTACGCGTTCGGGACGGCGGCCTCGATGGGGCAGTTCCTGCTGACCGCCGGCACGCCGGGCAAGCGGTTCACCCTGCCGCACACCCGGATCCTCGTGCACCAGCCCTCGGGCGGGCTCGGCGGCACGCAGTCCGACATCGCCGTCCAGGCCGAGGCCCTGCGCCGGCTGAAGCGGGACCTCGACGAACTGCAGGCGCTGCACACCGGGCAGAGCGTCGAGCAGATCGAGCGGGACTCCGACCGGGACCGCTGGTTCACCGCCCAGGAGGCCGTGGCCTACGGGCTGGTCGACCACGTCGTCGCCTCGGCCGCGGCGCTGCCCGGCCCGGCGCTGGTCCCCACGGGGTGGGGCGAGTCGTGACCGACTGGCTCACCGCGACCCTCGACGACGCCCGCGCGGCCGAGCTCCGGCGGTCGGTGCGGCACCACCGCCGGGTCGTCGCCGCGACCCGACGACGCCGCGCCCGCCGGATGGCCGCTCGCGCGGCCGCGCTCGCCGAGCGCTCCGCCGTCCTCGCCGCCCGTGCGGCGCTGCTGTCGCCCGGACCCCGCGCGGAGGCACGGTCGGAGGCCGGGGCGGACCGGCGTACAGCCGTCTGACCTGCACTTCTCTCGCCCACAGGGCTTGCCGCTCAGCTTTGTTCGAACGTATGATCGATCACGTGGACGACGTGCTGACCGCTCCGGTGCCGGTGGCGCCGCCGGTCGGGCTGTCGTCCGGGCCGCTGGGGGCGGTGCAGGCCGCGGACCGGGAGATCGCCCGGCAGACGGCGCTGCGGGCGCGAGCGGTGGCGGCGTTCGCCGCGTCCCGGGCGGCGTCGGCCGACCGACAGCAGGGCGAACGTGGCGCCATGTCCGCCGAACGCTGGGCCGCTCGCCCGGACGCGCTGCGGCCGGTGAGCGAGTGGGCCACGCAGGAGCTCGCGGTGGCGCTGGCGCTGTCGAGCGAGGCGGCGCAGGCGCTGCTGGAGCGCTCGCTGACGCTGGTGCACCGGCTGCCACGGACGCTGGCGGCGCTGGAGGCCGGTGCGCTGCACCCCGGGCACCTGTGGCCGCTGCTGGACAAGGTGGCGCCGATCGCCGACGACGCGCTGCGGGCCGGGCTGGAGGCCGACCTGCTGGCGTGGGCGGCGGGGCGGGTGACCACGCCGGCGCAGCTGGGCGACAAGGCCCGCCGCGAGGTGCTCAACCGCGACGCCCGCACCGCCGCGGATCGGCTGGCCAGGGCGGTGCGGGAGCGGGGGGTGTCCGCCCGGCCCGACCGGGTGGACGGGATGAGCGTGGTGTCCGCGCTGCTGACCACGCCGGAGGCGGCGGCGCTGGTGAAGGCGCTGGGCGCGTACGCCGACGCGCTCCCGGATGACGGGCGCACCCGCGGGCAGCAGATGGCCGACTGCCTGCTGGACCTGGTGCTGCGGCCCGGGGAGAGCGGTCTGCCGCCGGTGCAGGTGACGCTCGATGTGGTCGCTCCGCTCGGGGCGCTGCTGGGCGGGGACCAGCCGTGCGAGATCGACGGGCAGGTGGTGCCGGCGGAGGTGGTCCGCGCCCTGCTGGCCGCGCTCACCGGCGCCCCGCTGGTCTCCGCGGTCCCTGGCGATCCCGCCGACACGGCGGCCATCGACACCGCCCCCACCGGCACGGCAGCGGCCGATGACCCCGTTGCCGACAGCCCGACGACCGACACCTCGACGGCCGGGTCCACGCCGGTCGGCACCGAACCGGGCGAGTTCGCCACCGAGGCCGACGACTGGCCGCTGCTCGGCCTCACCGCAGCCGACATCGCCCACTACGAGGCCGAGGCCGCCGAGCTGTCCGCCTGGTGGGACCGGATGGAGGCCCGGGTGCTGGCCGGGGAGTTCGACGACCGGCCGGTGTCGTGCCCCGTCGACGAGGAACCGCCCCCAGGCCTCGCGCTCCCGCCGGAAGAACCCGCTCCGCCCGACTTGACACCGGACACAGCCGTGTCCGAGGGCTGGTGGGCGCGCGCCGACCGCGCCGTGGACGACGCCGGCACCGCGCTGCTCACCGCGCAGCGGGCGCTCGGGCACGCCGCCCGGATGGTGGCCACCGCTGAGCGTGCCGACACCGCCGACGAGACCGCCCGGGCGCACAGCCCGGCCGGCCGGGTCACGACCGCACCCGACGCCCTGACCGCGCTTGGCGCTGTGGACCAGCAAGCTCGGGAGGTGCTGGCCGGGCTGCTGCGGCGCACCGGCGGCGGCGGGCTGGCCGACCGGCGCCGGCTGGTGCTCACCGACGCGCTCACCGGCGCGCTGCTCACCCTCACCCACCTGCCCGCCCTGCACCGCGCGGACGCGGCCGGCACCGGGCTGACCGTGCCCGGCCCGAGCGGCGGCTACCACCCCGACGCGGCGCTGGACCGGCACGGCCGGGCGCGGGACCGGCGCTGCCGCTTCCCCGGCTGCCGCCGCCGCACCGGCCACCTCGACCACGCCATCGCCTGGCCGGCCGGACCGACCGCCGCGCCCAACCTGGCCGGCTACTGCGCCGGCCACCACCGCGGCAAGCACCAGGCACCGGGCTGGCGCCACCACCTGGCCGCCGACGGCACGCTCACCGTCACCACACCCACCGGCCTCACCGCCGTCACCACCGCACCGCCCCACTGAGCGAGGCCGGCTGGCGGGGAACGTCATGGCACCCGGGTGTGTTGGAGAGGGTGCCGGTCCGGTCCACGCCCCCGGGCCTCACCTCCCGCCGCTGCGAGCGGCCACTCGCCGAGAGGCGGCTGTCGGGCCGGCGCTGCACGATCCGGCCGCCCGGTCCACCAGGACCGGGCGGCCGTCCGCGTCCCGGGGACCGGTCGGCGACGTGCCAGGGTGGCGGGCGTGCGTGTCCTCGTCACCGGCAGCTCCGGCCACCTGGGGGAGGCGCTGGTCCGCGTCCTGCGCGACGCCGGTGACGACGTCGCCGGACTGGACCTGCTGCCCTCCCCGTGGACCGACGTCGTCGCCTCCGTCACCGACCGCGCTGCCGTCCGGGACGCCCTCGCCGGCGCCGACGCGGTGCTGCACACCGCCACGCTGCACAAGCCGCACGTCGGCACGCACGGCCGGCAGGCGTTCGTCGACACCAACGTCACCGGCACCCTCGCCGTCCTCGAGGAGGCGGCGGCTGCCGGCGTCGGCCGCGCGGTGGTCACCAGCACGACCAGCGCCTTCGGCCGCGCGCTGACCCCCGCGCCCGGCGAGCCCGCCGCGTGGGTCACCGAGGCGGTGCCGCCGCGGGTGCGCAACGTCTACGGCGCCACCAAGGTCGCCGCCGAGGACCTCTGCGAGCTCGTCGCCCGCGACACCGGCCTGCCCGTCGTCGTCCTGCGGACCGCGCGCTTCTTCCCCGAGGGCGACGACAGCGACGACGTCCGCACCGCCTACCCCGACGACAACGTCAAGGTCAACGAGCTGCTGTACCGGCGGGTGGACCTCGCCGACGTCGTCTCCGCGCACCGCGCCGGCCTTGACCGGGCGCCGGCGCTCGGGTTCGGCCGCTACGTCGTCAGCGCCACCACGCCGTTCGGCCGGGACGACCTGGCGCAGCTGCGCACCGACGCCCCGGCCGTCGTCGAACGGCTGTTCCCCGACGCCCCCGCGCTGTACGAGCGGCTGGGCTGGCGGCTGTTCCCGTCGATCGACCGGGTGTACGTCAACGCCGCCGCCCGCGCCGACCTCGGCTGGACGCCGGAGTACGACTTCCGCTGGGCGCTGGACCTGCTGGCCGCCGGGCGCCCGCCGCGCAGCGAGCTGGCGCGGACGGTCGGCGCGAAGGGCTACCACGCCGTCCCGACCGGCCCCTACACCGTCCGCTGACCGGGGGGCTCCAGCACCACGACGTCGTCCTCGTGCAGGCCCGACGCCACCAGCGTGCCGTCGCGCTCGGCGACCGCGGTGACGAAGCCGTAGCCGGCGTCGGTGGCCCGCAGGTCGTGCACCCGGCGCCCGTCGGCCGGGTCGAACGCCATCACCCAGGCGATCGGCGTGGCCTCCGGCCGCACCCGCTCGGGCACGTTCCACAGCAGCAGCCGCAGCACGCCCGGCAGCGGCAGCAGCCGGTCCAGCAGCGCGTTGCGCGGCGCGGCGATCGCCACCCACACCAGCCCGTCGCTGCCGAGCGAGGCGTTGTCGGGGAACCCGGGCAGGTTCTCCACCAGCGGCTCGGTGGTCCCCGCCCGCGGGCCGGTGAGCCAGTGCCGCAGCACCCGGTAGCGGGCCGTCTCGGCCACCAGCAGGTGCGAGCCGTCGGGTGCCCCAACCAGCCCGTTGGCGAAGCCGAGCCCGGACAGCACCGTGGTCACCGTGCCGTCGGGGTCCCGCCGCACCAGCCGCCCGGTGGCCGAGTGCTCGAACATGTCCCCGAGGTGGTGCTCGACGTCCCACCGGCCGGTCGACGTCGTGAACCACACCGTGCCGTCCGGCGCCGCGACGACGTTGCTCGCGAACGTCACCGGCTCCCCGTCGACCTCGGAGACCAGCACCTCGACGCCGCCGTCGGGGAACATCCGCAGCAGCCCGCGGTCGTGGTCGCAGACGAGCACGCTGCCGTCGGCGCACGGCTCCACCCCGAGCGGGCGGCCGCCGGTGCGGCCGACCAGCGTCCGCTCGCCGCTGATCGGGTCGATCCGCACGACGCTGCCGTCGCGCAGCCCGGTGACCACCAGGCCGGCGTCGTCGAACAGCACGTCCTCGGGGCCGGAGTCGCCGGTCGGCAGCCGGCGGGCGACGCGGAACGGCGCGGTCGGCCCGGGGTCGGCGAACGCCGGCGGGGTCCAGCGGCGCGGCCGGATGCGGCGGCGGGTGAGCAGCGGGCTGCCGACCTGCGCCGCGGCGCGGTCGGGGGTGAGCCGGCCGGCCCGGCGGACCACCGCCAGGCAGCGCCGCTCGAGCAGCCGGACGGCGAGGCCGAAGGAGCGGAACGCCGGGTTGGTCGTCTGCCCCGCCCGGTAGCGCGCCCACACCTGCTGGGCGATGACCGCGACGCGGAACAGGCCGAACACCTCGTACCAGGCCCACTCGGCGTTGGTGACCCGCTGCCCGGTCCGCGCGCTGTAGTACGCGACGACCTGCTCGCGGGTCATCATCCCGGGCAGCGTCGTGGGCTGGCGGCTGAACCGGCGCACCAGCGGGCCGTCGTCGGCCTGGATCCAGTAGCCGAGCGCGCCCGCCAGGTCCACGAGCGGGTCGCCGACGGTGGCCAGCTCCCAGTCGAGGAGGCCGGCCGGGCGGGTGGGGTCGGTGGGGTCGAGGACGACGTTGTCGAACCGGAAGTCGTTGTGCACCAGCGTGTGCGGCCGGTCGGAGGGCTGGTGCTCGGCCAGCCACGCGGTCACCCGGGTGAAGGCGGGCACGTCCCGCGTGCGGGCCCGCGCGTAGCGCTTCGTCCAGTTCTCCACCTGGCGGCGCACGTAGCCGGGGCCGCGGTCGAGGTCGGCCAGCCCGGCGGCCTCGACGTCCACCGCGTGCAGGTCGACCAGCAGGTCGACGACGTTGCGGCACAGCCGCGCGACCTGCTCCCGGTCGAGGTCCACGCCCGGCGGCAGCGAGCGGCGGGGGATCGGCCCCTCGACCCGGCGGACGACGGAGAACGGCGTCCCGACGACGGCGGTGTCCTCGCACAGCGCGACGGTGCGCGGCACGTGGGGGAGGACCCGGCCCAGCGCGTCCTGGACGCGGTACTCGCGGGCGACGTCGTGCGCGGTGCCGGTGTGCTCCCCGCGCGGCGGGCGGCGCAGCACCAGGTCGCCGTCGGGGTAGCGCAGCAGGTAGGTCAGGTTGGAGACGCCGCCCGCGAACTGCCGCACCTCGGGGACGGCGGACAGGTCGACGCCGGCCCGCGCGGGGTCGGCGTGCGCGGCCAGCCAGGCGGCGACGGCGGCGACGTCGAAGGCGTCCTCGGCGCGGACGGGGCGGGCACCGTCGGCGACGGAGCTCACGACAGCCGCCGCACCACGGAGAGCGGCAGCACCCGCATCGCGACGCCGATCGGCACCCACGGCCAGGCCGGCACGTACGCCCTGGCCTTCCGCGCCTCGATCGCCTCGACCATCGCCCGCACGCCGGTCTCGGTGTCGACCATGAACCGGGTGGCCTGCTGCACGTGCTCGTTCATCTCCGACCGGATGTAGCCGGGGTAGACCACGGACACGTCGACGCCGGGGATGCGCTCGGAGCGCAGCCCCTCGGCGAGCGCCGCGACGCCGGCCTTGGTGGCCGCGTAGGTGGTCATGCTCCTGCGCATCCCCCGCAGCGCGGACATCGACGAGACGAGCACCAGGTGGCCGCGGCGCTGCCGGCGGAACACCTCCAGCGCCGCCTCGCACTGGGCCAGCGCGCCGACGAAGTTGGTCATCGCCGTCTCGCGGTTGGCGTCGGCGCGGCCGGTCCCGAGCGGGGCGCCCTTGCCCAGGCCCGCGTTGACGACCACCCGGTCGAACCCGCCGAACGCCTCGTCGAAGCGGCGGAACACCGCGGGCACGGCGTCGGCGTCGGTGACGTCGAGCGCCGCCGTCTCCACCCGCCGGCCGGTCGCCGTCCGGATCTCGTCCGCGAGGGCGTCCAGCCGGTCGGTCCGGCGGGCGCACAGCGCGAGGTCCCAGCCGCGGGCGGCGAACTGGCGCGCCATCTCCGCGCCGAGCCCGGAGCTCGCCCCGGTGATCAGGACGACCCCGCCCGAGCGGGCCGTGGGGGAGGACGGGGAACCGGGGGAGGACGAGGGCACCCGGGCACGCTAGATCCGGCCGGTCCCGGCCCGGTGCCCGGGGGCTCAGGTCCAGACGGCGGAGTGCACCTGGGCGAGCACGAACCCGGCGACGACGTCGTGCACGGCGTCGCGGTCGTGCTCGTTGAGGACGTCGTGCAGGTCGCCGGGGAAGGTGCGCAGCGTCGCCCGCGGCAGCCGCGCGACCAGGGCGCGCGAGTGCGCGACGGGGACCATGGGGTCGGCCTCGCCGTGCAGGAACAGCGTCGGGATCGACGGCCGCCCCTCGGCGACCCCCGCCTCCACCGCGGGCCAGGCGGCCTCCACCGCCTCGATGGTCTGCCGGGGGACGGGACCCCGGTGGACCAGCGGGTCGTGCAGCAGCGCGTCCAGGTACTCGGGACGGGTGCTGAACATCGTGGCGGGGTCGGGGTCCTCGACGTCGTCGACCTCCTGGGCCATCAGGGCCTCGACCCAGGGCAGGCACTGGGCCGGTGGCGCGGACACGACCAGGGCCTGCGCCAGCTCGGGGGACCGCTGGGCCAGCAGCAGCGCGGCCACGCCGCCACCGGAGTGGCCCTGGAGCACCAGTGGCCGGCCGGGGTGCCGGGCCTGCGCGATCCCCGCGAGGGTGCGCGCGTCGTCGACGTACACGTCCCACGACGGCATGAGGTCGCGCTCGCCCTCGCTGCGCCCGTGGCCGAGGGCGTCCAGGGCGTGCACCGCGACGCCGTCCGCGGCCAGCCGCCGGCCGAGGGCGTCGTAGAGGCCCAGGTGCTCGCCGAAGCCGCCGTGGCAGAAGACGACGACGGCGCGGACCTCCCCCTCGGGGAGCCAGGCGTCGTGGAAGATGCGGCCTCGGGAGCCGTCGAAGAAGGGCATCGCTGCCCCTCCCTCCGGTCGGACGGACGGGGCCCCCGCTCCGGTGATCCTCCCCGCCGTCGCCCCGGCGCAGCGGCATCCCGTCCGCGCCCCGGGGAGGGGACGGCGCTGCGTCACCCGGGGCGCCCGGTTCGGTCACCCCCGGGCCGGGCAGGATCGTCGTCATGACGTATGCCGCAGCCGAGGGCCGCTACGACTCGATGACCTACCGCCGGACCGGCCGCAGCGGCCTGGACCTCCCGGCGATCAGCCTGGGGCTGTGGCACAACTTCGGCGACGACGTGCCGCTGGACCGGCAGCGCGCCATCCTCCGCCGCGCCTTCGACCTGGGCATCACGCACTTCGACCTGGCCAACAACTACGGCCCGCCCTACGGCAGCGCCGAGACCAACTTCGGCCGCCACCTGCGCGACGACTTCCGCCCCTACCGCGACGAGCTGGTGCTCTCCACCAAGGCCGGCTGGGACATGTGGCCCGGCCCCTACGGGCAGGGCGGCGGCTCCCGGAAGTACGTGCTCGCCAGCCTCGACCAGTCCCTGCAGCGCATGGGCGTGGACTACGTCGACGTCTTCTACTCGCACCGGCCGGACCCGACGACGCCGCTCGAGGAGACGATGGGGGCGCTGGACACCGCCGTCCGGTCGGGGAGGGCGCTCTACGCCGGCATCTCCTCGTACTCGCCGGAGGACACCGCGAAGGCCGCCGCGATCCTCGCCGACCTCGGCACGCCGCTGCTGATCCACCAGCCGAGCTACTCGATGCTCAACCGCTGGATCGAGACCGAGGGCCTGCTCGACACCCTCGCCGACGTCGGCGCCGGCTGCATCGCGTTCTCCCCGCTGGCGCAGGGGATGCTCACCGACAAGTACCTCGGCGGCATCCCCGAGGGCTCGCGGGCCAGCCAGGGCAAGTCGCTGTCGCCGGACCTGCTCACCGACGAGGCGATCACGCACGTCCGCGCGCTGGGCGACCTGGCCGCCGAGCGCGGTCAGTCGCTGGCGCAGATGGCGCTGGCCTGGGCGCTGCGCGACCCGCGGGTGACCAGCGTGCTCATCGGCGCCAGCAGCGTCGCCCAGCTGGAGCAGAACGTCGGCGCGCTCGAGCGGCTGGACTTCAGCGACGAGGAGCTCGCCCGCATCGACCGGCACGCCGTCGACGCCGGCATCGACCTGTGGGAGGGCGCCCGCACCGCCTGAGACCGTCGGCGGCCGCGCCTAGCCTCCGCGCATGGACACCCGGGTGGTGGCGTGGCGGCGGACCGACGAGGACACCGGGCACAGCCTGGCCCGCGTCGAGCGGCGGGACGGCGGCTGGCGGTTCGCCGGCACCGAGGTGCTGGCGGGACCGGAGACGCTGCTCGCCTGCTCGTTCCGGGTCGACGTCGACGACGCGTGGGCGACCCGCGCGGTCGAGGCGTCGGCGGTGTCGGCGGAGGGGGAGCGGCACCTGGTGCTCACCGCCGACGGCGACCGCCGGTGGTCGCGGGACGGCGCGCGGGAACCGGGGCTCGACGGCTGCGTCGACGTCGACGTCGCCGCGACCCCGCTGACCAACACCCTCCCCATCCGCCGGCTGGCGGACCTCGCCGTGGGGGAGGAGGTCACCACGCCGGTGGCCTGGGTCGACGTGCCGGCGCTCGGGGTGACCCGGGTCGACCAGACCTACCGCCGGCTGGGCCCGCGGCGGTGGCGGTACTCCGACGACGCGCACGGCGCCTTCGAGCTCACCGTCGACGACGACGGCCTGGTCGTCGACTACACCGGCATGGCCACGCGCGTCGCCGGCTGACCGCGCTCAGGCGCCGGTCAGGACGACGCGGTTGCCGTCGGGGTCGGTCAGCCGCACGACGCGGCTGCCGCCCCCCGGCTCGGGGCCGTCGTGCGCGACGCCCGCGGCGGTGAGGTCCCGCGCGGTGGCGTCGAGGTCGGCGGCGCCGATCACCATCGTCGAGCGGCCGCTGCGGTCGGGCTCGCGCCACACCTGCACGCCGGCCGAGTCGGTGAGGCGCCACTCGAGCAGGCCGTCCATGGGGCGGCCGTCCGGGTCGCGGCCGAACAGCGTGGCGTACCAGCGCTCGGCGCGGTCGAGGTCGGCGACGGTGGCCTGGGCGAGCACGCTGGTGGCGCGCACGGGGACCTCCCGGGGTCGGGCCGCGGGCCGGGCCGCGGCGGGTCGGTGCGTTCCCCAGGGGAGACCGTCCGGCGGCCGCGGACTCATCGGTCCTGGATCAGTCGCCCCGGTCCCGGCCGCGCGCCTCTGCCGCCGCCAGGCCCGTGGCCAGGCGGCCGTCCGGGTCGAGCCGCTCCAGCAGCGCCCCGGCGACGTCGGCGAGCTGGCCGACCTGCTCCGGCGTCAGCGCGTCGATGACGTGCTCGCGCACCGTGGCCAGGTGCCCCGGCGCGGTCTCGCGCACCTTGGCCCAGCCGGCGTCGGTGAGCCGGGCGTTGGTGGCCCGCCCGTCGTAGGGGCACGGCGCCCGCTCGACCAGGCCACGCTCCTCCAGCCGCCGCACGACGTGCGACAGCCGGGGGAGCGTGGCGTTGGTGCGGGTGGCCAGCTCGGTCATGCGCAGCGTGCGCTCCGGCGCCTCGGAGAGCATGGCGAGCACGTGGTAGTCGAAGTGGGTCAGCCCGGCGTCGCGGCGGAGCTGGCCGTCGAGGACGCCGGGCAGCAGCTCCACGACGGCGACCAGGCGCAGCCACGCCCGCATCTCGTCGTCGTCCAGCCACCGGGGTTCCACGACGACATCGTCCCACTCCGGTGCTTGTCGCTTCAACCAATGGGGACTAGGGTCGTCGGTTGTAGGTACAAGTGACGTGGAGGCCGCAGTGACCCTCTCCCTCGACCCGGACCTGGTGTCCCCGGTCCCCTCGGCGACGGTGCGCACCCGGGTGACCGTGCCCCTGCGCTTCGCCGACGGGTACGCCACGACGGCCGAGGTGGTGACCTTCGACGGGCTGGCCGACGGCCGCGAGCACCTGCTGCTGGGACTGGGGAACTGGCGCGGCGCACTGGCCCGCTCGGCGGCCGGCGAGCCGGCGCCGCTGGTCCGCCCGCACAGCGAGTGCCTCACCGGCGACGTGTTCGGCTCCGAGCGCTGCGACTGCGGCCCGCAGCTGCGCGAGGCGGCCGAGCGGATCGCGGACGAGGGCGGCTTCCTGCTCTACCTGCGCCAGGAGGGCCGCGGCATCGGCCTGTACGCCAAGCTCGACGCCTACGCGCTGCAGGACGCCGGCCTGGACACCTACGAGGCCAACCGGGCGCTGGGCCGCGGCGAGGACGAGCGCGACTACACCGCCGCCGCGCAGATGCTGCAGGCGCTCGGTGCCGACCGGGTCCGGCTGCTGTCGAACAACCCCGACAAGGCCGCCCAGCTGGAGCTGCTCGGCGTCGCGGTGACCGAGCGGGTGCCCACCGGCGTCCACCTGTCGGCGGCCAACGCCCGATACCTCGCCGTCAAGCGCGACCACACCCAGCACACCCTCGACCTGCCCACCCGCGACCTCCCGCTGGCGGGCTGACCGATGACCTCCACCTCCACACCGACCACCGCCGCGGCCGACGCCCTCGTCGACCCCCGGCACCCGTTCGCCGCGCACCTGCGGCACGTCGCCGGCCTCGGGGAGCACCGGCCGTGGACGCCGGACGACGGCCCGCTGCCGGCGCTGTACCTGAGCCACGGCGCGCCGCCGCTGTTCGAGGACGCCGCGTGGATGCGCGAGCTGGCCGCCTGGGCCCGCGCGCTGCCCCGGCCGCGGGCGGTGCTCGTCGTGAGCGCGCACTGGGAGTCGGACTCCCTCGGCATCACCAGCACGGTGCCCACCGAGCTCGTCTACGACTTCGGCGGGTTCGACCCGATGTACTCGCGGATGCGCTACGACACCCCGGGGTCCGGCGACCTGGCCCGGCAGCTGCTCGCCGTCCTGCCGGAGACGGCGCACGTGTACGAGCACCGTGGTCGCGGCCTGGACCACGGTGCCTGGGTGCCGCTGAAGGTCATGTACCCGGAGGCCGACGTCCCGGTGCTGCAGCTGAGCCTGCCCACGCACGACACGGCGACGCTGCTGGCGCTGGGGGAGCGGCTGCGGCCGCTGCGCGAGCAGGGCGTGCTCGTCATCGGGTCGGGGTTCATGACCCACGGCCTGCCGTACCTGACCCGGGAGATGCTCGGCGGCGCGGTCCCCGGCTGGTCGGCGGACTTCGACGCCTGGGCCGCCGACGCGCTCGACCGGGGCGACGTCGAGGAGCTCGCGCGGTTCCGGCTGCGGGCGCCCGGCCTGCGCTACGCCCACCCGACGGTCGAGCACTTCACGCCGCTGTTCGTCACCCTCGGCGCCGCGACCGACCCGACCGCCGGCGTCACCACCGCGATCGACGGCTTCTTCATCGGCCTCGCGAAGCGCTCGTTCCAGGTGGCCTGACCGCGCGTCGTCCCGAGTGGTCGGCTGACGGGGTCATGGGCGGCCGAGGCCCCGACCACTGACCACTCGGGCGCCCGGCGGGTCAGGACCGCTGCTGGTGCGCCAGCTCGGCGAACGTGTCGGCGACCCAGTCGGCGATGAACGTGCTCACGAACGGCAGGTGGTCCAGGCCGATGTGCTCGGTGGCGCCCTCCTCGGGGGTGAACACCCGCAGCTCCCGCTTGGGCGAGTTGACCGCCCGCTCGTAGCTGCGGTGCGCCATCTCCAGCGGGATCTGCCGGTCGTTGGCGCCGTGCGCGACGAGGAACGGCACGGTGATCCGCTCGACCACGCCCTCGAGGTTCACCTGGTCGGCGAAGTCGAGGAAGGCGTCGAGGTCGTTCTCGTCGCCGGGCTGGCCCCACACCCACAGCACGTGCTCCCAGTAGTGCGGCACCGGCCGCTCGCCCTCGCGCTGCCGGCGACGGCGCTGCACCGCGCCCCAGTCGTGGTTGGCGCCCCACGCCACGCACAGGGCGAACCGCTTCTCGAACGCCGCCGCCCGCGGGGCGTAGTAGCCGCCCAGCGACCAGCCGACGACGCCGATCCGGGAGGCGTCGACGTCGTCCCGCTGCTCCAGCCAGTCGACGGCGGCGCCGGCCCAGGCCTCGGTGTCCACCCGCGCCGTCAGCCCCTGCAGCCGCAGCGCCTCGCCGGTGCCGGGCTGGTCGAGCATCAGGCAGGAGATGCCGCGGGCGGCCAGCTCCTCCCAGTGGTTGGAGGCGTACATGTGCTCCTTGGTGGAGTCCAGCCCGTTGACCAGGACGACCACCGGCACCGGGCCGTCGTCGGCCGCCGGCGCCTGCGAGAAGTAGGCCGGCAGCGTCGTGCCCTCGTAGGGGACGGCGACCCGGGTGACGCGCGGGCTGTGGGTGTCGAACGCCTTCTGCGCGATCTCCAGCATCCGCCGGTAGGTGGGCACCCGGTTGGGGTCGGAGTGGGCGAGCATCCGCTCGGCCTGCGCCAGGTAGTTCGACGCGCGGGACCACAGCTGCCCGGCGGTGCGCACGTGCCCGGCCTTCTCCGCCTCCTCGGCCTGGCCGACGAGCTGGTCGGTCAGCGCGGTCCAGGCGCGCAGGAAGTCCGGGGTCCCGGCGTCCTCGCCGGCGTTCGCGGCGTCCTTGATCGGCCGGCAGGCGCGGTCGACCTCGTCGATGAGCCCGCCGGAGTTCAGCGTGGCGACGACGCCGAGGTTCCAGGTGTAGGGGCCGGTGGGGAAGTACTCGAACACGGTGGTTCCTCTCAGGATGCGGCCGGCGCCGCGGCAGACACGGCGTCGCTGATCGACTTCACGCCGCCGTGGGCGGTCATCCCGCCGTCGACGGGGATCTCGGCGCCGGTGATGAACGAGGCGCCGTCGCCGAGCAGGAAGGCGACCAGCGGCGCCACCTCGTCGACGGTGCCGGTGCGGCCGAGCGGGGTCTCGGCGACGTTGGCGGCGCGGAACGCCGGCGCCGCCGAGGCGGTCATCGGCGTCTCGACGTAGCCGGGGTGGATCGTGTTGACCCGGATGCCGCGCGGGCCGAGCTCCAGGCACGCGGCCTTCGCCAGCCCGCGCAGCGCCCACTTGGACGCGGTGTAGGCGACCGGGTAGTGCCCGGTCAGCGCGGCCACCGAGCCGACGACGACCACCGAGCCGCCGCCGGTCATCAGCGGGGTGAGTGCCTGGATGCCGAGCAGCGTGCCGGTGACGTTGACCTCGCCGACGCGGGCGAGGTCGGCGGGGTCGAGCTCGGCCAGCCGCGCCCGCCAGGTGATCCCGGCGTTGGCGACCAGCCCGTGCACGCGGCCGTGCTCGCGCTGCAGGTCGTCAGCGAGCGCCGCCCAGCCGGCGGCGTCGGTGACGTCGAGCCGCCGGTAGGCGGCCCCGCCGAGGTCCTCGGCGGGGCCGTCCTGCACGTCGGTGGCCACGACGACGGCGCCCTCGGCGGCCAGCAGCCGCGCCTCGGCCGCGCCCTGCCCCTGGGCCGCGCCGGTCACCACGACGACCCGCCCCGCGAGGCTCACGCCGGGCGCTCGCGGGTGCGCGGGCGCGGCCGCGCGGCCCGGACCGGCGGCAGCTCGATGCCCTCGACGACGCGGTTGCGGATGGTGCCGATGCCCTCGACGGTCATCTCCACGACGTCGCCGGGCCGCAGCGGCGGGGGAGCGGCGTCGCCGCGGCGGCCCCACAGCTCGGCCAGGCAGCCGCCGTTGCCGCAGGTGCCCGAGCCGAGCACGTCGCCGGCCCGGACCTCGGTGCCGCGGGAGGCGTAGGCGACGAGCTCCTCGAACGGCCAGCCCATGTTCGAGAGCAGGTCCTGGCCGATCTCGACGTCGTTGACCGACACCCGCATGTCCAGTGCCAGGAAGCCCTCGTCGTCGCGGTGGGGCTCGAGCTCGTCGGCGGTGACCAGCCACGGGCCGAGCGTCGTCGCGGAGTCCTTGCCCTTGGCCGGGCCCAGGTTGACCTTCATCTCGCGGGCCTGCAGGTCGCGGGCCGACCAGTCGTTGAGCACCGTGTAGCCGAACACGTGCTCGCGCGCGGCCTCCGGCGTCAGCGAGGCGCCGTCCCTCCCGACCACCACGGCGACCTCGAGTTCGAAGTCGAACCGCTGCGAGCCCGGCGGGACCGCGACGTCGTCGTGCGCGCCGACGAGCGCGTACGGGTTGGTGAAGTAGAACGTCGGCGCCTGGTACCACTCCTCGACCACGCTGGCGACGCCGTCGATGGCCTTGCGGACGCCCTCCACGTGCTCCTCGAACGCGACGAAGTCGCGCACGGTCGGCGCCTGCAGCGGCGGCAGCAGCCGCACCTCCGACACCGGGACCGGCGGCGCCGACAACGCCGCCAGCCCGGCGTCGAGTGCGGTGGGCAGCCCGGCGCGCACGAGGTCGAGGACCGTGACGCCCGGCGGCAGGGCGTGCAGCCCGTGCTCGCCCACGACGCCGGCGGAGACGACCCCGCCGTCCTCCCAGGTGGCGAACCGCATCAGACCGGGGGAGCGACGAACAGACCCTTGTCGGGGTCGTTGAACGACTTCTTCGCGACGAACTCGTTCATCGCGTTCGCCGTGCCCCACTGGTCGCTGACCTCGGGGTTGCTGAAGTCGTAGACGTGCGGGTGCCAGGTGTCCTCGTCGAGGACCTCGAGCTCGGTCGTGTACTCGACGGTGTTGCCGTGCGGGTCGAGGAAGTAGGAGAAGGTGTTGTTGCCGGCCAGGTGGCGGCCGGGGCCCCAGATCTTCTCCACGCCCTGGCGCAGCAGCCGGCCGGTGCCGCGCATGTACTCGTCGAGGCCGCGCAGCTCGAACGACGCGTGGTGCAGCGAGGCGTGCGGGCCGCGGGCGATGGCCATCGAGTGGTGCCAGGCGTTGGTCCGCATGAACCACATCATGTTGCCCATCCGCGGGTGCATCAGGGTGTCCGACAGCGAGAACGCCAGGTGCTTCTCGTAGAAGGCCAGCGTGCCCTCGGGGTCGGCGGAGTTGATCACCACGTGGGACAGCCGCACCGGGATCGACTCGCCCTCCTCGATCGCGCGGTGCTGCCGCACGGCGACGTCGGAGCTGACCTCGATGGTGCGGCCCTCGTTGTCGAAGAACCGGAAGCCGTAGCCGCCGCCGGGGGTCTGCAGGTCGGTCGGCTCGTGCACCAGCCGCACGCCGTCGCGGGCCAGGTCGCCGGCGAGGGTGTCGACGTCGGCCCGGTCCTCCGCGCCGAAGCTGATCAGGTCGATCCGCTTGTCGGTCGCCTCGCGCAGCCGGACGACGTACTGCTCGGGGCTGCCCTCGGCGGCCAGGAAGGCCAGGCCCGAGTCGGAGTGCTCGGCCTTCAGCCCCCAGGTGCCGGAGAAGAAGTCGAGCTGCTTGGCGAAGTCGGGCACGGCCAGGTCGACGTGCCGCAGGTGGGTGATCAGGCGCTGGGTCATGGGGATCCCTTCGGGTCGGCCCTCCTGCAGGGGCCCGCCGCGAGCGTGCGAGCGGTGGGGGGGCAGGAGGGTCCTTTCTCAGGCGGGCTGGGCGACGAGCTGGGCGATCGAGCGCATGAGGCCCGGGATGTCGCCCTGGACGTGGTCGAGCTGCCACTGGGCGAGCTGGTTGGAGGCGTCGACGACGGTCGTCGCGCGGTCGAAGCGGCGGGCGGTGAAGGCGTCCCACAGGTCCTGGTCGAGCGCGGGCCGGGTGAGCAGCAGGTCCGTGAGCGCGTAGGCGTCCTCGAGCGCCTGCGCGCCGCCCTGGGCGATGGTGGGCGGGCAGGTGTGCGCGGCGTCGCCGACCAGCACCACCCGGCCGCGGTTCCACGGCGCGGGCAGCACGTGGGTCTCGAACCAGGTGTAGTTCACCCGGGACGGGTCGGTGAGCGTCGCGCGGACGTCGTCCCACGGCCCGTGGTAGGCCGCGGCGAGCTCGCGCATGGTGGCCAGCTGCTCCTCGGGCGAGAGCATGGAGCGGTCCTGCGCCGGCTCCACGACGTAGGCGTAGAGCGAGTCCTCGCCGGTGGGGCAGTAGCCGGCGATGAACGACGGCCCGCCGTAGTACAGGTCGGTGCGGGTCACGCTCGCCGGCCGCGGGCCGAACGCGCGCCAGATGCCCATGCCGACCGGCCTGGTCTCCAGCTCGATGCCCAGGGCCCGGCGGGTCCAGGAGCGCAGGCCGTCCGCGCCGACGACGAGGTCGTACCGGCCGGTCGAGCCGTCGGCGAAGGCGACGTCGACGCCGGTCGCGTCCTGGCGCAGCTCGGTGTGCGTCGTCCCGAACCGGACCTTGACGCCGACCTCGGCGGCGCGGTCGGTGAGGATGCGCGCCAGCTCGGGGCGTGACATCCCCATGACGGCGGGCAGGTCCGGGCCGCCGGTGCGGGCGTCGGGGATCTCCGCGACGACGGTGCCGGCCGGGTCGGGCGCCCGGATGCCGGTGACGTCGAAGGCGTACCCGGCGGCGGACACCTGGTCCCAGACGCCGAGGGTGCGCAGCTCGCGCAGGGCGTTGCCCTGCAGGGTGATGCCGGAGCCGAGCGCGGTCACCTCGGGCTTGATCTCGACCAGGTCGACGGCGACGCCGGCCTCGGCCAGGCGGATGGCGGTGGCGGCGCCGGCGAGGCCGGCCCCGACCACCAGGACGGTGCTGACGGCGGGCATCGGGGTCTCCTACTTGACGGCGATCGGGTTGACCGGGGCGCCCACGGCGCCGGTCACGGGCAGGGGGGCGGCGGCGAGGAAGAACTCCCAGACGCCGTCGGCGGCGCAGTCGGCCGCGAGCGCGTCGAGGTCCCACAACTCGCCGAGGAACAGGCCGATGTGGGGGATGCACACCTGGTGCAGCGGCTGGAAGGCGACGTCGAACTCGTTGGGCCGCACCTCGAAGCCCCACGTGTCGGTGGCGACGCCGGCGATCTCGGTGGCGTGCAGCCAGTCGGCGGTGGTGAACGACAGCCCGGGCGCAGGCCCGCCGGCGTAGTCGCCCCACCCCTGCCCGGCGGCGACCGAGCGGCGGGCGCGGGTGAGCTGCCCGGTGCGCACCAGCAGCAGGTCGCCGCGGCCGACCCGGGCGCTGTCGCCCTGGGCGGCGATGGTGGCCTCGAGGTGGGCGGGGGTGATGGCGAACCCGTCCGGGAGCTCCCCGTCGGTGCCGACGGCCCGGCCGACGTCGAGCAGCACGCCGCGGCCGGCGATCCGGTCGGCGACGGTCTCGATGCCGGTGACGGCGTCGCCGAGGCTGGTGACGACGTCGCCCGCGCGGCGGCCGTTCCAGGCGTTGCCGTGGTCGAAGATGTGGCCCAGGCCGTCCCACTGGGTGGAGGCCTGCAGCGGCATCGCGATGACGTCATCAGCGCCGCCGATGCCGTGCGGGAAGCCCTGCACGCCGCGCTCGGCGTCGGTGCCGGTGTCCAGCATGGTGTGCACCGGGTTGGTGCGCCGGCGCCAGCCCTTCTGCGGCCCGTCGGCGTCGAACCGCTGGGACAGCGAGAAGCTCACGCCCCGGCTGACCAGCGCGGCACCCTCGCGGCGCTTGTCCTCGGTGAGGAAGTTGAGCGTGCCGAGCACGTCTTCGGCACCCCAGCGGCCCCAGTTCGAGCAGCGCTCGGCAGCGGCTTCGATCGCCGTCTCCGGGTCGGTGCGGTCGAGCGCTGCCGGGGTCGCAGCGGGGTCCAGCCAGGTGCGGTCGGGCACGGTCGCGTCTCCTTCGTCGTGACGCGGACCACGGTCCGTCACCCCCGGCGGGGGAGGGAAGACGAGATGTCTGATGGGGGTCATAGCCGGCGCCGATACCGTCGGCGTCGTGAACCTCGCGAGCCTGGACCTCAACCTGCTCGTGTCCCTCGACGCCCTCCTCGGCCAGCGCAGCGTCACCCGGGCCGCGGCGCAGATGGGGCTGTCCCAGCCGGCGCTGTCGGCGTCGCTGGCCCGGCTGCGCCGGCACTTCGGCGACGAGCTGCTCACCCGGGTCGGCAACGAGTACCGGCTCACCCCGCTGGCGGTGCAGCTGCGCGAGCTGGTGCGGGTGGCGCTCACCGGCGTCGAGCGGGTGTTCACCGCGCAGCCCGGCTTCGACCCGGCGTCCTCGACCCGCGAGTTCTCCGTCCTGGTGAGCGACTACGTGGTCGTCGTCCTCGGCGACACCGTTGCCGCGCTGCTCACCGCGGAGGCCCCGCGCACCCGGCTGCGGTTGACCCCGCACTCGCCGGCGATCGTGGAGAACGCGTCCGCGGCGCTGCTGACCGCCGACCTCATGCTGCTGCCGCACGGGTTCGCCGCCGACCTGCCGCACCGCGACCTCTACCGCGACGAGTGGGTGTGCGTCGTCGCCGCCGACAACCCGGTCGCCGAGCGGGGCCTCACCGTCGAGGACCTCGAGACGCTGCCGTGGGTGGCGACCTACCACGGGCAGACGGCGTCCACCCCGGCCGCGCGGCAGATGCGCCAGCTCGGCATCGAGCCGCGCGTGCAGGTGGTCAACGAGAGCTTCCTGACCGTCCCGGCGCTGGTGGCCGGCAGCGACCGGATCGCGCTGCTGCAGCGCCGGCTGGTCGACCTGCTGCCGCTCGGCTCGGGCATCCGGGCGCTGCCGCCGCCGTTCGAGGCCGGGCCGCTGGTCGAGGCGATGTGGTGGCACCCGGCCTACGACGACGACCCCGAGCACCGGTACCTGCGCGACGTCGTCTCCCGCGCCGCGGAGCTGGCCGTCTCCCCGGGCGCGCGCGAGGACATCGACCTGGCTGATACCGCACCCCGGGAGAAGTGATTTCCGCTCCGGGCGGGCGGTGCCGACACTCGCCGTCCAGTGACGCCGGTCACCGGACCGGCGCCCGTCCTCCCCGGAGACGCCCGTGTCAGTCCGCGACGCCGCACCCCTCACCGACGAGGTGGCCGTCGACCCCGCCACCGGCCGCCCCGCCGGCCGCGCGCAGGCCCTGGTCCTGCTGCTGTCGAGCTGCCTGGGGGTGCTCGGCTCGGTGCTGCTGGCCCCGGTCCTGCCGCGCATCCAGGACGCCTTCGCCGGCACCCCGGGCGTCGAGACGCTCGCCCCGGTGGTGCTCACGGCGCCCGCGCTGGTCATCGGCCTGACCGCGGTGGTCGCCGGCCGGATCGTCGACCGGGTCGGCCGCAAGCGGCTGCTGGTCGGCGCGCTGGTCGCCTACGCCGTCGTCGGGACCGCGCCGCTGTGGCTAGACTCGCTGCCGCTGATCGTCGCCAGCCGGGTGCTGGTCGGCCTCACCGAGGCGGCGATCATGACCTGCTGCACCACGCTGCTCGCCGACTACTTCGCCGGGCCGCGGCGGGAGCGCTACTTCGGCCTGCAGGTCGTGTTCACCACCGTGGCCGCCACGCTGTTCTTCGCCCTCGGCGGCGCGCTGGGGTCGCACTCGTGGCGGACGCCGTTCTGGCTCTACGCCGTCAGCCTGCCGCTGGCCGTCGCCGCGGCGCGGTTCGTCTGGCAGCCCACCCCGGCCGCCCGCTCGGAGGAGCTGCCCGCGCTGCCCTGGGCCCGGCTGGCCGCGCCGGTCGGGGTCACCCTGCTCGGCGGGCTGGTGTTCTACGTGCTCGTCGTGGAGCTGTCGTTCAAGCTCGACGCGATCGGCGTGACCGCCACCGGCACCATCGGCGCGGTCAGCGCGATCAGCTCGCTGGGCACCGCGGTCGGCGCCTTCTCCTTCGGCCGGCTGGCCGCGCTCGGCCCGGCGGTGACCGTGCCGGCCGCGTTCGCGCTGTCGGGCGTCGGGCTGCTCGGCCTCGGGTTCGCCGACGCCGTCCCGGCCGTCGTCGTCGCGGCGGTGGTGACCGGCTTGGGCAACGGGCTGCTGCTGCCCGCGATGCTGTCGTGGGCGCTGGGCTCGCTGAGCTTCGAGCAGCGCGGCCGCGCCACCGGCGTGTGGACCTCGGCGCTGTTCGTCGGGCAGTTCGCCTGCCCGCTCGTCGTCCTCGCGCTCAGCGGCGCCCTCGGCGGGCTCGACGCCGCGCTGGCCCTGCTCGGTGCGGTCAGCGTCGTCGCCGCCGCCGGCGTGCGGCTGCGCCGGCCGACCGCGGTGGCCGCCGCGCACTGACCGGCCCGCCCGCCCCCGCACCCCTGGACCTCGGGGGTGCGGGGGCGGTGCACTGGGGCCCCGCTCCCGGAGGAGGTCCCCGTGGACGTCACCGTCGTCTCCGTCCCCGTCAGCGACCAGGACGCCGCGCTGCGCTTCTGGACCGGTCAGGTCGGCCTGACGGTCCTGCGCGACGCCGAGTTCGCCCCGGGCGCGCGCTGGGTGCAGGTGGGCACACCGGGCTCGGGCACCTCGCTGACGCTGGTCACCTGGTTCGACCGCATGCCGCCGGGCTCGCTGCAGGGGCTGGTGTTCGAGGTCGACGACGTCGACGCCGAGTACGCGCGGATGGCCGGCGCGGGCGTCCCGTTCGAGGGGCCGCTGACGACCGAGGCGTGGGGCCGGCAGGCGGTGTTCGCCGACCCGGACGGCAACCGGTTCGTGCTGAGCAGCCGCGCCCGGGTGCCGGCCTGAGGATCAGCGGCGGGGGCGCTCCCGCATGCCGAGGGCGGCGGTGACGAGCAGGAGCATCAGGCCGACGAGGACCAGCCAGAACAGGCCCTCGACGACCCACCCGACGATCGTCACGGCCAGCCAGACGACCAGCAGCAGGCCGAGCAGACGCAGCAGCACGGGGACCTCCGGGGGACGGCTGCGGCCAGCCTAGGCCCCGGCCGGGGCAGGATGGCCGGGATGGACGACGACCCGTGGGACCTGCTGCTCGCCGGCCTGCCGCCCGCCACCGCCGACCTCGTCCGCGCCGCGGACGCCCTCGTCCGGGAGGCTGACCCCGGCGCCGTGCGGGTGGTGTGGCCGCACCAGCGCACCGTCGGCTACGGCGTGGGGCCGCGGAAGGACTCCGAGCACTACGCCTACCTCGACGTCTACGACCGGCACCTGAACCTCGGCTTCAACCGCGGCGCGGCGCTGGCCGACGCGGGTCTCGACGGCGGGCTGCTCGAGGGCACGGGGAAGTCGTTCCGCAAGCTCGCCGTCCGCTCGGCCGGCGTCCTCGCCGACCCGCGGCTGCCCGGCCTCCTGCGCGCAGCCCGGGAGGAGCGGCTGACCGCGCTCGACCGGTGAGCGCGGTCACTCGCGGAGCAGGGTGACCTCCTCGAGGTCCATCTCGTGCTGCACCCGCCGGAACACCTCGTCGTCGATGCGCCGTGCGTCGCGGTACCGGACGAACACCTCGCGCTCGGCCTCGAGCATGGCCCGCCGCATCCGGCGGTAGACCGCGCTCGGCGTCTCGCCGCCGCCGGCGACGGGGCCGCCCAGCCGCTCCCACGCCGCGTTGGTGCGTGCCTCCATCCGCTGGCGCAGCTCGGCCACGGTGGCGGTGTGCAGCGGGTCGCCGTCGTCGAGGCTGTCGAGCCGGGCCACGGCGGCGCGGCCGGCGTCGTTCTGCGCCTGTGCCTCGGCGAGGGCGTCGCTGGCCTCCTCGGAGCCCTGCACGCCCAGCCGCCGGATCACCGCCGGCAGCGTCAGCCCGTGCAGCAGCAGGGTGCCCACGGTGACCACGAAGGTCAGGTAGACGATCTCGTCGCGCCCGGGGAAGGGCGCGCCCGACAGCGTGGTCAGCGGGATGCCGGCCGCCGCGGCGAGCGAGACCACGCCGCGCATCCCGGCCCAGGAGATGACGGCGGGGTAGGTCCACGGCGGCGGGGTCCAGTCCGGGCGGCGGCGGGCCAGCGGCCGCAGGTAGGTGGTGGGGAAGACGAACGCGACCCGGGCGACCAGCGCGACCAGCACCAGGAACAGCCCGACCGCCGTCAGCGTGCCCACCGACGGCCCGACGCCGGCGACCACCGCCCGCAGCTGCAGGCCGATCAGGGCGAACACCGTCGCCTCGAGGACGGTGTCGGCCGCCTGCCACACCGCGCGGTCCTGCAGCCGGGCGACCGGGTGCGCCGCGGGGGAGCGGTGCCCCAGGTACAGGCCCGCGAGGACCACCGCGAGGACGCCCGAGGCGTGCACCTCCTCGGCGACGGTGAAGCCGACGAACGGGACGAGCAGGCCGAGCGCGCTCTCCAGCACGCCGTCGCGCAGCAGCCGGCGGATGCGGTGCACCAGCCAGCCCAGCGCCCAGCCGATCGCGGCGCCTCCGACGGCGGCGAGGACGAACACGCCCACGCCCTCGGCGATGCCGTAGCCGGCGCCCGCGGCGGCCGCGACGGCGACCCGGTAGACGGTGAGCGCGGTGGCGTCGTTGACCAGGCTCTCGCCGCCCAGGATGGTCATGACCTTGCGCGGCAGGCCGAGCCTCCGGCCGACCGAGGTGGCCGCGACCGCGTCCGGCGGGGCGACGACGGCGCCGAGCACCAGCGCCGAGACCAGCGGCAGGCCCGGCACCAGCCACCAGGCGGCCAGCCCGACGGCGACCGTGGTGAGCAGCACCGCCCCGATCGCGAGCATGCCGATCGGGCGGAGGTTGGCCCGCAGCCGCAGGTAGGAGCTGTCCAGCGCCGCGGAGTACAGCAGCGGCGGCAGGACCAGCGTGAGGATCAGGTGCGGGTCCAGCGCGTAGTCGGGCACGCCCGGCAGGAAGGACACCGCGAGCCCGACCAGCACCAGGAGCAGCGGCGGGGAGATCCCCAGCCGCCGCGCCAGCGCGCTGACGGCGAAGGAGCCGGCGAGCAGGCCGACGAGGGGCAGTTCCATCACACCAGCGCCTGGTCGACGTAGCACCAGCGCCAGTCCTCGCCCGGCTCGACCGAGCGGACGATCGGGTGGCCGCTGGCGCCCGCGTGCGCGGTGGCGTGCCGGTTCGGCGAGGAGTCGCAGCAGGCCACGTGCCCGCAGGAGAGGCACATCCGCAGGTGCACCCACCGGCTGCCGATGGCCAGGCAGTCGCTGCAGCCCTCCGCCGAGTCCGGCGAGACGTCGCGGATCTGGTCCAGGTGCCCGCACGTCGTCATCACGGTCCCCCTCTCGTCGCGGCTGTCGCCGGGAGTCGACCACCCGTGCGACGCGGGCGGCAACGTCCCCCGGCCGGTCCGCTCTTCCCGTGGCAGGGTCGGCGGCGACCGCGCGAGCCGGGAGGAGGCGCCGTGGACCTCGACGAGGTCGCCGAGGAGCTCTACGCCGTGCCGCCCGGGCAGTTCGTCACCGCCCGCACCGAGGCCGCCCGCCGCGCCCGGGCCGCCGGGGACCGGGCGCTCGCGCGGGAGATCGGCGCCCTCGGCCGGCCCTCGACCGCCGCGTGGGCGTGCAACGTCCTGGTGCGGGAACAGCCCGACGAGATCGCCGGCCTGGTGGAGCTCGGCGACCTGCTGCGCGAGGCCCAGCAGACCCTGGCCGGCGACGAGCTGCGCCAGCTGGGCACCCAGCGCTCCCGGCTGCTGGCCGCGCTCACCCGCCGGGCCCGGGCGGTGGCCGCACGCCGCGGCACCCCGCTCAGCGACGCCGTCGCCGACCAGGTGGAGGAGACGCTGCGGGCCGCGCTGGCCGACCCGGACGCGGGGGAGGCGCTGCTGGGCGGCCGGCTGACCGCGCCGCTGTCCTCCCGCGGCCTCGGGCCCGGCTTCGGCACCCGCCCGGACCTGCGGGTGGTGCCGCCGCCGCGGCCCGGGCGCACGCCGACGGCCCCGCGGCCCCGGCGGGACGCCTCGGAGGACGCCGCCCGGCGTGCGGCGGAGGAGCGGCGGCGGGCCGCGCAGGAGCGGCGGGACCGCGAGCTGGCCGCGGCCCGCGAGGAGGCGGAGGCGGCGGAGCGGGACGCCGCGGAGGCGGAGGAGGCCGCCCGGGCCGCGCACGAGCGGGCCGGCCGGGCCGCCCGCCGGCAGGAGGAGCTCACCGCCCGCGTCGAGGAGCTCGAGGCCGAGCTCGAGCGGGTGCGCGCGGACGCGGAGGCGGCCGGTGCCGAGGCCGCGCGGACCGGCCGGCGGGCCGCGGCCGCGGACCGGGCGGCGCAGCGGGCGGCGGCCGACCGCGACCGGGCCGCGGACCGCGTGGCCGCGCTGGAGCGGGCGCCGCTGGAGGCCTGACCGGTGCACCGCCGCCGCGTCGCGGGCCCCCGACCCCGCCCCCAGCATGGGGGCATGACGGAGTCAGCGGGCCGCGTCGCGGTCGTCACCGGGTCGGAGTCGGGCATCGGGCGGGCGGTCGCGGTCGCGCTCGCCGAGCAGGGCTGCGACGTCGGCATCACCTGGTACCGCGACGAGGCGCACGCGCAGGCCACCGCCGACGAGGTGCGGGCCCGCGGGCGCCGGGCCGAGGTGCGCCACGTCGACCTCACCCGGCTGCCGGGCGCCGCCGGCGTCGTCGACGAGCTGGCCGACGCCCTCGGCGGCGTCGACGTCCTGGTCAACGACGCCGGCACCGGCCACTCCACGCCGATCCTGGACACCGACTGGGAGACCTGGCGCGAGGTGCTGGCCACCGACCTCGACGCGGCGTTCCTCTGCCTGCAGCGCGCGGCGCGCCGCATGGTCGCCGCCGGGCGGGGCGGGCGGATCGTGAACGTCACCAGCGTGCACGAGCACCAGCCGCGGGTCGGCGCGGCCGCGTACTGCGCGGCCAAGGGCGGGCTGGGTCTGCTCACCCGGGTCGCGGCGATCGAGCTGGCCGAGCACGGCATCACCGTCAACGCCGTCGCGCCGGGGGAGATCGCCACCCCGATGACCGGCCAGGAGGACGAGGACCCGACCGCGCCCGGCCACGAGCGCCCCGGCGTCCCGGTCGGCCGGCCCGGCGACGCGCACGAGGTGGCCGCCGTCGTCGCCTTCCTCGCCTCGCCGCAGGCGTCCTACGTGACCGGCTCCTCCTACGCCGTCGACGGCGGCATGCTGCAGATGGGCCCGATGGCCGGCTCGCACCTGACCGGCGACGACTGGCGCCGCCCCTAGGAGGCCAGCAGCTCCAGCAGCCGGGCGCGGTCCGGTCCGGGGAACGGGCGTGGGGGGTCGGGCACCGCCGCGGCCACCCGCTCGCGGACCAGCGGCACGGCCAGCAGGTCGGCCAGCGGCGCCATGCACAGCCGGTACTCGAGCATCGCCCGGAACACGTCGGCGTCCTGCATCGCGACCCCGAGGAAGGCCGCGAGCTCCGGGTACAGCGGCGGCTCGGGCTCCCCGCGGCGGGCGGCGTCCATTTGGGCCAGCCGCGAGCGGTCCTCGGCCAGCTGGTCGGTGACGAACGGACCGACCCGCCGCTCGGTCGCCGCGGCGAAGGCCGCGGCGAGGTCGGCGGGCCGGTCCAGGTCCCGGGCGACCGCGGCGCGCAGCAGCGCGGCGTGCGCGATGCCGATCGACAGGCCCCGGCCGGCCGACGGGTTGGTGCACGCCCACGCGTCCCCGACGGCGACGAAGCCGGTCGCCACCGGCCGGCCGTCGACGGTGAAGCGGCGGCTGCGGTCCAGGCCCCCGGCCATCGCGGCCACCCCGCCCAGCGGACGCCCGTCCAGCCAGTGCGCCTGCAGCGGGCAGGCCCCGACCACCCGGTCGAAGACGGCGGGGTCGCGCAGAGCCCGCAGCGGCCGGTCGCCGGTCTGCCCGAACACGGTGACCGACCAGGTGTCGTTGTCGCCGTCCAGCGTGAGCACCGAGACGCTGCCCAGCGGCATGAGCCCCGGGCCGCGGCGCACCGGCCGTTCCGGGCCGGTGAGGAAGCGCGTGTAGTAGACGAACCCCGAGGCCTGCGCGCGCTCCTCCGGCGGCCGGGCGCCGAGGCCGGCCAGCCACCGCGCCGAGCGGGTGCGCCGGCCGGTGGCGTCGACGACGAGGTCGGCCCGCAGCTCCTCGCCCTCCGTCGTCCGCACCCCGGCCGCGTGCGGGACGCCGTCGGCGGCGGGCGGCCCGGGCAGGAGGCCGGCCACCTGCACCCCGCGGCGCACGGTGACCCGCGGGGTGTCCTCGGCGGCCGCCGCCACGGTGGACTCCACCACCGGCCGGCGGCCGGTGACGAACCGCAGCCGCTCGTCGGCGACCCGGGGTGCGCGGTCGGCGATCCCCTGCGGCAGCAGCTCCGTGTAGTCGACCCACACGCAGCCGTCGGCCAGCAGCCGGTCGGTGAGGCCGGGCAGCTCGTCGTCGGCGACCGCGCGGAACCGGGCGAAGAGGTTGTGCGGCTGCCGGAACTGCGCGACGCCGGTCCGCCGCCAGGAGTCCCACGCCTCGGCGGGCGTGGTCGGGGCACCGTCGGGGTCGGACTCGAGGACGGTGACGTCGTGCCCGTCGTCGGCGAGCATCATCGCGGCGCACAGCCCGACCACGCCGCCGCCGCAGACCACCACCGAGGTCATGGCCGCTCCCTCGCCCGGGACGGCGCGCGCGGCCGGTCGCCGGGCGGCCCCAGGGTGGCACCGGCGGCGCCGTCGGGGCGGTGCGGCGGGGAGCGGCCACCGGGCGCGTGGCGCGTCGGCACCGAGGGGCGGGGAGCCGACGCGGGCGGTCAGCCGGCGGCCGAGTGGCGGGCGCGCTTCTGCCGGTACAGCGCGGCGTCGGCGCGGGCCAGCGTCGCGGCGAGGTCCTCGCCGGGCACGGCGGCAGCCGCCCCGGCCGACCACGCCCCGCAGGAGACGGCGCGCAGCCGGTCCAGCAGCTCGGCGCAGCGGTCGGTGCCGGTGCCGGGCAGGCAGAGCACGAACTCGTCCCCGCCGAGGCGGCCGAGCACGTCGGAGCGGCGCAGCTCCCGGCTCCAGGCCGTGGCGAGGGAGCGCAGCAGCGCATCGCCCGCGGAGTGGCCCTCGGTGTCGTTGACGGCCTTGAACCCGTCGAGGTCGAGGACCACGACGGTCAGCGGCTCGCCGGTGCGCTGCGCGTGGGCGAGCAGCCGGGCGGACTCGGCCTCCCAGGCGCGGCGGTTGGCCACCCCCGTCAGCGGGTCGGTGCCGGCCGCGCGGCGCAGCGCCCCCGACTGCCGGATCTGCGCCTCGGTGAGCACCGCGACCGTGGCGACGGCGGCCAGCCAGGCGGAGAGGAACCCCTCCGGCGTCGCGGCGAGCGCCCCGGCGGTGACGACGGCGACGCCGCCCGCGACGTGCAGCCGCGCCTGCGCCGGCGGCAGCACGTGGCCGGCGAGCACCCCGAGCGCCACCACGACCGGGCCGAGGCCGACGACGCCGACCGCGGTGACCGAGCGCCAGGCGAGCAGCGCCGTGAGCAGGGACAGCAGGGCGAGGGCGGCGTGCACGAGGGCCATGGGGGAGCGGCCCGTCGGCGCGCGGTCGCGCACGTGCCACAGCGCCGCGGAGCCGAGCCCGCCGACGGCCGCGAGCGCCGTCAGCAGGACCACCGGCGTCCGGGGGTGCATCGGCCACAGCGCGCCGGCGGCACACAGGACGGCGGCGCAGCCGTAGAGCAGCGCGAGCAGGCCCAGTCCGCCCCTGCGGTCACCGTGCACGGGACCTCCCTCCGTTGCGGACGACATCGTCACCCATCACGCCCGTCCTGAGCGCGGGAACGGCCGTCCCCCTCGGAGGGAGGGTCGCCGGGGAGGGTCAGCCGGTGAGCTCGGTGGGCACCGCGATGACGTCGACCATCGCCCCGAGCCGGTACACGGTGACCGGCAGCGGCCGGCCGATCGCCTCGGCGAACAGCAGCCGCTGCAGGCTCTGCGCCTCGGCCACCGGCGCCCGTCCGGCCTCCAGCACCAGGTCGCCGGCGCGCAGCCCGGCCCGGTCGGCCGGCGAGCCCGGGACGACGTCGACCACCCGCAGGCCGCGGCGCCGGCCGGTGCGCTCGGCCAGCGGGGCCGGCAGCGGCGCGGGGCTGCTGACCAGGCCCAGGTAGGCGCGGCGCACCCGCCCGTCGCGGACCAGCGCGTCGACGATCCGGCGGGTGGTGGCGTTGACCGGCACGGCCAGCCCCAGGCCCCACCCGGCGACCGCGGTGTTGATGCCGACCACCCGGCTGGCCGAGTCGGCGAGCGCGCCGCCGGAGTTGCCCGGGTTGAGCGCGGCGTCGGTCTGGATGACGTCCTCGACCACCCGGGCGGTGCGCCCGTCCCGGGTGGGCAGCGAGCGGCCCAGGCCGCTGACCACGCCAGCGGTCACCGAGCCGGCCAGCCCGAGCGGGTTGCCGACGGCGACGACGAGCTGGCCGACCCGCAGCTGCGCGGCGTCGCCGAGCTCCGCGGGCTCGGGGGCGCCGGCGGTCGCCCGGACGACGGCGAGGTCGGACAGCGGGTCGGAGCCCACCACCTCGACCGGCGTCTCGGTGCCGTCGCCGAACACCGCGCGCCCGCTGCGCGCCCGGCCGACGACGTGCGCGTTGGTGAGCATCAGCCCGTCGCCGGGGACGACGACCGCGGAGCCGGCGCCGGCCCGGCCGTCGGGGGCGGTCACCTGCAGGGCGGCGACGTGCGGGGTGAGGTCGGCGGCGACCGCGGTGACCACCTGGGAGTAGGCGTCCAGGGCCGCGTCGGTGTCGGGTCGGGCCACGGTCCACCTCCGGTTCTGATTACAGCGTTGCACCGACCAGTGGACGCCTCGCCGGACCGCGCTGCCACCCCCTCCGTTCCGCCCTGCGTGAACGGCCGGAGGTGTCCCGCGCGCGCCGGGCAGCAGGTGCGGCGGGGCGGCGGCGGCCGTAGCGTCGGCCTCCCCGGCGACCGGACCGGCACCGAGGAGGGGCGTGCGCACCGACGGCCTGCAGACCGAGGGAGCCGCGGTCGGGCGCACCCTCGGCGTCGAGGAGGAGTTCCACCTCGTCTCCCCGGACACCCTGGAGCTGACGCCGGGCCCGCGGGCGTCCGCGGCGGCGCTCGCCGGCGAGGCCGGACAGCGGGTGCACCCGGAGATCGCCACCACGCAGCTGGAGATCGCCACCGGCGTGTGCACCACGCTCGAGCAGGTGCGCGCCGAGCTGGTGGCGGCCCGCACCGAGGCGGCCGCCGCGGCCGAGCGGGACGGCCTGCTGCTCCTGCCGGCCTCCACCCACCCGTGGGACTCCTGGCACACCATGCCGGTCACCCCGGGCGAGCGGTACGAGGCGATGGTCGACCGCTGGGCCGGGCTGGCGCGGCAGCAGGACATCTGCGGCTGCCACGTGCACGTCGGCGTCCCCGACCTCGACACCGCCGTCGCCGTGCTCGACCGCACCCGCCCCTACCTCCCGGTGCTGCTCGCGATGACCGGCAGCTCCCCGTTCCACGACGGCGTCGACACCGGCTACGAGTCCTGGCGGACGCTGTGGTGGACCCGCTTCCCGCACGCCGGCGCCCCCGAGCCGCTCGGCGACGCCGACGGCTACCGCCGGGTGCTGGCCGCGCTGGTCGCCTCCGGCGTGGTGGCCGACGGGTCGCACCTGTACTGGGACGTCCGCCCCTCGGCCCGGCTGCCCACGATCGAGTTCCGGCTGGCCGACGTCTGCACCACCCTCGACGACGCCGTCCTGCACGCCGCGCTGGTCCGCTCGCTGGTGCGGGTGCTCGCGGGGCGGGCGCAGCGGGGCGAGCCGGTGCCCGACCTGCGGCCGGAGGTGCTGCGGGCGGCGCGGTGGCGGGCGGCGCGCTCCGGGTTGGCGGGCCCGCTGTACGACCCGCTGCGCGAGGAGCTGGTCGACGCCCCCACCGCGGTGACCGGACTGCTGGCCGAGCTGGAGGAGGACCTGACCACGGCGGGGGAGTGGGACGAGGTGACCGCCCGGGTGCAGGACCTGCTCGGCCGGGGTACGTCGGCGGCGCGGCAGCGGAGCACCTGGCTGCGCACGGGCGACCGCCGGGCGGTCGCGGAGTGGGTCGTCCGCGAGGGGGCGGCCGGGAGGTCCTGAATGGACGGCTTCGGTCAGCCGACCGGCCCGCTGCGCGACGACGCCGACCTCGACCCGCTGCTCGAGCGCATCGGGGACGCGCGCCTGGTGGCGGTCGGCGAGGCCAGCCACGGCACGCACGAGTACTACGCCTGGCGCGCCGCGCTGACCCGCCGGCTGGTCGAGGAGCGCGGGTTCGGGCTGGTGGCGGTCGAGGGGGACTGGCCCGACTGCGCCCGCGTCGACCGCAGCGTGCGACTGCGGCCCGGCGGCGCCGAGGACCCGCGGGCGGCGCTGGACGCCATCGCCCGCTGGCCGACCTGGATGTGGGCCAACGACGACGTCGTCGACTTCTGCCGCTGGCTGCGCGGGGTCAACGCCGGCCGCCCCGAGGCCGGGCGGGTGCGCTTCGCCGGCCTGGACGTCTACAGCCTCTGGGACTCGATGCACGAGCTGCTGGCCTGGGTGCGGGAGCACGAGCCCGGGCACGTCGACGCGGCCAGGCAGGCCCTGCGCTGCTTCGAGCCCTTCGGCGAGGACGGTGCCGAGTACGCCTTCGCCCAGCGCTTCGCCCCGGCGGCGTGCGAGGAGACCGTCGTCGCGCTGCTGCGGCGGCTGTGCGAGCGGCGCGGCGCGGACGACGACCCCGACGACCGGTTCGCCGCCGAGCAGAACGCCGCGGTGGTCGTCGGCGCGGAGCGCTACTACCGGGCGATGGTCGGCGGCTCCGCGGAGTCGTGGAACGTCCGCGACGTCCACATGGCCGACACCCTGGACCGGCTGGTGGACCACACCGGCGCGAAGGCCGTGGTCTGGGAGCACAACACGCACGTCGGCGACGCCCGGGCCACCGACATGGCCGACGCCGGCATGACCAACCTCGGCCGGCTGCTGCGCGAGCGGCACGGCACCGGCGACGTCGTCCTGGTGGGCTTCGCCGGCCACCGCGGCGGCGTCGTCGCCGGACGGGAGTGGGGTGCGCAGATGGAGCGGATGACCGTGCCGCCCGCCCGGGAGGGCAGCCTCGAGGACCTGCTGCACCGCGAGGTCGGGCACGACGCGCTCGTCGTCGTCCCGCGCGGAGAGCGCCCGGGCTGGCTGGACCGGCGGCTGGGGCACCGGGCGATCGGCGTCGTCTACCGACCCGAGCGCGAGCGCTGGGGCAACTACGTGCCCACGGTGACCGGCGACCGCTACGACGCCCTGCTCTACCTGGAGGAGACGACGCCGGTGCAGCCGCTGCACCTCGAGCGGCCCGACGAGCACGTGCCGCCGGTCGCGCACGCCGTCTAGCCGTGGCCGCCCCCGCCGCTGCCGGCCGCCTCGACGCCCGCCCGGGCCCGCAGCCGGCCGGCCCGCCGCTGCCGCCCGGCACCACCGCGCTGGACCTCGGCGGCCCGGAGGCGCTGGTCGCCGTCCCCGGCGGACCGGCCGGCCCGCGACCGCTGCTGGTGTTCTGCCACGGCGCGGGCGGGACGGCGGACCACTCGCTGGCCGCGGTCGGCGACGTCGCCACCGCCCGCGGGGTCGCCGTCCTCGCGACCTCCTCGGTCGCCTCGACCTGGGACCTGCTGGCCGGCGGGCTCGGCCGGGACGTGGCGGTCCTCGACGCCGCGCTGGAGCAGGTCGCCGCCGGGCTCGCGGTCTCGCGGATCGCGCTCGGCGGGTTCTCCGACGGCGGCTCCTATGCGCTCTCGCTCGGGCTGGCCAACGGCGACCTGTTCGAGGCGCTGCTCGCGTTCTCGCCGGGCTTCACCGCCCCGCCGGGCCGCACCGGCCGGCCCCGGATCTGGATCGCCCACGGCACCCACGACCGCGTGCTGCCGGTGGAGCGCTGCGGCCGCCGGGTGTCCCGGGACCTCGCCGCCGCCGGGTACGACGTCACCTACGACGAGTTCGACGGCGGCCACGTCGTGACCCGCGAGCTGGTCACCGCGGCGCTGGACACCTGGCTGCGCTGAGCCCGGACGCGCGACGGCCCGGGCCCGCGAGGGGGTCCGGGCCGTCGGGACGTGCGGTGGCTACGCGGTGCGGCGGCCGACGAAGTCGTGCTGCTGCTCGCCGTTGACCTCGTCGGGGGTCTGCGGGTGGTCCTTCGGCCCGCCGGTCTTCGACGCCTCGAAGCCGGGGCCGAGCTTCTCCAGCGCCAGCCGGCCGTAGACCTGCTGCTGGGTGGCCACCCGCTGCGAGCGGCCGCGGCCCAGGAAGCTGACCATCCAGTGCAGCACCGTGGTGACCCGGCTCTTGAAGCCGATGATGTAGAAGAGGTGCACCACCAGCCAGATCACCCAGGCGATGAAGCCCTCGAACTTCATCTTCTTGATGTCGGCGACCGCGGAGAACCGCGAGATCGTCGCCATGTTGCCCTTGTCGCGGTACCGGAACGCGCCCCGCGGCGCCTTGCCGGCCAGCCGGCGCTTGATCTGGTCGGCGGCGTAGCGCCCGCCCTGGATGGCCACCTGCGCGACGCCGGGCAGCTTGTCCGGGTGGTTGGCCATGTCGCCGACGACGTGGATCTCGGGGTGGCCGGGCAGCGTCAGGTCGGACTGGACCGACAGGCGCCCGGCGCGGTCGACCTCGGCGCCGGTCCTGTCCCCGAGCAGCCGGCCCAGCGGCGAGGCCTGCACGCCGGCGGCCCACACCTTGGTGGCCGCCGAGATGCGGCGCAGCTGGCCGTCGGCGTCCTTGACGGTCAGGCCGTCGGCGTCCATGTCGGTGACCAGCGCGCCGAGCTGCACCTCGACGCCGATCTCGTTGAGGTGCCGGCGGGCCTTCTCGCCGAGCTTGGGCCCGAACGGCGGCAGCACCTGCGGCGCACCGTCGAGCAGGATGATGCGGGCCCGCTGCGGGTCGATGTTGCGGAAGTCGCGGCGCAGCGTGCGGTGCGCGAGCTCGGCGATCTGCCCGGCCATCTCCACACCGGTCGGGCCGGCGCCGACGACCACGAAGGTCATCAGCCGGTCGACCTCGGCGGGGTCGGTGGCGAGCTCGGCCAGCTCGAACGCGCCGAAGATGCGGCCGCGCAGCTCGAGGGCGTCGTCGATGCTCTTCATGCCGGGGGCGAACTCGGCGAACCGGTCGTTGCCGAAGTACGACTGCCCGGCGCCGGCGGCGACGATCAGCTCGTCGTAGGGGTGGATCGTGGTGCGGCCGAGCACGGTGGAGGTGACCGTGCGGGTGTCCACGTCGATGTCCACGACCTCGCCGAGGACGACCTTGGCGTTCTTCTGGTGGCGCAGCACCTCGCGGGTGGCGGGGGCGATCTCGCCCTCGGAGAGGATGCCGGTGGCCACCTGGTAGAGCAGCGGCTGGAAGAGGTGGTGGCCGGTCTTGGCGACCACCGTGACGTCGACGTCGGCGTTGCGCAGGGCCTTCGCGGCGAACAGGCCGCCGAAGCCGGAGCCGATGATCACCACCCGCGGCCGGCCGGTCGAAGAGCTGGCGGTGGCTGCAGGTGATGTCGTCATGATGACTGATCCTCTCCCGTCAGGGGCCCCGCTGTCTCCCGGCGGGCCGGTCCGGGGGGTGATCCCCGTCACGGCTGCCCTCCGCCGGTGCACTCGCGGTGCCCGGTCCTGCCCGGTACAACCAGGTCGGTGCCCGTCGTCATCCCCCGGCTCGTGGTCGTCCCGGGGCTGGGCCTGGACGGGCGGTCGTGGTCACGGCTGCGCCGGCGGTCGCCCGCCGACGTCGTGCTCCTACCCGGGATGGGCCGGTCTGCACCTGTGCCCCCGCTCGACGCGCTGGCCGCCCGGCTGCGGGACCGGCTCGGCCCCGGCCCGGTCGTGCTGGCCGGCCACTCGCAGGGCTGCCAGGTGGTGGCCGCGGCCGCCGTCGACCCCCGGGTGGCCGGCGTCGTCCTGCTCGGCCCGTCGACCGACCCGCGGCTGCGCCGGCCCGCCCGGCTGGCCGGGCGGTGGCTGCGGACCGCGCTGCACGAGCCCTGGTGGCAGGCGCCGCTGATCGTCGCCCAGTGGCTGACCACCGGCCCGCGGGCGATGCGGGCGCTGTGGCGGGTGGCCGCGCCCGACCGCATCGACGTCCGGCTGCGCCGCGTCGGCGTCCCGGTGACCGTCGTCCGCGGCACGCGGGACCGGCTCTGCGACGCCGACTGGGCCGCCGCGGTGGCCGCCGCCGCGCCGTCGGGCCGGGTGGTCGAGGTGCCCGGGGCGGGGCACATGACGGTGCAGACCCACCCGGACGCCGTCGCCGCCGTCCTCCGGGAGGTTCTCGGAACGGCGGCGGTCGCGGAGGAGGGGGGACGCGCCTCCGGCGTGTCACCATGACGGCATGGCCTCCACGTCCGCCTCGGCCGGCGCACTGCTGCACCACGTGCGCACCGGCCGCGCGCGGAGCCGCGCGGAGCTGGTCGCGCTCACCGGGGCCGCGCGCAACACCGTCAGCGCTCGCGTCGACCAGCTGATCGCCGCCGGCCTGCTGCAGGAGGGCGGCCGCGGCGGCAGCACCGGCGGGCGCCCCCCGACCCTGCTGCGGTTCAACAGCGGCGCCGGCTGCGTGCTCGCCGTCGACCTGGGGGTCACCAGCGTCGACGTCGCGGTCACCGACCTGTCCGCGCAGATCCTGGCCACCGTCGGGCACCCGATCGACATCGCCGACGGTCCCGACGTGGTGCTCGCCGAGGTGGACCGGCTGGCGCAGAAGGTGCTCGCCGACGCCGGGCTGACCCCGGCCGACGTGTGCGCCGTCGGGGTGGGCGTGCCGGGGCCGGTGGAGTTCTCGACCGGCCGGCCGTCGCACCCGCCGATCATGCCGGGCTGGCACGACCACGACATCCCCGGCGCCTTCGCCCGCTACGGCTGCCCGGTCCTCGTCGACAACGACGTCAACGTCATGGCGCTCGGGGAGATCGGCGTCGGCGGCTCGGCCGAGGACGTGCTGGTGGTCAAGGTCGGCACCGGCATCGGCTGCGGGGTCATCGTCGACGGCGAGGTCTACCGGGGCGCGCAGGGCAGCGCCGGCGACATCGGGCACATCCACGTGCCGACGCCGGACGGCCGCACGGTGCTCTGCCGGTGCGGCAACGAGAACTGCCTCGAGGCGCTCGCCGGCGGTGGCGCGCTGCTGCGCGACGCCGTCGAGGCGGGGCTGCCGGTGACCAGCACCCGGCAGGTCATCGAGCTCGCCGCGCAGGGCGACGGCCCGGCGCTGGAGCTGGTCCGGCGGGCCGGGCGCACCATCGGCACGGTGCTGGCCGCGCTGGTCAACTTCTTCAACCCGCACCGGATCGTGATGACCGGCGGGGTCGCGCAGGCCGGCGCGCCGCTGCTGGCCGGCATCCGCGAGGCGGTGTACGGCCGCTCGATGCCGCTGGCCGCCCGCGCGCTGGAGATCAGCGTCAGCGACGCCCCCGACCTGTCCGGCCGGGTGGGCGCCGCGCTCATGGCCATCCAGGGCTACCTCGACGAGGACTCCGTCCACCAGGCCCTCGCGCGCTGAGTCACCGTCTGTCGCCAGGAGGCGACAGAAATGGCCATTTCCGCCCCTGGCCTGGGCGCTGCAGGTCTCGGTTCGGTGACACCGCTCACGGAGTCTTGACCCCTTGTGACTCCGTTCATATGGTCACCGCTGCACAGACTAATGGTCAGCGTTGAGCAGAAGTCCGAGGTGAGGCCATGCCCCCGGCAGGACCGCCGCTGTTGGAGATGCACGGCATCGTCAAGACCTTCCCGGGCGTCCGCGCGCTCGGTGGCGTGGACCTCGACGTCCGCGCGGGGGAGGTGCACTGCCTCCTCGGCCAGAACGGCGCCGGCAAGTCGACCCTGATCAAGGTCCTCGCCGGTGCCCACCAGCCCGACGAGGGCGTCATCTCCTGGCGCGGCGAGCAGGTCCGGCTGTCCACGCCGCAGGCCGCGCTGGGCCTGGGCATCGCGACGATCTACCAGGAGCTGGACCTCGTCGCCGGGCTCACCGTCGCCGACAACGTCTTCCTCGGCCGGGAGCAGGCCCAGATGGGCTTCGTGCGGCCGCGCGAGCTCAACCGGCGGGCGGGGGAGCTGCTCACCCGGCTCGGCCACCCCGAGATCCGCCCGGGCGCCGAGGTCGGGTCGCTGCCCGCGGCCTCCCAGCAGATGGTGAGCATCGCGCGGGCGCTGTCCCAGGACGCGCGGCTGATCATCATGGACGAGCCCTCGGCGGTCCTCGACAACGAGGAGGTCGAGCGGCTGTTCACGGTCATCCGCGACCTCACCGCCCACGACGTCGCCGTCGTCTACATCTCCCACCGGCTGGAGGAGATCCGCGAGATCGGCGACCGGATCACCGTCCTCAAGGACGGCCGGACCGTCGCCACCGGGCTGCCGGCCCGGGAGACGCCGACCCGCGAGGTCATCACCCTGATGACCGGCCGGGACATCGAGTACGTCTTCCCGGAGCGCCACCACCGGTCCGCGCCCACCGCCGAGCCGGTGCTCGAGGTCGAGGGTCTGTCGCTGCGCGGCTCCTTCACCGACGTCTCCTTCACCGTGCGGCCGGGCGAGATCGTCGGGCTGGCCGGGCTGGTCGGCTCGGGCCGGTCGGAGATCCTCGAGACCGTCTACGGCGCCCGCCGCGCCACCGGCGGCACCGTCCGCGTGGACGGGCGCCGGCTGCGGCACGGCGACGTCGGCGTCGCGGTGGCCGCGGGCGTCGGGCTCGCGCCGGAGGAGCGCAAGAGCCAGGCGCTGCTGCTGGGCGAGTCCGTCGCCCGCAACATCAGCATCTCCAGCCTGGCCCGCTTCGCCCGCGGCGGCTTCCTGTCCGGCTCCGCCGAGCGCGACGCCGCCCGCGAGCAGGTGAGCGCGCTGGAGGTCCGCCCGGCCGACGTCACCCGCGAGGTGCGGACGCTGTCCGGCGGCAACCAGCAGAAGGTCGTGCTCGCCCGCTGGCTGCTGCGCGACTGCCGGGTGCTGCTGCTCGACGAGCCCACCCGCGGCGTCGACGTCGGGGCGCGCTCGGAGATCTACGCGCTGGTGCGCGACCTCGCCGACCGCGGCGTCGCGGTGGTCGTCGTCTCCAGCGAGATCCCGGAGGTGCTCGGTCTGGCCGACCGGGTCCTCGTCGTCGCGGAGGGCCGGGTGCTGGCGGAGGAGCCCGCCTCGGCCCTCGACGAGCACCGCGTGCTCGACCTGGTCATGGAGGGGACGTCGACGCACGGCGTCCCGGTGCACGAAGGGGACGTCGCATGAGTGAGGGCAGCACGGCGCTGGTCACGGGGACGGGCAAGGAGCAGGCCCGCCGGGGCGGTCCCGGCGGGTTCCTGGGCGGCGCCGCCGGCCGCAACCTGGGCCTGGTCGTCGCCCTGGTCGTCCTGTGCGTGGTCGGCGTGATCACGGCGGGGGACCGCTTCGCCGACGTCGACAACATCCTGACCATCCTGCGGCTGGCCTCGGTCATCGGCGTGGTCAGCGTCGGGATGACGTTCGTGATCATCGGCGGCGGCATCGACCTGTCGGTCGGGGCGCTGGTGGCGCTGGCGTCGGTGTGGGCCACCACGCTGGCCACCCAGCAGATGGCCGAGGACTTCCACTGGATCGTCATGGTCTTCACCGCGCTGGTCGTCGGTGCGGTGGCCGGGCTGATCAACGGCGTGGTCATCGCCTACGGCAGGCTCGCCGCCTTCATCGCCACCCTGGCCATGCTCACCGCCGCCCGCGGCCTGGCGGAGATCATCGCGAACCGGCGCACCCAGATCGTGCGGGACCGGGACTTCCTGGCCTTCTTCTCCGGTGACGTGCTCGGCATCCCGACGCTGGTGATCATCTTCGCGCTGGTCGCGATCGCCGGGTGGGTGCTGCTCAACCGGACCACCTTCGGCCGGCGCACCTTCGCGGTCGGCGGCAACGCCGAGGCCGCCCGCCTCGCGGGCATCCGCGTGCAGCGGCACACCGTCAAGCTCTACGTGCTCTCCGGCATCACCTGCGGCATCGCCGCGGTGATGATGATGGCGCGGACGACGACGGGCAGCTCGACCCACGGCACGCTCTACGAGCTCGACGCCATCGCCGCGGTCGTCATCGGCGGGACGCTGCTCATCGGCGGGCGCGGGACGATCGTCGGCACCGTCTTCGGCGTCCTCGTCTTCGAGACGCTCGGCAACATCTTCACGCTCAACAACCTGTCGAGCTCGGCGCAGGCCGTGGCGACCGGCGTGATCATCGTCCTCGCCGTCCTGCTGCAGCAGCGGCTGGCCACCGGCGGTTTCAGCTTCCGCCGGCCCACCGCGGGACCGCCGTCCGGTGGCCTGCCCGCCACGGGCGGCCCGGGCGGCCCGGGCGGGGCGGTCTCCGGCGGCTCGGCCGTCGAGGGCGGACCGGGCGGCACCCGTCCGGCCTCGAGCGGCAAGACCCTCTGACTCCCGGCGCGCGACCCGCGCGCCGGACCGCACCACCCACCGGACCCCCGTCCGGTGGCAGCCCACCCGCCTCCGGAGAGGGGGCGACACCCGAGGAGAGAGCATGTCTGCAACGAGGCAGCGTCCGTTCCGCCGCCTGCCGTACGCCACGGTCGCCCTGCTCAGCGCGGGCGTGCTCGTGGCCGGCTGCACGAGCAACACCCCGGAGGCGTCGGGCGGCGGCGGCGGGGGCAACCAGGCCGCCAGCGACAACGACGAGGCCGGCGACACCGTCACCATCGGCTTCTCGGCGCCGGCCGCCGACCACGGCTGGATGGCCGGCATCACCGAGGCCGCCCGCGCCGAGGCCGAGAACTACGAGGACGTCGAGCTGGTGGTCGCGGAGGGCACCAACGACGTCAGCACCCAGATCAGCCAGGTGGAGACGTTCATCAACGACGGCGTCGACGCGATCGTGCTGCTGCCCTTCGACGGCGCGGCGATGACCCCGGTCGCGCTGCAGGCGATGGAGGCCGGCATCCCGGTCATCAACGTCGACCGCGAGTTCGACAGCCCGTTCGCCGCCCGGGCGACGGTCCTCGGCGACAACTACGGCATGGGTGTCTCCGCCGGCACCTACATCTGCGAGCAGCTGGGCGACAACCCCGACGCCGTCGTCGCGGAGATCGCCGGCATCGACTCGCTGCCGCTGACCCAGGACCGCAGCCAGGGCTTCGCCGACGCGCTGGCGGAGTGCGGTCTCGACGTCGACAACCGCGTCGCCGCCGACTTCACCGTCGAGGGCGGCGAGGAGGCCGCGGCCAACCTGCTCCAGGCCGCGCCGCAGATCGACGCCATCTGGAACCACGACGACGACCAGGGCGTCGGCGTCCTGGCCGCCATCGAGAACGCCGGCCGCGACGAGTTCTTCATGGTCGGCGGCGCCGGCTCGGCCAACGCCATGCGGGCGATCCAGGAGGGCAACTCGGTCCTCCAGGCGACGGTCATCTACCCGCACACGCAGGCCGCCGACGGCATCAAGCTCGCCCGGCTCGTGGCGCAGGACAAGAGCCTGTCGGACCTGACCTCGCAGGGCGTCCCGCGGCGGACGGTGCTGAACGCGCCGGTGGTCACCGCGGACAACGTCGACCAGTACATCGACGCCGCCTTCGAGTCCTGATCCACCCCGGGGGGGGGGGGGGGGGGGGGGGGGGGGGGGGGGGGGGGGGGGGGGGGGGGG